>PUXX01000061.1 GCA_009659895.1 Campylobacterota bacterium
AGGGGCCGTTCTCGCTCGACTTGCATGTGTTAGGCACGCCGCCAGCGTTCACTCTGAGCCAGGATCAAACTCTCCATAAATATATAGAAAGTCAATCCAAATTCTCATTTGGTTAAACTCAAAGGAACTCTGTCCTCTGTCTAGTTGTCAAAGAACGCTTTATTTAAAAAAGCTCTCAAACTCATCAACCCGATGAGTCAGTCAAGCCTTTTTTCAAAAGCGGATGAAATTTTACCAAACTTTGAAAAGTTTGTCAAGACTTTTGGAAGAACTCTTGTTTCATTTCGAAACAAGTATCAAGAGCTTTCACTCAAATCAGACTCAAATTATATCAAACTTTTTTAAGTTTGTCAAGAGCTTGTTTCATTTAGAAACAATGTCTCTTGAAATCTGAGTCACATTCTATCAAAAAATCTTAAAGATGTCAAGAAATATGTTTCAATTCGAAACATATTTCCACCACCTCTTTTTGAGGATGTGAATTATGCCACAATCTCTCATCTTTTGTCAAGCATCTCTCACATCCACTCTTCTCTCAAAGAACCCCCCTCAAATGAGGACCGAAATATTGCCATACTTTGGAAGGATTGTCAAGGGCCCAAAAGGCCCTTTTATTAAAAGAAGAGATTGAAAGAGATCTTTAATTGCGTATCATCCTGATCAGTCAGCGTGTTAGCATAGGCTCCTGTGACATGAATCATAGCAAAATCATTTACAATAAGACTATAGCTCAATGAGCACCCTGTCTCATCATCATCGTTATCATCTATACCATAATTAATAATAGCACGAATAAATGCATTTTCTTGAAGTTTATATAAAAGAGCGTTTTCTATTCCTTTATATTCTCCATCTTTATCGCTATCACTATAAACCAGAATCGATGTAAGATACCATCGACCAAAATCTCTCTCTATAGGTACAAGAATAGAGTCTATATCCATTCCTCTCTCCTCTTTTGCACCATAAAGAACCCCCACTTTCCATCCACTATCGAAAAAGTAACGCACTCCTGCCAAAAGTTGTGAGCTATCACCATCTCTAGATCCTGGACCGATACCTTGGCCACCATGTCCCATACCACTCTGTCCAAATCCACCAGAAGATGTGGTGCCTGTGTGAAAAAGATAGATCTTTTGAGTGGCATCCATAGACGATCCATGTCCAAAGGAGCTACCTTGACCACTATGACCAGCACCCATGTGGCCGGCTCCTTGTCCTATACTTCCAAAACCATCAGCAGTATGGGAATTACCTCCCATATGAGAACTACCTCCTCCGCCACTCATACTCTTACCTGAGGGTCCACCATGATCCACTGGATCTCCATAGGAGATAAGAAAGAGGAGTTTGTTGTTATACAAAAAGGAATATTCTCCACCTTTGAAATTCCCTATACCTGTTCGCTGAAGTGGCGATCGATACATCTCTTTGCCCTGGATACCTGCAGGCAGGCCATGTAAAGCTGAATCAGCAAAAGAGCGCTGAATGTTACCAAGCTGAGTAAAAGGAGCCATAAGTCCGGCTCTCAAAAGATGGGCTGGTTCATTAAAAGCAAAATTTATATAGGCGGTAGAAGAGTCCTCTTGAAATAATTTAGGAGCATTAGGGTTTTCAGTATTAATATTTTGTCTACTCATAGCGAAGAGTGAGAGATATTTGTTGAGCGTCCCCGCAAAATAGAGCTTCACTTTTCCTGTTAGTTCGTTGTTTTTGTTTTTATCACTATAATTGAGTCCCACCATCGCTCCCAAAGGCTCATACTGCCTATCTCCGTGGGTAATGAACTCCTTCAAAGAAGCCACATCCTCTTCACTAAATCGAAAACCGTTGCGCAAAAAGCTCTCTCCGGTTTCATTGAGCATGGGGATATTGGTGTGGCACGTAAAACAGCTCGTCTGATATTCTCTGGCAAACTGTGGTATCGCCCAGCTGGCCTGAAATAGGAAAAATAGCAGAAGTAGAAGTCTCATAGGCACTCCTTTGTTGGAATTTAATATAATAATGTATAATAACAAGCTAATATGAAATAAATGTTATCTTCTATAAAGTGTGAAAAACCAAAAAGGAGGGGAAAATGGATCTCTATAATAGAACGCAATTAGATCAAACCATACATTCTGCCCAAGAGCGAAGCCAATCACAGCAAATGGCATTCATAAAGCAGACCTACCAACTCTTCGCAGCCTCACTACTCGCTGCGGCGACCGGTGCTTATATCGGAATGCAAATAGCACCTACCATTGCAGCCTGGTATTGGGGGCTGGTGATCTTGGAGCTTGGGGTGTTGATAGGGCTCTATTTCACAAAAGACAAACCTGGTATCAACCTTATTATGCTCTTTGCCTTCACATTTCTCACCGGACTTACTCTCACCCCACTTCTTAGCGCCATTTTGGCGATGCCCTCAGGTGCAAGTATCGTCACCAACGCCTTTTTGCTCACAGCCGTAGCCTTTGGAGGAATTAGTCTTTTTGCCATCAACACCAAAAAAGATTACACCTTTATGGGTAAATTTCTCTTTATCGCCTTGATAATCATGATCGTAGCAGGACTTATCAACATCTTTTTGGGAAGTCCTCTTTTACAACTGATGCTTGCTGGAGCGGGAGCACTTCTGTTTAGCGCATTTATTCTTTACGATACACAAAATATCATTCAAGGAAACTTCTCAAGCCCTGTAGAAGCGGCGATCGCTCTTTATCTTGATGTCCTCAATCTTTTCATCTCTTTGCTTCAGATCTTGGGTATCATCGGCAATGAAGAGTAATCAAGAGCCGAAGCTCTTTCGGCTCATCGACGCCAATCTCAACCGACTCAAAGAAGGAATTCGCGTCGTCGAAGATATTGAGCGCTACATTTTCGACAACAAAGAGCTGGCCTCAAAACTCAAAAACCTTCGCCATCAAGCCCAGTATGAAGACAAACGTCTACTCCTGTATCGTGACATTCGTCATGACGTCCTCAAAGAATCTACGCAAAGCGAACTTCTTAGAGACAGCATACAAAGTATTCTCAAAGCCAATATAAAAAGGGCCCAAGAATCTGCAAGGGTGCTGGAAGAAGCGATGAAAATGGTCGATCTTAAGTGGAGCGAGAGGTTTAAAAATATCCGCTATGAGCTCTATGACGTAGAAAAAGAGCTCTAATCCGCAAAGAACTCATCATCGCTATTGTTAATATCGAATGTAGTTGAAGCGCTCTTGTTGGTCTCGAGCTCTTTAGCTACCACCTTCCATCTGCCCTGCTGACGTCCGGGTAAAAAGCGATAATCATAGACCGATCCATGGTAGGGAGGTACTTTAAAGACCTTGACCCTATCGTCTCCTCCCTTTGGAGAGTACCAGTGAAATTCTACTGTCAGACCATGAGAATTGTCTGATCGATCGATAAAATAGGTGCAAATGATACGCTGCTCCTCAATCTTGCATACAATATCGGCCCAAAGTATCAAAGGCACCATCAAAAAAGCTACTCTTTTGACCATAGAAACACCACTTCAAACTCTAAATATGGATGAGGATAACTTCTTATAAGCTCTTTGAGCTTCCCTATAGAGGTCCTCTTATGCCCAGAGCTTACACCACTTTTTTTAATATAGGAAAACATGCTTTTGCTATCTGGAAAAAAAAGCTTGTATCGTTTTATCTCATAGTCTATCATAAAATGCTGGCAAAATAGGGACAAAACTTCCTCTTTGGATCGCACAGGAGAAGGGACCTGCAAAATTTCATGGATCGTCTTAAAAGTTCCGCTAGTAAATAGAGCAGCGCTTACAGGACAATCTAGACTCCTCATCCTGGTAAGCAAAGTATCTAGGTCTTTACTCCACTGCAAAGAAGATGAAGCAAATATCTGATCAATAGATAAAGATAAAGATGTAAGTCTCTTCCAGCATCGATCTTCATCAAAATTGCATAAGATCTTCTCCACCTTCGTTTCTGGATGGAATCGTAGCATGTTTTGAGCCAGATCTAGAGCATAAAAACGATCAAACTCCCAATCGATCGCTCTATATATCTCACCACTTCCCGCCCCTAGATCCAATATATTTCGACCTTTATAAGATGTCTTTTGGATCAGATGTTGAGCTACTCTGGTCTGGATAATCTTATAGCGCTCGTACCCATTGGCAAATCTATCGAATTCTTTGATATGTTTGGGATGCATCTTTTTTTGGTATAATTGCCCTAAAATTTCATAAAGGCTCACTATGATAAAAATCCTTTTTATCCTACAGATCGTATTGGCGATCGTTCTGACCATCGTAATTTTACTACAAAAAAGCTCTTCTATCGGTCTTGGAGCCTACAGTGGAAGCAACGAATCACTTTTTGGCGCGAAAGGACCTCAAGGATTTTTGGCCCGATTGACCTTCATTTTGGCCACAGCTTTTGTCCTCAATACAATTTTGCTAGGATATATGTACAACAAAGAGTATAACAAATCGGTCATCGACAAAGTACTGGTAGAGCAAAAATCGGATCTTCCAGCTCTCCCTGCTCCCGTACCTGCACCACCTAGTGATGTTCCGGCTCCTCCTGCTACTCCTTCTAAGTAGCCTCTCTCTTTGGGCTCAAGCCCATATCCTGGTCTATCACCGTTTTGCAGATCCAAGGTACCCTTCTACAAATACCTCTTTGAAACAGCTTCAAAAGGACTTCCTCTACCTTCAAGAACATGGATACAAAGTAGTTCCGCTCTCAAAACTGATAAAAGCCTTGAGGCAACATCAACCCATCGATCCACGCTGGGTCATCATCACGATCGACGATGGATTCAAGAGCTTTTTAAAAGCTTTTCCTATTTTTCGCTCTTTTGGCTACCCTTTCACTATCTTCATCAACACTGAGCCGATCCAAAAAGGCTATCCCGACTACTTGAGCTGGCAAGACCTCAAAAAGATCGGTAAATATGGTGAAATCGGCTTCCACTCTCACTCCCATGCCCATTTGACAGACTTAGATGAACACTCGATCATAACCGATACTCAACGAGGAATCGATCTTTTTAAGAACTATTTGGGATATCGTCCCAGATCCTATGCCTATCCTTATGGGGAATATAACGAAAAAATCAAAAAGATACTCAAAAGCTTAGGGTTTGAAGCGATAGCCAATCAACAAAAAGGGGTCGCAACTGATCCTTTAGATCTTTCGAGAATCGCTCTGACACCCCATACCACCATCCAAAAGGCTCTGAAAATCCAAGGAGTAAAAGCTCAATGGATAGAGCCAAAAAACTATTCTCCAGATCATCTTTTACGTCATATCAAGGTCAAAATCGATCCACGCTACAAAAAGGCTCAGATCTATATCACAAACGCGGGATGGCAAGAAGTAGAAGTCAAGGATGGTCTTATAGACCAAAACCTCTCTATAAAACTGACAAAAAGAAGAGTCCTTATGATAATAAAGGTAAAAAATAGTAAAATTAGCACAAAACTTTTGGTAAGGAGTCGATATGGAGCTAAGTGAAGTCTATGAATATGCCAAAGATCATATGCAAAAGAGTCTTGAGGTATTGAAAAAAGATTTCAATACCCTTCGTACAGGACGTGTTACCACTGCGGTAGTAGAAAATATCAAAGTAGACTACTACGGCGCCCCCACGCCTCTCAACCAAGCGGCCAGCGTCACCGCCACGGATGCCACCACCATTGTCATCGCCCCGTGGGACAAGTCGCTGCTGGGGGAGATTGAGCGAGCCATCCAAGAGGCGAACATCGGCGTCAATCCCAACAACGACGGCGATCAGATCAAGCTCTTCTTCCCTCCGATGACCGTGGAGCAGCGCGAGGCGGAAGCGAAAAAGGCGAAGCAGTTTGGCGAAAAGGCCAAAATCGCCATCCGAAACGTGCGCCGAGATGCCAATGATAAGATCAAAAAGCTCTTCAAAGAGAAGCTCATCACCGAAGACGAAGAGAAAAAAGGGCTTGATGAGGTCCAAAAGATTACCGACGAATTTGTCAAAAAAGTAGATGAGCTTGTCAAAGCTAAAGAGCAAGAGATCATGAAAGTCTAATCTAAGGCTATACACAGACAAAAGATAGCTGATTTTTGCAATTGAACAAAAAGGTTATTGATGGATATCCAACAGCTCTATAAAGATGCTGGGGCCTTGCTGGAAGGACACTTCCTCCTCTCTAGCGGTAAACACAGCCCCAACTACCTCCAAAGCGCCAAAGTCTTAGAAGATCCAAAAAGAGCCGAAGCCTTGGCCAAAGAGCTTGCCACCCAGATCCGAAAGAGCGGTCTTGCCGTCGATACTATCTGCTCCCCCGCCATCGGAGGACTCTTGGCTGGTTATGAACTTGCAAGGGCACTGGGTGTGCGTTTCATATTCACAGAACGAAAAGATGGCAAGATGACCTTGCGCCGAGGCTTCGAGGTCGATCCTGGAGAGAAGGTGCTCATCTGCGAAGATATCATCACCACCGGCGGCAGCGCTATGGAGGCAGCGAATGAGGTAGAAAAAAGAGGAGGCGAAGTGGTAGGTTTCGCCGCCTTGGCCAATAGAGGGGTATGCAAACGAAAAAATAGCGCTATCGAATCTCAAAAGGAGTGCAAGCTCCCAAAAGACAAACCCTTCTTCGCTTTGGCCGATTTTACGTTTCCTATCTACGAACCTGATGAGTGCCCGCTTTGTCAAAGCGGAAGCACTCCAATCAAACCCGGCAGTCGAGGCAATTGATGGCCAGATGGAGGGATATAAAACAGGGCAAGGTCAAAAAAGAGCCCCCCTTAAAAACCCCCTCTATCACTCCCGCCCCCATCGCCGACAGGCTCAAGGCCTTTTTGACCGATACTTTCATGATCACAATGCCCATCATCTATATCATCATCTACTTCGTCATGGGTAGCCGCGAGGGATTTCGTGAGCATATGGCAGAGGGGTGGCTCTATATCCTCATCCCCCACTATCTCATCGTCACCGCACTATGGACGTTCAAAGGGCAGACTCCGGGGATGAAGGCTTACGATATCAAAGTGGTGCGATGGAGCGATCCCAAAAAGCTGCCCAACTTCTTCCAGTCCACCATCCGCTATTTCGCCATGCCCATCTCCATCCTCTCCGTCATCGGTCTTCTTATCGCCCTCTTTCGCGAAGATAGACAGACACTGCACGATCTTATCTCCCTAACTCGCACGATCAAAGATGCATAGGCTCTTTTGGCTCATCTCAGCCTTTTACTTCTGGTTTTTCGCCATTATTGGCGTCTATGTGATCTATATGCCAAAAGTACTAGAGCTCAAAGGCTACTCGCCTCTTGAGATAGGGATCGTCTTTGCCATGAGTCCTCTGATGCGATTTTTGACTCCTTTTTTTTTCTTGCGGCGTTTCACCCTCGACAAAAAAATCTACAAAGCCTCGCTTCTACTCTCCCTTCTTGCGGGGCTTCTCTTTTTCCCCACGATCGAAAATTTCTGGCTCTTTTTGATCCCAAACATCTTGCTCGGTATCTCCTTCGCCCTCTCCCTGCCCTACGTGGAGACCATCGCACTGGCGAAAATCGGCAAGGAGCACTATGGCAAAAGCCGGCTTTTTGGCTCTATCGGCTTCATCGTAGTCGCTTTGGGCCTGGCTCCATATATGGACGAGCCCGATAGGGCGCTATGGACGCTTTTTGTTACCATCCTCATGACAAGCGTCGTAGGATGGATGATCGAAGAAGAGGCCACAAAAAAAAGTGATACCAGATCTTTAGATCTCAAAAAGTATTGGTGGCTATGGGCAAACTTTTTGCTCATGCAGATAAGTTTTGGACCATTTTACAATTTCTTCACCATCTATGAAAGTCAACATGGACTAGATTATAAGACTATTAGCTATCTTTGGACCGTTGGCGTGATAGCAGAGATCATCATGCTCTACTTCCAAGCACCTCTCATGCGTGGAAGTCTCTTGCGTCTTTTGCAGCTCAGCACTCTTTTGACATCCTTTCGATGGCTGCTTTTTCATCTCTTTCCCGACAGCCTCCCCGTCCTCTACTTCGCCCAGACGCTCCACGCCTTTAGTTTCGCTCTGTACTACTCCGCCGCCATTAGCTACCTCTATGAGATCTACCCCAACAAAACCCTCGCCCAGCAGTTCTTCGGCGGTGTGAGCTTTGGTCTTGGGGGGATGCTCGGAAGCCTCTTCGCAGGGCTGATGTATGGGGACAATCTCTTCCTCTATGCCTCTTTCGTCGCTTTTCTTGCTTTTTTAGTCATAACAATTCCTAATAAATATCGCATAAAATAGCTTGATTTTTATACATACTCTTAAAATCAATAATGATTTTATGTCTAAAAAATAATTAATATCGATCCTTCCTAAATGCTTTTTTCTTGATACAGATCAAGATTTTTCCCCGGTAATCCCACTACAATTTGAAAAAATTTTGAATGAAGGAGCAGCTATGGCCGACAGCGTTGATGTGCTTTCTACGCTGAAGATCGTCTATTCGATCTATGCTTGGATTGTCATCTCTTTGATTGCTTGGTTTGCATACAATATCGTGCGAGACGGCAAAAAAGAGGGAGCCAAACCGGCGATTTTTTATACCTATATCGCCATCTTGGTCGTTATAGGCACGGGACTACACTTCTTGACCTACAACACGGTCCCTTGGGTCCCTTACGATCTCAATAGAGACAAAATCAAACCAGACAAGGTCTTTCATATCACCTACAAAGACCACAAAATCACCATCGAAGGGGAGAAGCCGATGCTTATCCACTGCGGGGATAAGGTAGTCTTCGACGCCAAAAGCGAAGATCTCACCTATGGATTTGGTATCTTTCGACAAAACGGCTCGATGGTGACGCAGATGCAGGTGGTCCCGGGAAGCAGAAACGATCTGTTGTGGATTTTTGACAAAAACGGCGTCTACAACATCAAATCGACCGAATATTCCGGACCAAAGGGAGCTTTTATGGAAGTCAAAGACGCCATTAAGGTTATTGGCTGTATGGAATATGATCGATATTCGATGAAATAAGGAGGTGTGATGAGTTTTATGCAAAAGTTGATGGAAGGGCACGAAGGAGGTCTAGCACACGAGACAATGACCCCGATGCAAAAAATAGCCCTTCGGTTCGTGGTCATCGGGCTTCTTTTTTATGGATTGGCGGCATTGGAAGGTATGATCATGCGCTTGCACGAGATCAAACCCCTTCCTATGATCGATGAGAGCCACTTCTTCTCCATTATGACGGTTCATCCTATGGTAGGAATCTTTGGTTCAAGCTATATGATAGTCTTTGGAGCTTTTCTCTTTTTGACACCCTACTTGATGAAAAAGCCAATATACAGCGTCAAACTGGCCGACCTTTCTTGGAAGTTCATCGCTGCGGGGACCTTTATCATGTGGCTAGCGGGATTTTTGTTCCACTACGCACCGCTTTACACGCTCTACTGGCCACTGCCGGTCGATTTCAAGCAATTCACCATCATTGGCGGTATCACCTATATCGTCGGCGTCGTGGGCATCATGATCGGAACCTTTCTTTTTACCTACAACATCTTCAAGACCATCCTCTACACGCCAAAAGGATGGGAGAAACAGCCCGCATGGGATCTTCTCAAATCCGCTCTTGGTCTAGAGGGGCTTTTGAACTTCTTTCGACGCAAGAAAAAGGAGCACCTAGTACCCCTTCCCATAGCGGCAATTAGCCGAGGTACCATCGATATGGGGCTCAACGCTATCGTTATCTCTTCTGCGGGAGTTTTGATTCTTATCTACTTTTTGGGTGAGCTTTTTGGCGCTTCACTCAAAGATACGTGGGTCGATGCCCTTTTATATAAAAATATCTTCTGGTGGGGGCTCGATCTTATCGCCGACGGGCTTGTACTCATCTTCGTAGCAGGCACATGGTATCTTTTGGCGATGCTAATTTCTGGAAAAGATCTCTTCATGCAAAATATCGCCCGAGCGGCGCTCTTTTTGGAGATGGTGGTCTCTTGGACCGTATGGAGCCACCACCTCATGAGCGATCAGGGCCAGCCAAACATCCTCAAAGTAGTCAGCGGTGAAATGGTGACGGCCTTTGAGCTTATCACTCAAGGAATCGCCGTCTTCATCACCCTGGTCACCCTTTGGAGAGCCAGACCTCTCAAGATGAGCAATGAGCTCAAGTTCTTGCTTGGCGGGATTCTTGGCTTCATGCTGGCAGTCCCAGCAGGTATCATCCAGGCCGACCTTGGGATGAACAGAATCTTGCACAACACCCAGTGGATCATCGGAACCCACGTGCACGTGGCTATCTTGGTAGGACTTACCATGACGCTCTATAGCGCTATCTATATCCTCTTGCCGATTCTTACCAACGGCGCCAAGCTCTACAGCCAAAAGCTGGCCGACCTCCACTTCTGGCTCCATCTCATCGGTGGTATCGGTATGGGAGCCTTCATGGGAATGGCGGGCATGGACGGCATGCTTCGCCGTGCCCTCTATCTCAACGGCGAATACAATACCTATATGATTCTTGCCGGGATCTGCGGGGCGATGCTGCTTTTGGCCTTTGCGATCTTTCTTTACAATATCGTCATGAGCATCGGCGTCAAAGGCCTCATCAATATCTACAAACCGGCAACTATCCAGACCAACGAAGTGGTACCCCCACAAAAGGAGAGCGAATGATCTACATGGTTTTGGTACTGGCGCTCATCGCAATGGGCGTCGTCTTTTTATTCACGATCAAAAAGAGCGTCTTAGCGCTGATTTTAGCCATTATCATGATAATCGTCGGCTATTTTTTCGCGGTGGGCATGATCGCGAAAGAGGCTGAAGATGAAGCGAGCGCACCCGAAGGCTCTTAGGCCTTGGGAGCGTAGTAGCAGCGCTTGGGAGATTCGATCTTCCCTTCGGCTTTGAGTTTTTTGATGGCTTTGTCCACTTCCTTTTTATCCACGCCTAGCATTTCGGCGATCTCGGCGGCCTTGAGCGGCTTGCCGGCTTTTTTCATCACTTCCAATACCTTCTCTTCCATAAATTCCTCCTTATAGATACGTTGTGATTTGAGCTAGAGGGAGCCGGCGCTTTGGAGGCTGGGGATTTAGACGATAGCCAAAGGCCACGATCAAAGCCACCTCCTTTTTGATACCATCCACTCCAAGATACGCTTCAAGCTCCTCTTTATCAAAACCCTCGATAGGGCAGCTATCTATCCTTTTGTAAGCGGCCCCTGTCATCATATTGGCCGCGGCGATGTAGCACTGCTTCTTGGTCCAGCATGAGATATTTTGTTTGGCCAAAAAGCTCTTGTAGCGCTCGATATAGGCCCTCGTCGCTTCGGGACTGAGCCCTCGTCTTTGAAACATCGCTTCGATATAGGCGTCGTCTTGCACGGCGGCGTTGTCGGCAATGATGAGTAGAAGATGGCTGCACGTGGTAATCTGCTTTTGATTCCAGCATAAAGGCCTAAGCTCTCGTTTCTTTTGCTCATCCGTCACCACCCAAAAGCGCCACGGCTCCATCCCAAAGGAGCTGGGACTGAGCCGACCATATTCCAAAATAGCAGTAAAATCTTCCTCTGATATCTTCTTGGACTCATCGAAGATCTTGCAGGCGTGGCGAAACTCCATCGCCTCCAAAAATCTATCCATAGATCCGCTGCTTGATTTTGGCCACATCTCTATCCACATCATCAAAGAGCGCCACTACTTCAGGCGCTACCATATCGTTTTGCTCATAAGGTTTGGAGGCGACAATCACCTCTAGATCATTTTTGAGATAACACAGAT
This sequence comes from Campylobacterota bacterium, assembly GCA_009659895.1. GTDB lineage: Bacteria > Campylobacterota > Campylobacteria > Campylobacterales > Nitratiruptoraceae > Nitratiruptor. Next base: position 11,728 of record PUXX01000061.1, read on the forward strand.
CGATAATATCGGTCTTGGATGGGCTACTCAAAGCCTCAAAGTCATCCCCTTCAAAAAATCGAATCCTCTTTGCTCTAGCTTCATACTCATCTCCAAAGATCCGTGCACTCTTGAGCGTAGCAAGAGCTTTTTGAAAAAACTCTTTTAATGTTTTAACCTTGTGCAAGAAGGGCTCTTTTTGCTCTACGTAGCTCTTTGCAGCTTCAAAGATCGCTTCGGCTCTTTGGAGATTCATCGAAGCAGCCTTACCAACAAAAGCCAAATAGACCAGATAACCTACCAAGATCGACACAGCAGCAGCCAAGACAATACCCAAAGCTGGAGCCGAACCTGATGTGCCTGTGATCAGATCACTATAAAAGCCATAGGCTTGCTCAATAAACTTCATATCAATCATAGAAAGGTCTAAATTGAGATTTTTAAGATAGGCACCCACTGCTCCAAAGCCCAAAAAGAGCAGTACAGCTACCACAAATCCCCAAAACTTCGCAGCAAATGTCCCAGATCTAGGCTCCTCGACCTCATAGGGCTCCTCTGGCTCGATCTCTCTTAAAATTGCCCCCTCATCCTCACACTCTATCACTGGCTTAAGAGGAATTTGAGGCAGATGCTCCATCCCTTCCAAAGCCTCATCGATCTCCTTGAGGGTAGAGAGCTCTACCGACTCTTTGACCACCTCAAACTCTTTTAGTGCGGCGTTATACTCCTCTATCGCTTCATTGAGATCTCGCTGAAACTCCTCTACCAAATTTTTGGCCTCTTCGGTCAAACTCCTAATTTTCGCCAGTTTTCCCATGACAGCTCCTTATTTTTTCTGTTTGGCCATCCTTTTGCGTTCATGTGGATCGAGGTAGCGTTTGCGAAGGCGTATCGACTTTGGCGTCACCTCCACGAGCTCATCCTCTTCGATCCACTCCAAAGCCCTCTCTAGGGTCATCTTCCTTGGAGGCGTGAGCTGAATCGCATCATCACTCCCACTGGCACGAACGTTGGTGAGCTTCTTGCCCTTGATGGGATTGACCTCTAGATCATTGGGCCGGCTGTGCTCACCAATGATCATCCCTACATAGACCTCCGTCCCGGGTTCAATAAAGAGGACCCCTCGCTCTTGCAGATTAAAGAGCGCATAAGCAAGCGCCTTGCCACTCTCCATAGATATAAGAGCCCCATTCTTTCGATGCTCCACCTCCCCAACGAAGGGGCGAAAATCCAAGAAGGAGTGATTCATCACCCCTTCACCTTTGGTGTCGGTCAAAAATTCGCTGCGAAATCCGATGAGTCCACGTGCTGGAATCTCAAACTCTATTCTAACATACCCTTCATCCATCGGCGTCATGGAGCTCATCACCGCCTTTCTTCGTCCAAGCTTATCGATCACCGTGCCACTAAAGTCTTCTGGGACATCGACGACCAGATACTCAAAGGGCTCCAAGCGAACGCCGTTTTCTTCTTTGATGATAACTTCTGGGCGGGAGATATTGAACTCATACCCCTCCCGGCGCATATTCTCCGCCAAGATCGTAATTTGCAGCTCTCCCCTGCCGCTGACTTTGAAGCGCCCCTCGCCTACCTCTTCGACCTTCATGGCGATATTGGTTTCTACCTCTTTGAAGAGGCGATCTTTGAGTTTGTTAGAGGTGACATGCTTACCCTCAAGTCCGGCTAACGGGGAGTCGTTGACGCTAAAGTAGACGCTCAGTGTCGGCTCTTCGATATGGAGCGGATCAAGAGGCATGGGGTTTGCGGGATCGACGAGGCTATCTCCCACATCAATCGCCTCAAATCCGGCAATGGCTACGATATCTCCCGCTTCCGCCTCATCGATGTCGTAGCGATTAAGCCCCAAAAAGCCTATGAGTTTGCTGATACGCCCCTTTTGCTCCTCGCCGTCGGCCTTGACAAGGAGAAGCTCCTCGCCCCTTTTGATGCGGCCGTTGAAAATGCGAGCGATTCCGATACGCCCTACGTAGTTGTCGTAGTCCAGCGTAAAGACCTGCACCTGCGCTGGATTTTCCGCACTTCCACTTGGCGCTGGGACATGCTCGATGATCGCTTCAAAAATTGGCGTGATATCTTTGTTGGGATCGTCTAGATTCCACTTAGCATAACCATCTCTAGCAGCAGCGTAGAGGATAGGGAAGTCCAGCTGCTCCTCACTGGCATCCATCGCCACGAAGAGATCAAATATCTCATCCACCACACGCTCCGGCTCGGCTGCTGGTTTGTCGATCTTGTTGATGACGACAATGGGCTTGAGCCCAAGGCTGATCGCCTTTTTGACCACGAATTTAGTCTGGGGCATGACGCCTTCTTGCGCGTCTACCAGTAAAAGCACTCCGTCCACCATCTTCAAGACCCGCTCCACCTCACCGCCAAAGTCGGCGTGTCCGGGAGTGTCGATGATGTTGATCTTAAAATCCCCATAGCGGATCGCCGTATTTTTCGACAGGATCGTAATACCTCTCTCACGCTCCAAGTCGTTGCTATCCATCGCCCGCTCAGCCAGCTCCTTGTGGGCTTCGATCGTGCCCGATTGCTTGAGTAGCTCGTCTACGAGCGTCGTCTTTCCGTGATCGACGTGGGCGATCACCGCGATATTTCGAATCTTTTGCATCCATGTCCTTAACCCAAGATTTATGCTAATTTTAGTATTTTTAAGCAAAAAAGAGGTTTAAATGCTCAAGTACATCATTTTCGATATGGACGGCACAATAATAGACAGCTCCGCTATCATCTCCAACTCTATCAACTTCGTACGTTCCAAACTTGGGCTCCCTCCATTGGAGAAAAAGGTGATCCTAGAAGCGGTCAACGACACCTCCATCCACCGCCCCAAATTCTTCTACGGCGTTGAGGAATACGATCCAAAACATATAGCTTGGTTTAGGGAGTATTACAGCCAAAACCACCATAAAGAGACGCTCCTTTTTACCGGCATTCGCGAACTCCTCGACGAGCTTCGCCCCCATTTTCGCTACGCCCTCGCCACCAACGCCTACAAAGAGTCGGCGACGCAGATACTAAGGCATCTTGACTTGGAGAGATATTTTGACATCATCGTCTGCGGCGATGAGGTAAAGCATCCAAAACCGGCCCCTGAAATGATCGAAAAGATTATCGATCACTTTGGCTGCCAAAAGGATGAGATCGTTCTTGTAGGCGACGGCAAAACGGACGAAGAGGCAGCAAGAAATGCCGGTATAGATTTTATCAAAGTCAACTGGGGATGGCAGCGCTACGAAGATGCCATAGAGAGTGTGGAGGAGTTGAAAGATGCCTTGATGCGACTTCGATACTCTAATCGCTAAAATTATGTTATACTTGTATGACAAGTATGACAAAGGAGCCGAGATGATTAGCGTTCGACTGGATAAAGAGCTCGAAGAAAAGCTCAATAGACTCAGCGCACTGACAAAACGCCCAAAAAGCTTTTTTATCAAAGAGGCGCTTCGAGAATATCTCGACGACATCCTAGATGCTTTGGAAGCACAAAGAAGAGTCGATGAAAAAAAGAGAGAACTCATAACTCTTGATGAGATGAAGAAGCTTTTGAATGTATAAAGTCTTTTTCGATAAAAAAGTTTTCAAAGATTTAAAGAAGATCGATCGAAAATGGCAGATAAAAATCTTAGAAAAAATAGAGCAAGAGTTAGCCAAAAATCCCTACATAGGCAAAAAATTGGTCGGTAATCTCTCCCCCTTCTACCGATATAGAGTAGGAGATTATAGGATTATATACCACATTTATGACGACATCATCGAGATAGAGATCGTCAAAATCGCCC
>PUXX01000084.1 GCA_009659895.1 Campylobacterota bacterium
TCCCATTGGAGGAGTCTGTTCTCAACAATTGCATAATATAAGTTTTCACATACTCCTAGATCTAGATGAAAACTTATATTATGCAATTGTAGAGAACAGACTCCTCCAATGGGATGCAAAGGGATTGCGTAATAGTGGAGAATTGATCATAGGATATGTAGATGGATGTGCCATTGTTGCCCATCCAAATGGGGATAGAGATATATGGTGCAAAATGGACAACGGTATAGGAGAATCAGCTATCCAAAAAGATCCCTATCGCAGCGAAATAGCTACCGACACATCCAGACTCCCCAAACCTTCCACAGAATATAAAAACTGCTGGGAGTAACGCTATCCCATCGGATAGCAGTACTTTTGCTGCAAGCTTGCAAGCTCTTTTAGGATCTGGCGATCCAGCTTCACATCCATCGCCGCCAAGGAGGCGTCGAGCTGCTCTACTTTTCTGGCTCCGATGATGGTAGAGGCTACGAAGTCGAAATGCTTGCTATAGGCCACCGCCAAGGTGACGGGATGGTAGCCGTACTTTTGGGCGATCCGTACGAACTCCACCGTCATCGCCAACGTTTTGTCGTTGAAAAATCGCTTCGCATGCTCTCGCACCCGTTTGAGGGGGTGGTTCATATAGATACTAAATCTAGCATCTTCGGGAACAAATTTTTGGTGGTATTTGCCGCTGAGCACCCCACCGGCAATGGGAGAGTAGGGAAGCAAAGAAACCTGCTCTTTGCGGCAGACCTGCTCTAGCTCGTCGAAAAATCTGGGATTGAGCAGGCTGAAGTTGTTCTGGATCGATTCAAAGCGGACAAGCCCTTCGTATCTGGCTACCATATTGGCTTTGGTAAGTCCGTAGGCGGTATCGTTGGAGGTGCCGATATAGCGCACTTTTCCCTCTTTGACAAGCTCGTCGAAAGCCCTCATGGTCTCTTCTATGGGCACGACGCTATCTGGCCAGTGCATCTGATACAGATCGATATAGTCACTCTTGAGACGACGAAGCGACCCCTCCACCGCCCTTTTGATATGAAACCTATCCATCGCCGTAAGCCCGTGGCGAATAGGAGGCACGAACCACCCGCTAGCACCCCCCGCCACTTTGGTGGCCAGGATGACGGAGTCTCTTGGCTTGGTACGCAGCCACTCCCCCACGATCTGCTCCGTAAGACCCGCCAGCTGCCTATCAGGCGGCACGGGGTAGAGCTCGGCGGTATCGTAGAAATTGATCCCAAAGTCATAGGCCTTGTCCAAGATCCGAAAAGCCTCCGCTCTGGAAGTCGTCGAGCCAAAAGTCATGGTCCCAAGGCAAATAGAGGTAACCCTAAGCCCGCTTCTTCCTATGTATCGATACTCCATCTATTTCCTTATGTCCATCAGTAGTTTCTCTTTCTCCCATTTGAAAAAGATGAGATACTCCTTGGATGCGGTGGCGTTTTTGTCCTTTTTCTCTCCCCTTGGCCTCTCGCCAGGAAGTAGCTCTCGCTGCGTACTCCCTCCAGCAGCTGAGCTATCCAGTACGACAAATTTCTTGGTCTGGGCTATGAGAGGATCTGCGAAGATATATTTGACTTTCTCATAATCGACTGGAAATTTGATAGGATAGGCCGACTCCAATCTCACCAAAGTCAGGTTTTTCTCATGGACAAAGTAAGCCACATAAGGATTTGGGATCTGATGCAAGGAGTTGGAAGTGCGCATCAAAAGGATGGAGTAACTTTTGTTGAAAAGGGGCTCGCTTTGGATGGAGGTCGCTTTGGAGATATCACGAAAGAGCAGATGGTAGAGTTTCTCTTTTTTGGAGATCTCATGGACATTTTTAGCGATGATCTCATTGGCCTGCTCTTGATTAGAAAGAGCTCTATAGAGAAAAAAGACCACAATGGTGGTGAGGGCTATGGAGACCATGAGCTCCACCAGGGTAAAAGCTCTACTCATCGAGCTCAAGGACATAGATATACTCCCCTCCCTCTTCGTTTTGCAAAGAGAGCTTGACAAAAGAGACGTTGATGATGTTTTCCGACTCTTGATCATCTTCGTCAAGACCCTCATCCATAGAGGGCATCTTGGCTTTGAGAATGTACTCTTTGTAAAGATATTTTTTCTTCAATATACGCCTAAGCTCATCGTCATCCACACCGCTAAAGGGCAGGAAATCTTCCAGTGCCTTCGTGAGGTGGTTGTAGTCTTCGTTGCGATGGTTGGCAGCGATAGTAATAAGGTCGATACCATTTTGTTTGTTTTTGATCTTCTCCAATAGCTCAAGGTTCATCGCCCCGCTTCTTAAAAGAGCCACTCCAACAAGAGCCAAAACAACAACGGAAATGATCACTTCTATGATAGTAAAGCCTCTTTTCATAGGGCGATTATAGCAAAGAAAGGTAAGGGGCCCAAGGCCCCAATGGCGCTAGTCTAGATCTGGCTTGGGAGTAACGGGAGTCTCTTTGGGAAGGATGGGGAGTTCGATTTTGGGCTTGCGGCCTTCCAGCGCTTGGAAAAATGTAGCAATAGCGTCGATCTCTTTTTTGCTTAGCTTTTTGCCAAGCTGCGTCTCACCCATGATGGCGATCGCCTCTTTGATATCATAAGTGGCTCCGTTGTGGAAATATGGAGCGGTCTCTAGGATATTTCTTAGAGTCGGTACCTTGACCATGCCATTCTTATCCCCTTTGAAATCTCCAATATTGGCATATTTATATTTGCCAATGAGCGGAAATTTTTGCATACTTCCGCCAAGTCCCACGCCATTGTGACAGCTGGCACACCCTACTTCGATAAAGGTTTTGAGTCCCTCTTTCTCTTCATCACTCAAGGCTTTGGTATCGCCATTGAGATAGTCATCATAGCGGCTTGGCGTAATGAGTGTGCGCTCAAAGGCTCCGATGGCCTTGCCGATAGTCTTGATGGTGACCTCTTCACCCGGATAGGCTTTGGCGAAAGCCTCTTTGTATTCGGGGATGCTCATCACCACTTTGACCGCATCTTCGGCTTTCATATCCATCTCAGGTGGTGCTTGGATAGGGCCTGTGGCCTGATCTTCTAGATCTGGGCTTCGTCCGTCCCAAAACTGGCGGCTGTTGAAGACCGCGTTGTAGACGGTAGGTGAGTTGAGATGGTGGGGATTGGGTCTCCACTTGTGTCCGGTAGCTACGGGCACGTTGTCGTCTCCGCCGATCGCTAGATTGTGGCAGGTATTACAGCTAATAAGCCCGCTTTTAGAAAGCCTTGGATCGAAGTAGAGTTTTTTTCCAAGCTCCACCTTCTCTTTCGTAAGGGAATTTTTGGGATTGTCGATGAGCTTGATCACTTCGCTCACCTCTTTTGGGATCGGTTTGAGCCCCGCCTCTTGGGC
>PUXX01000086.1 GCA_009659895.1 Campylobacterota bacterium
ATCCGGCCATCTTGGCCGACGTTACCGACGATATGCAGATAGTCTGCGAGGAGGTCTTCGCTCCTATCGTGAGTCTGGTGAAGGTGAGCGGGTATGACGAAGCAATAGCCAAGATGAACGACTCACCCTATGGGCTGCAGTTTTCGATCTTTACCAAAGATATCGAAAAGATCAAGCGCTTCGTAGAGGAGGCGGAGGCTGGAGGAGTGGTGATCAATGACATTCCCACACTTCGCTTTGATATCCAGCCCTATGGAGGTGTGAAGCTCTCTGGAATAGGGCGAGAGGGGCCAAAGTTTGCTCTGGAGGATTTTACAGAGATCAAGTCGGTGGTGATCGTGTAGATGAAGCGGGTGGCTGTAAGTGCGTGTCTGCTTGGCAAGAAGTGCCGCTATGATGGGAGTGATCGCTACGATAGAGAGCTTGAGACTTTGCTGGAAGGGTGTGAGGTGATCCCCTTTTGTCCAGAGGAGGAGATTTTGGGGACTCCCAGAGAGACGATCGATATCGTGGAGGACAGAGTCGTAGGATCTCAAAGTGGCCATGACTATACCGACCAGATCGTGGCTCAAGCCAAAGAGTTTGTCAAATCTCACCCCAGGATCGATCAGATCTACTCCAAATCCAAATCCCCAAGCTGCGCCCTTTGCAGTGCCAGGATCTATGATAAGGAGGGTCGGCTTCTAGCTGATGACGCAGAAGGGATCTTTATCAAAGAGCTCAAAAAGGCCTATAAAAAAGCAAAATTTGAAGAAAGGAGTCCTAAGTGATTGAAGTTGGCCAAAAAGCTCCGGAATTTTGTCTCCCAAACCCGGATGAAACAGAGATATGTCTCAAGGATCTTAGGGGAAAATGGGTAGTGCTCTATTTCTATCCCAAAGACAATACTCCTGGTTGTACTACGGAAGCTTTGGATTTTACGGCTCATTTAGAGGAGTTTGAGAAGCTAGGAGCCGTGGTCCTTGGTGTGAGTCCCGATAGTTGCGAGAGCCATAAAAAATTTATCGAAAAAAAGGGGCTCAAGGTGACGCTCTTGTGTGATCCCAATAAAGATGTACTCAAAAAGTACGGAGCCTGGGGGATCAAGAAGATGTATGGCAAAGAGTATGAAGGGGTCATTCGCACCACCTATCTTATCGATCCTGAGGGCAAAGTGGCAGCCGTCTGGCCCAAAGTGCGGGTCAAAGGGCATGTAGAGAAGGTCTTGGAAAAGCTCAAGGAGCTTCAGCAAAAATCCTAATAAAATTTTAAGGCGCTATTGTGTAAAATACGGCGCCTTTTACTCCACACGCGCTAATCCTTGACGGGTTGCGAGAGAGTCTCGTTGATGAGCGCGGAGGCATAAACCTAAACCAAACAAGGAGCCTATATGGTAACAATGAAAGATCTGCTTGAGTGCGGTGTGCACTTCGGTCACCAGACACGTCGATGGAATCCAAAGATGAAGCCTTTTATCTTTGGTGTACGAAAGAATATCCACATCATCGACCTTCAAAAGACACTACGATATTTTCGCTATACCTACAATGTCGTGCGAGACGCAGCCAAAGATGGTAAGACCATTTTGTTCGTAGGAACGAAAAAACAGGCTAAAAACGCTATCGAGGAGCATGCCAAGCGATGCGGGATGCCCTATGTCAACTCCAGATGGCTTGGTGGGACGCTCACAAACTTCAATACCATTCGAAAATCTATAAGAAAGCTTGAAGTGATCGAAGAGATGGAAAAGAGCGGCCAGATGGAGCTTTTGACCAAAAAAGAGGCGTTGATGCTGCGCAGAAAAAAAGAGAAACTTGAAAACTTCCTTGGCGGTATCCGAGATATGAAAAAACTTCCTGATATGCTTTTCATCATCGACGCCGTACGAGAACATATCGCCGTCAAAGAGGGGAACAAGCTTGCTATTCCAATCGTGGCGCCTCTTGATACCAACTGCGATCCAGATCTCATCGACTATCCGATCCCAGGCAACGACGACGCTATTCGAAGTATCCAGCTCTTTTGTAGAGAGATTGCTGACGCTATCATCGAAGGAAAAGAGCTTCGAGAGCAGGAGATGGAGGGTGAAGAGAGCGAAGAGGTAGCCCCTGCGACCGAGGAGGAGAAAAAGGAGATCATCGAAGAGGCGGTAGCCGAAGGTGAAGCCGAAGAGGCTGCTCAAGAGGAATCCCAAGAAGGAAAAGAGGAGGAGAAGTAATGGCGATTAGTGCTGCACAGGTAAAGGAGCTTCGAGAGCGCACCGGCGCTGGGATGATGGATTGTAAGAAGGCGTTGCAAGAAGCTGGCGGTGATATGGATAAGGCGATCGAGATCCTACGCAAAAAAGGGATCGCCAAAGCCGCCAAAAAAGCCGATCGAGTAGCCAGCGAAGGGACAATCGCCGTAGAGGTGAGTCCAGATCACAAATGCGCCACTATCGTCGAAGTCAACTCAGAGACCGATTTCGTCGCGCAAAACGAAAACTTCAAGGCCCTTGTGGAAAAGGTCAAGGGCCATATCGCTCAAGCTGGAGTGGAGAGCGTCGAGGAGCTCTATAAAACTACTATCGACGGAGCGGTTTTTGAGGAGTATATGAAAGCCGAAATCGCCAAAATCGGTGAAAACATCGTCGTGCGACGATTCGATCGTATCTGTGTCGAGGGTCCTGGAGTGGTCAACGGCTATCTCCATATGGGCGGAAAAATCGGCGTCATCGTGGCTGCAACATGTGACAAAGAGGAGGTTTGCGAGGCTATCAAGGATCTTCTCAAAGATGTGGCCATGCATATCGCGGCGATGAATCCAAAATATCTCGACGAGGCCTCTATTCCAGCCGAAGTGATCGAAAAAGAAAAAGAGATCGCTGCTGCTCAACTTGAAAAAGAGGGCAAGCCTGCGAATATCATCGAAAAGATCATTCCTGGAAAGATCAAGAAATTTATCGAAGAGAACACGCTTCTTGGACAAAAATTCGTCAAGGATGACAAAAAGAGCGTCAAACAGGTGATCGACGAAGCGGCGAAAGCTGCTGGAGGCAGTGCGAAGATCATCGGATTCATCCGATATGAGCTTGGCGAAGGAATCGAGAAGAAACAGGAGGATTTCGCTGCCGAAGTTGCTGCTCAGATGAAGTGAGCATAGAATCCAATATGTGAGGGTCTTGCCCCTCACTACCCAAAGAGCCCATTATGAAACTCCTGCAAGCTACCCATATCTTTCATAGTTTTGATTATCCCCTCTTAGAAGATATCTCCTTGAGTCTGGATGAGAGAGAGTCCATAGCGGTGGTTGGGGTGAGCGGGAGTGGCAAATCGACCCTATTGCATATTTTGAGTACCCTTTTGCCACCTCAAAGGGGCAGCGTGGAGCTTTTTGGCAAAGATATCTACCATAAAGACCATAGAGAGCTTCTTCCTATTCGGCGCAAGAAGATAGGAATCGTCTTTCAGTCTCATTATCTTTTTAAAGGTTTTAGCGCTTTGGAGAATATCGAAGTGGCCGCTCTTTTGGCTCAGACTCAGATCGATTTTGAGCTGCTTAGGGCCTTTGGGATAGAGCGGGTAATTCATAAGAAGGTCACCCAGCTTAGCGGTGGGGAGCAGCAAAGAGTCAGTATCGCTAGAGTCTTGACCAAAAGGCCGAAGCTTCTCTTCGCCGACGAGCCCACAGGCAATCTCGATCAAAAGACCGCCTCTGAGGTGATGGAGAAGGTCTTTGAGTATATCGATACAATGGGGGCTGGACTCTTTTTGGTTACGCATGATCTGGATCTGGCAAAAAGGTGTGACAGGGTCTACAAACTAGAAGAGAGAAGGCTAATTCCCATCAAATGATGGGGATTAGCTTTTTTTGAGGTTGAAGCCAAGCCAAAGAAGGGCAGAGACCACCATCAAGGCTCCATAAACCACGCCCAAGATCTCAGAGGGGGCCATATATTCTCCTTTCATTATATTTCATGATAAAAGCGAAAAAAATAGCCATTTACTTCGCTAATAAGCTTATGGTATCTGTGTATAACTGAAAGTGATCTTAAAATAGGGGCTTTTGCCCCCATCTTTGCGCTATTTGGTAGTCTTGGGTCGATTTTGTGAAGTTGAAGTGAAGGGTATGATAAATCAAAATGAACTTAAGAGCTCTGCTCCTTGGAAGCTTCGGCTATGAGTACATCTTCGATGATTTTGTCGATATCCCCATCCAAGATCGCCTCGACATTGGAGTAGGCTTTGTTGCTGCGGTTGTCCTTGACCTGCTGGTATGGGGCTAGAACGTAGCTTCTGATCTGATGTCCCCAGCCAATATCGCTCTTTTCGATCCCCTCCTCTTCGGCTTTTCGCTTTTCGAGCTCAAGCTCATAGAGGCGGGACTTGAGCATCTTCATGGCGGTGGCTCTGTTTTTGTGCTGACTCCTATCACTTTGGCACTGGACCACGATGCCGGTGGGGATGTGGGTGATCCGGATGGCTGAATCGGTCTTGTTGACGTGCTGGCCCCCCGCTCCACTGGCTCGATAGGTATCGACTCTTATATCTTTGTCTTCGATGACGATGTCGATATCGTCGTCCACCTCTGGGCTGACCATGACCGAGGCGAAGGAAGTGTGGCGACGGGCGTTGGAGTCAAAGGGGCTGATGCGCACCAGGCGGTGGATGCCATTTTCGGTTTTGAGGTAGCCGTAGGCGTTTTCGCCTTTGATGATGAAGCTGACATCTTTGATGCCCGCTTCATCCCCTTCTTGGTAGTCCAGGAGCTCCACTTTAAAGCCATGGCGCTCTGCCCATCGAAGATACATGCGATACAGGATCGAAGCCCAGTCCTGGCTCTCGGTGCCACCGGCTCCTGGATGGATAGAGACGATGGCGTTCTTGTCGTCGTTTTCACCGCTGAGCATCGTCTCTATCTCCACTTTGCCCACTTTTTGCTCCAGCTGGGGACCTTCGTCAAAGAGCATCTGGAGTGTTTCGCTATCCTCCTCTTCGCTAGCCATCTCAAAGAGCTCCTTGGCATCTTCTACCCCTCTTCTTGCTTCTTCAAATTTTTCATAGAGGCGAAGGAGGCGGTTTTTCTCTTTTTGGATCTCACCAGCCTTTTTTGCGTCATTCCAAAAAGAGGGATCGTTTTCGAGCCGTTCGATCTCCTCGATACGTTTTTTGATCTCTTGGGGTTTGACGATGTTGCGGATATTTTGGATTTTTTGCTCCAACTTCTTTAGAAGTTCGCTATATTCGTAACTATCCAAGGGCTCTCTCCTCATTTTTGGATAAAATAGTATCAAAATTATATCAAAAGGTCTTGTGATGCAGGTGGTACGATCTCCTCAGGAGCTACAAGAATATAGAGCCAAATTTCAAGGCAGCGTGGGGTTTGTCCCTACCATGGGAGCTCTCCATAAAGGGCATCTTAGCCTCATTGAGCGAAGTGTCAAAGAAAATGACCATACAATAGTCTCTATCTTTGTCAATCCCACCCAGTTTCTTCCGGGAGAGGATTTTGAAAAGTATCCTAGACGGTATGATGCAGACAAGAAGATCTGTGAGTTGGCGGGTGTGGATCTGCTCTTCATGCCTCAAAAAGAGGATATCTATCATGAGGATGAGGTCCTCGTACAAGCCCCAAGACAAAAAGGGTATATCCTAGAAGGTCACTTTCGTCCCGGACATTTCGACGGGGTTTTGAGAGTCGTCAACAAGCTCTTTCATATTGTGCGGCCAACAAGGGCCTATTTTGGTAAGAAGGATGCTCAGCAGCTCTACTTGATCCAAAAGATGGTGAGGGATTTTTTTTGGGATATCGGGATCGTTCCTTGTGAGATTATCCGAGATCGAGACGGTCTGGCTCTAAGCAGTCGCAACGTCTACCTCACTCCCCAAGAGCGTCAAAAGGCCCTGTTGATCTCAAAGTCGCTCAAACGTGGCGCCAAGCTGGCCCAAAGTGGCCAAAGAGATGCTCAAAAGATCAAGGAGGAGATGCTAAAGATCTTGGAGCCGTTGGATGTGGAGTATGTGGAGATTGTCGATCGCAACTTCAATAAAATCGATAAGGTGGAGTTTGGCAATACCATCATCTTGGTCGCGGCGTATGTGGGTCAAACAAGACTCATCGACAACATCTGGCTATAGACTCTTTAGGATTTCTTGAGCCAAGATCCTAGCACCATCGGGCCTGGCCAGGCTTAGCAGATTGTGGCTCATGGCGGTGATATCAGCCGAAAAGATCTTATGGAGGCTTTTGGGACTCAGATCTGATTGGCGCTCTACCAAAGCGGCGCCTTTGTCGACAAAGTAGCGAGCGTTGTGATACTGGTGGTCACCTGCTGCGAAAGGGTATGGGACGAAGAGGGCTGGCAGACCGTTGGCGGCAAGCTCCCATGCGGTGCTGGCTCCCGCACGACTGATGGCGAAGTCCGCTTTGGCGATCTTTTGATCGATCGATGGGCTAAAGGCGAATATATCTGCTTCGATTCCAAGATCTGCGTAGGCTTTGCGGATCTTGGAGTATTCGCTTTTGCCTGTTTGATGGATGATGGAGATCCCCTTTTGATGAAGAATCGGAGCTACTTGCAAAGCGAACTCATTGATAGCTCTAGCTCCCTGACTGCCACCTAGAAAGATTATGCTCTTGATTGTCTGTCTTGGACGGGCGTTTTGGAAAAACTTTTTGGCGATGGGGTAGGGATCGAAGGGGGGCTCAAAAGAGCTAAAAAAGCGCTTGGCAAAGGGTTTGAAGATGCGATTGAGCGTACCGATATGGGCATTTTGCTCATGGATGAAGAGCGGGCGTGAGGCTAAAAGAGCGCCAAAAGAAGCAGGCGCAGCCGAAAAGCCTCCTACACTGATGACGGCTCTAGCCTCTTTGATCTTTGGCATGATGGAGAGGCTGCTTTTGAGGATCTGGCCCAGGGCTGCTACTTTGGCTATCCCTTTTTTATCGACTACTCCTTGGGAGGGGAGGAAGTAGCGCTCGCAAAAAAGCTCACTTTTTCCAAACCACTCCCGATCTTGTCCCGACAGGGATCCTACATAGATCAGATCTACTCCCATCTCTTTGAGCTCTTGGCCTAAGGCTTTGGCGATGGCTAGGTGGCCTCCTGTGCCGCCGCCTGTGATGAGAATCTTCATGAGGATCGCTTTTTGGTGAGCATCAAGACCATCCCCAAAGCCAGTCCGGTCGCTAGCATGGAGCTTCCACCGTAGCTGAGCATCGGTACGGCGATCCCTTTGATGGGGATGATGCTGCTGATGCCGTAGGCGTTGATGAGGAGGGAAAACCCTATGAGCATGGCGATTCCTAGACTAAAGAGATAGGCGGTGCGATCGGCGCTGTGGTTGGCCGCTTTGAAGAGGCGAAAGAGCAAGAAAAGATAGGCCCCCATCAAGATGCTCAGTCCCAAAAATCCCAGCTCCTCGGTAAAGCCTGAGAGGACGAAATCGGTATGGACCTCGCTTAAAAATCCAAGCTTGAGCTCTCCGTTGCCTAGGCCTTGACCTAGGATACCGCCGTTGTGGATGGCGTTGAGGGAGTGCATGATCTGGTAGGACTCCTGGGCGTTGTCGAGCTTGAGCTCTTGGGCCATCCAGCCCGGGAGATAGGAGAGGATGTAGTTTTGGGCACTCGCCCACCACATCTTGATCCGGGCTATGCGGTGATCGGAGATGGAGACAAAGACCACAAAGAGGGTGGCGGCCAAAGAGATCAAGATGAAAAAGAGCTTCATGCTGCGTCCGGCAAAGACCAGCATGAAGGCGAAGGTGAGTCCTAGTACCATCACCTGACCTATATCGTTTTGAAAAATAGCGATAGAAAGAGCCGCGACTAAAAAGATGAAGATATAGGGTGTGATGAGCTTGATCTCATGCCAAAGCCCTCTTGGATCTTGAGACTGGAACTTTCTAGAAAAGCTCCAGGCCAAGAAAAAGACAAATCCTATTTTGAAAAACTCCACAGGAGCCAGGGAGAAGAAGGGGAACTTGATCCACCGCTTCGCTCCTCCTACGGCGGTAACTAAAGATGAGGGCAAAAAGTTCATAGCCAGCATCAAACCAAAAAAGAATAGAAAAATCCCAAGCCCCAGTTTGACGCCCCATCGATCGGGATCGAGTCTAGATACCCCCCACATGATCAAAATAGCCGCAAAAGCGAAGAGCATCTGCCGAATGAAAAAATGGAACTGATCATATTTGAAAAACAGCGTGGTATATACGGTCAATGAGTAAGCTGTCAGGATGCTTAGGGTCATGATCGCCACAGCGGTGAAGAAAAGCTTTTTGTCTACCATGGAACTCTTTTAAGTCAATATTTATCCCTTTAGGAGTATTATTTTATCCACATTAAGCCAAAAAAACATTTAAGCAAAAAGTATTTATGGATACCTCAAATAGAGCCTTCAAGATCGCTATCTTTTTCATACTTTTTACTTTGGGGTTCTTGCTCTTTTTGGTGATGGCGCTCAAGATCATCATCGAAGATCGCAAGCTCCCTTCCCTCATCGCCCAGGACAAAAACAGAGCCATACGTGGAGCGATAGTGAGTGCCGATGGCTACCAGGTGGCCTACTCCAACAAACTCTACAAAGTAGAGGCTGATACACGCTGTATCGATCCGAAAAAAAGAGAGCTTTTCATCAAGCTCTTCTCCATCTATAGTGGTATTCCTCAAAAACGTGTGCGCAAGATCCTAAGAAGCAAAAGAGGCTATGTGACGCTGTCGTACAATATCGACACAAAAACGGCCTATCAGCTGAAGATCTTGTCGAGAAAACTCTATCAAATGGATATGTTTATCCCCTACAAAATAGGCAACAGGGTGATCAAACAAGGGCTGACGATCATGGAGAGTGGAGAGACCAGGGTCTTCCCCTATCACGATATCCTTACGCCCGTGATTGGTTACAACCGCAAAAAGGAGATAGGAACTTACACTACCATCGTCGGTGTCAAGGGATTGGAGAGATACTACGAAGACAAGATCGCTCCAAGGCAAGATGGGATCATCAAAGGAAAGCGAGATATCGGCAACAACATCATCCTCAACAAAGAGGCCCTTATAAAAAAGCGTATCGATGGCTACAATGTCCATCTCAACGTCAACATGCTCTTGCAAAAAAGCTTAGAGAATATCTTAGATACCCATCGTGAAGATCTAGATGCCAAAGAGATCATCGCTGCGGTGATGGATGCGCGCAGTGGCAAGATCTTGGCTATCGCCTCATCCAACCGCTACGATCCTAAGCGAATCAGAAAAAGAGACTACGACGCTTTAAATGCCAAATTTGTCGAATATACCTTTGAGCCAGGATCGGTGATGAAGCCGATCACATTCGCCATGCTCTTAGAGCACAATCTAGTCTCCCCTTTGGAGGTGATTCGAGGCTACAACGGGCGCTACATGCTTGGAAAAAAACCTATAACCGATGAGCATAAGTTTGACTGGCTCAGCGCCGAAAATGTCATCGTCTATTCTAGCAATATCGGTATAGCTCAGCTGGCTCAAAGGCTTCCCTATACCATCTTTTACAACGACCTGCAAAAGTTTGGCTTTACCAAAAAGACGGGGATCGATCTGCCGTATGAGCATACAGGATCGATTCCGGCGATCTATCGCTTCAAAAGCGAAATCTACAAGGCCACCGTGGGCTATGGGTATGGGATGACCGCTACTTTTATGCAGTTGCTCAACGCCTACAATGTTTTCAACAGCGACGGCTTTTTGCTTACGCCCAGAATCGCTGATTTTTTGAGTCAGCCAAACGGCAAGCGGATCGCTCTAAAAGGAGGCAAAAAGGAGCAGGTCATATCCACCAAGACTGCAGCGATCATGCGCAACATCCTCAAAAAGGTGGTCCAAAAAGGGACGGGAACTGTGGCGAAGATCGAGGGACTTGAGATCGGAGGCAAGACCGGCACCGCTCATATGGCTGTGGGTGGACGGTATGTGCGCCGCTACAACAGCTCCTTTTTTGGGTTTGCCAATGACGATCAAAGTCGCTACACTATAGGTGTGACGGTCATAGAGCCAAAGAGCCGCTACTTCGCCTCCCAGACGGCCGTGCCCGTCTTTCGCGATATCGTTTTGGAGCTGATCAATGAAGGATATCTTCACCCCACAAGCTCTGGGGAGTAATTTGGTACAATATCTATAAAAATTTACCGAGGATTTTAGATGGATATTCGAAAAGCTTTTTTGGACTATTTCAAGAGCAAAAACCACACGGTCTATCCCAGTGCCCCGCTGGTGCCAGAAGATCCCACACTCCTTTTTACCAACGCCGGGATGGTTCCTTTTAAAAAAATTTTTACCGGCGAGATGCCAGCTCCCTCGCCAAGAGCCACCAGCTGTCAGACCTGTATCAGAGCCGGGGGAAAACACAATGACCTTGAAAATGTCGGCTATACCGCCAGACACCACACCTTTTTTGAGATGCTTGGCAACTTTAGCTTCGGGGATTATTTCAAAGAAGAGGCTATCGATTTTGCCTGGGAGTTCGTAACAGAAGTGCTGGAGCTCCCAAAGGATCGGCTCTGGATCACGGTGCACGAGAGCGATGACGAGGCGGCCAAAATATGGACCAAGCATGTAAGCCCTGATCGGATCAAGCGCTTTGGGGATAAGGACAACTTTTGGCAGATGGGGGATACGGGGCCTTGCGGGCCGTGCAGCGAGATATTCTACGATCAAGGCGAAGAGCACTTCAATGGCCCCGAAGACTATCTGGGAGGTGATGGGGATCGCTTTTTAGAAATTTGGAACCTTGTTTTTATGCAGTATGAGAGAAACGAAGCCGGAGAGCTGCTGCCATTACCGAAGCCTAGCATCGATACGGGCATGGGGCTTGAGCGTATCACCGCTATCAAAGAGGGGGTGCTCAGCAACTACGACAGCTCCCTTTTTATGCCAATCATCGAGGCGATTAGCGAACTTGCCCAAAAAAGATATGAGTATAAAGAGGGAGCCAGTTTTCGAGTCATCGCCGATCATATCCGGGCCGTGAGCTTCTTGCTTGCGCAAGGGGTGATGTTTAGTAATGAGGGCAGAGGCTACGTCTTGCGCCGTATCCTTCGCAGAGGAGTGCGCCACGGATTTTTGCTGGGGCTCAAAAACCCTTTCATGTATCGCCTGGCCGACGTGGTGGCTGAGTTGATGGGAGGGCATTATGGCTATTTAAAAGAGAAGCTCCCTACTATCAAAGAGCAGATAAGAGCCGAAGAGGAGCGCTTCTATCAAACGATTGAAGCTGGGATGCGCCTTTTTGAGGAGGAGCTTGCCAAGACAAAGAAGATCTTTAGCGGCGATGTGGCCTTCAGGCTCTACGATACTTACGGCTTTCCTTTGGATTTGACCGAGGATATGCTACGAGAAAAGGGCTTGGAGCTTGATAAGGAGCGCTTCGAGGAGCTGATGAGAGAGCAAAGAGAAAGAGCCAAAGCCGCGTGGAAAGGGAGCGGCGATGCGGCTCTAAGCGGAGATTTCAAAGAGCTTTTGGGGCTAAAGAATGAGTTTGTGGGCTACGAGACTCTCAAAAGCCATACTATCATTCTTGGTATCTTGGACGAGGACTTCAAAAAAGTGGAGGCTTTAGCCCCCGGGCAAAAAGGGTGGGTGCTGTTGGAGCGCACGCCCTTTTACGCCGAGAGCGGCGGGCAGGTAGGCGATAGAGGGGAGCTAAGAGAGTATGAGGGCGACGTGATTGCCCATGTGTTGGATACGAAGAAGTTTTTTGATCTTAATCTCAGCCAAATCGAAGCGGTGAATGAGGTGAGAGTGGACGAAGCTGTGGAGGCCATCGTCGATAAGTCCAGACGAGAGATCGCCAAGCACCACTCCGCTACCCATATTTTGCACTCAGCGTTGAGACAGCTTTTGGGAGAGCATGTAACGCAGCAAGGAAGCCTGGTGGAGGCGAAGAGGCTGCGCTTTGACTTCTCCCATCCAAAGCCGCTCACTACCCAAGAGCTGCAAAATATCGAAAACTTCGTCAACGAGGTGATAGCCCAAGGGATTGAAGCGAGGGTGGAGGAGCTGCCTCTTGAGAAGGCCAAAGAGAAGGGCGCTATGGCGCTCTTTGGGGAGAAATACGGCGATGTGGTACGAGTCGTGGAGTTTGGTGATGTGAGCGTGGAGCTGTGCGGCGGGACACATGTGAAAAATACGGCGGAGATTGGAAGCTTCTTCATCACCAAGGAGTCTGGTGTCAGCAGTGGTGTGAGGCGAATCGAGGCGGTTTGCGGCATGAGCGCGGTAGAGCTTGCGAAAGGGTGGAGAGAGGAGCTTACGGCAGCCCAAGAGGAGGTCAAGAACAAAGACCTGCTCCAAGGCATCAAGAAGCTCAAAAAAGAGGTCAAAGAGCTCAAGGAGGAGCTCAAAAACGCCTCGAAAGTGAGCCAAAAGGAGCTAAGAAGCTACGAGATAGGCGGTGTGAAGGTGGTCGTTGATGAGATTGAGGCCGGAGATATCAAAAAAATCATCGACGATCTCAAAAACGCCCACGACAAAGTAGCCGTTATGCTCTTTCAAAAAAAGGGCGACAAGGTGCTCATCGCCTCCGGCGCCAAGGGTGTGGGCTTGAAGGCTGGAGATTGGGTCAAAAAAGTAGCTCCCGTCGTAGGCGGAGGTGGAGGCGGAAGGCCCGACTTCGCACAAGCCGGAGGAAAAGAGCCGGAGAAAATTCAAGAAGCCAAAGAAGCGGCGCTCGCATTTGCCAAAGAGGAGCTACAATGAGCGGACTACTTATCTATGTGATCTTTTTTCACGTGCTTGGAGCGATCGTGTGGGTCGGTGGGATGATCGCCATTCGCTTCGCGGTGCATCCAAGTTTGCAAAATATTAGTGACGATCAGATCAGGCTTGCCAGAATCTTGGAGATTACCGGGCGGCTCTTTGCGCTGGTGCTGCCCTTTATCCTTTTGCTCATCGCTACGGGGCTCTATATGGCCCATGTCTTTGGCTTTCGGGGCCATACCGATCTAAGCGTCGTCGTCCATGTCAAGGAGGCTATCTGGCTTGTGATGACGATCAATTATGCTGTGATGGTGTGGCTGCGCTTCAAGGCCCAAAGCTACTATCTAAGTGCGAATTACCTCATGGCCAAGAAATATCTCGCACCCATTCCAAAATACCTGCTCCCGCTCAATATCTTCTTGGGCATATTGGCTCTTTATTTCGGGCTTGTGTTGCGGGGGTTTTGATGGATTTGATTGCGGAGGTGGTCGATCGCTTGAAGGTGCTGGAACCTCAAAAGATTATCCTTTTTGGCTCCTATGCCTACGGAGAGCCAAAGGAGCTAAGCGATGTGGATATTTTTATCGTCAAAGAGGGAATTGGTGAGAGAAGAGCTTTTGAGGTGAAGGCAAGAAAACTGCTTCGAGATATTCGATCTCCTTTCGATATCTTTGTCGATACGCCTCAAAATGTGGAATTTCGGCTCAAGAAGGTCAAGGATCAATTCTATGAAGAGGTCTTTTCTAAAGGAAAAGTGATCTATGCCAAATAGAACCTATGCCAACGAGTGGATCACAAAAGCTTGTCGAAATCTTAAAGCCGCTCAGCTGTTATTTAAAAATGATTTTTATACTGATGTAATTGGCGTAGAGCTCCATTATGCTTTAGAAAAACTTTTTAAAACAATTTTAGCTTACCATAATAAAAAAATTTTAAAAATTCACGATTTAGTTGAGCTTTACGAAGCGGTAAAAGATGAGATAGGTCCTTTGGACGAGGATGTTTTGTTGGAGATGAATAGCTACTTCAAAGATGAGCGTTATCCCAACGTGGTCTATGAGCTCCCTTCCAAGGAGGGAATAGAGAGGGGCTTGGATTTGGCGGTAAAGTTGTTTGATAAGGTATGCCAAAAATATCAACTCGATTGTAAGGATTGTCGATGAAATCACTTGGAAAACATCTGTTGGCGGAGTATTATCGATGCGACGAGAACGCTATCAACGACGTGCAAAAGGTCGAAGAAGCCTTGGTGAAGGCCGCCCAGATCGCCGGAGCGACGGTGATTGGTAAGTCGTTTCATAGATTTGAGCCCTATGGGGTGAGCGGCGTGGTGGTCATTAGCGAATCGCATCTGACTATCCATACATGGCCCGAATATGGCTTTGCGGCGGTGGATGTCTTTACCTGCGGCGATCATGTCGATCCCATGAAGGCTCATGAGTATCTTAAGGAGGTCTTTGGCACACAAAACGCCACGGTCGAGACCATCTTACGAGGGGTGCTCAATATCCCCGATCTGCGCCATAAGCCCGGAGGGAGCTGTATCACAGGTAACTGCGGGGATAAAAAGATAGGATGATACGGCTTGCCAGTGGAAGCCAGACTAGAGCCAGGCTCTTGAAAGATGCCGGGATTAAGTTCGTTCAAAGCCCGGTGGAGTTCGACGAAGAGGCGTTGTTGGAACGCTTCAAAGATCCAAAAGAGTTCGTCTGTGCCGTGGCCAGAGGCAAGATGGACGAGGCGGTCAAAAAGTATGGCTTGGATATCCCGATCGTCGCCGCCGATACGGTGGTGACGGCCAACGGGGAGATTTTGCGCAAGGCCAAAGACGAGGCGGAGGCTTTGGATATCTTGCGCAAGCAAAGCGGCAACAAGGTCGATATCATCACCTGCATGATCTACAAGGATAAAGAACGCACCATCGAAGACCTCGATACCACAAGCTACATTTTCGAGCCCTTTGAGGAGGAGGATCTGCGAAACTACCTCAAAAGCGGGGAGTGGAGAGGGAAAGCGGGAGCTTGTATGGTGGAGGGGTTTTGCAAGAAGTATATCAAAGAGGTCAAAGGCAAAGAGTCCACGGCGATGGGACTTCAAGTAGAAAGGCTCAAAGAGATTGCAAAAGATATTTGAGGGCAATAGAGGCGAGATCTATCTCATCGACTACTACGGCAAGAGGGCGATTTTGAAGCGCCTGCGACCCGGCAAGCCCAACACCATCCAAAAAGAGATCGAGTTTTTGCGCTATTTGGAGCCTCTTGGACTCACCCCAAAGCTCTATGATTTTGGAAGTGATTATGTGGTGATGGAGTATATCGAGGGAGACTCTTTGAAAAGGGCGCTTAAAAAAGCGCCAAAAAGGGCCCTTCGCTTGGGACTGGAGGCTTGCTATAAGCTCGATAGGGCCAAGGTCTACCACAAAGAGCTTGGCAGATACTACCACTTTTTGTTCGATAAGGATATCAAGAGGGTGTGGGTGATCGAT
>PUXX01000019.1 GCA_009659895.1 Campylobacterota bacterium
TATTCGAAAAAGGATTTGCTTGTTCCTTCCCGTTGGATGATTTCCTGTTTGATTTTCTGCTTTCGAATATATGCCCCAAGCGAAGATATAAAATGGGCTATTCTCATATGATCGATGTTATGGTAGTGTTCAGGCAAAATGTCAAGAAATCTATCTTTAAAGACTTGAAAATCATCATTGTCTATTACCTGCTCAAGTTCGGTAAAAAGAGCGTCGATACATTTTTTTGTTTCTGATGGTTTGCGGGGCTTGTTGACCGTCTCCAAGACTACCCTTTCTACCCTATCGGTGTCCCCACTACCTCATCGATGAGTTTGTAGGCCTCTTGACTCGACTTGAGCGTATTGTTGGTGAGATATTTGTTTATGGTGGTAATATCCGTATGGCCAAGCACGCCGCTAAGGTATGGCGTATCAAGGCCTTTTTCGGCCAGTGCTGATACCAGGATGTTGCGTAGGTAGTGGAATGTAAGCTCCTCTATGCCGGTATACTCCTTGAGCCTTCTCATTTGTGCGCGAAACTCTTTGAGGTGCGTTTTTGGGTTGAGTGGCGATTTGAAAACGTAGCCGTTCTTATCGCCATCAGGTATATCGATTAAAAGCTCTTTTATACTATTAGGAAGGCTGTAGCGCTGATGCTGGTTGGATTTGGAGTGGTCGAGCCAGTAGTAGCCGTTGATGAGATCGATGTTGGCCCACTTGAGCGTTAAAACTTCGCTTTTTCGTCTGCCCGTGAAGCCAAAGAGAAAGAGCGCCTGGTAGTAAGGATCGTCTTTGAAAATGGTGGTGATAGCGTTATAGACTTTACGCAGTTTGTCGCTGGCGTTTATGACGATTTTCTTTTGAGGAGGGATTTTAATGGTGATGAAGCGGGCAGGGTCTTCGTCTGCCAATTGGTTGACGAGTGCGAAGCGATAGAGTGGTTTGAGAACGTTGAGAGCCAGCTTTTGCGTTCGTGGCTTGAGTCCTTTTTGGCGAAGCTTGGCGATGAGGTCGTCGATGTGGAGCGGTTTGACATCTCTTACCTTCATTGAACCGATATAGGGAGCCGCGTAGTTTTTGTAGTTGTGCTGTTGCTGGTAGGTCCACTTCTTTTTGGGGTCCAGCGTTTTGTAGTAGTGGTGCCACAGCTGCTCTATGGTGAGCGCTTTGGTTGGAGCTTTGCCCTGCTTTACCTCATCCTTATAGGTTGCAAGGAGTTTTTTGGCCTCCTCGATGCGCTGGCGCTTGTCCCATGCAAGGCGGTCTATGGTTATGACTTTGCGGTAACGTCTGTTTAAGTGTTTGAAGTCGAAAAGGAACTTTGTGGGCTTGTTTTTGGAGTAGTCTTTTTGGATGTATAAGTTTTGAGCTATAAGTTCAAATTCTGCTTTGTCGATTGCCATCTATCAACCCGATTTATCATTTAAGGTTTGCAATGGGTGTCCCCTTTCTATCCATCAAGTGCCATTTTAAGCAATTCATAAGAAATATGGAAGCCCCGTAAATACGCTATTATCCAACTATATCCATCTTAAGCTTAATTGTGCCTTAAGATTGCGGTTCTGAAGGTCGCAGGTTCGAATCCTGCCGGGCACGCCACGACTCTTTTTTTGCTACAATAGAGAGTAAAAATAGGAAATCCCTTGAAAATCTTTCGCCCTTTTATCCTCTTTATCGAAACTTTACTGGTACTTTTTTACGTCTTTTTCGAAGAGCTCGTATGGGAGCGGCTGATTGTCCCGGTGCGGGAGTGGATTGAAAAGCGCATCGGCCAAAGGGTGATAGCTCTTATCGACTCTTTGTCCGCCACGACGGCTTTTGTAATATTCGCAGGCTCTTTGTTGACGGCGGAAGGCTTTGGACTGGCCGCGGCTCCCGTGGCGCTATTGGTCAATCCTTTTGTGGGAGCCATATTGTATCTTCTCAAAGTGCTTATGGCTGCATTTTCTTTTTGGTTTTTCGCCCAAACCAAATCGAAACTTCTCCAAATCGCATGGTTCTCTTTTCTTTATGAAAAGACCATCTATTTTTACGAATGGATAAAATCGACTGAACTCTACAAAAGCGTCAAGCGGTGCCTTGCAGCCATGAAGGCCTCCATAAAAGAGTACATCTCGCGCCTTCCGAAGGGTGAGCTTCGAAAGATATACAAGAGTATCAAGTCCCTCTTTAAAAGAAGCGATGAGCAAAGTTCATAAAAGCGCCTATGCGATACTGGGACTCCTGCTTTTTGCTGCCGGCGTCTATTTTTTCGACGCATGGTTTTCGTATGTTTTGCTGGCCTTTGCGGTAGTGAAGTCAAAGACGCTCTCCTTTCTCAAAGCCTCGGCGAAAAAACTTTGGCTCTATATCAAGACTTTGACTTTGGCTAAGGCCCTTGGGGTGGGCATAAAGCGCTTTATCATCGACAACTACATCTCCAAATGGATCGACGAACATATCGTTTGGCCCATTAAAAAGCCGATGATAGGGTACATGCGTTTTTTTCTCTCACTCAATTTCAAAGAGAAAATCAAACGCCTTTTGTATGTCGTCGTTCCAGTATCGATCCTACTTTACGGCGCCGCCGCTATGGATATTTTGAGCCATCTGCTCTTCTACGCGGAGATAAAAGCTTTTGTCATCGCTTTTTTCAAGTTTGTCTGGATCGTAGCGGATCGCTTGTGGGCGCTGCTCTACGATCTTTTCGTCGCTTCGTGGTTCGCTCCTATACTTCAGATTTTCGCTTTGGCTTGGGTAATCGAGAAGGTGGAGAAAATCCCATACATAGGAAAGCCTATAACCCTTTTTTACCAAAAGTTAGAGAGCGCGGTCTCTTTTTTGTTGGGGCGGGTGCAAAAGATATGGCGCCGATATGTGGAGAGGTACGTGAGTTTTCATACGAAAAAAAGGGTGCTGCGGCTTGCTCGAAAGATGGAGCTTCATCTGGAGCGGTTGCGCTTTAAAAACGAGCTATGGGCGATGCGAGAATTTGTAGGAAAGTTCATCCGGCCTCGTAGGAGCGAAGCCTATTTTAGCGAGCATATCCGGCGATTCGCCAAAGGAAAAACAATTGAGACGATAGAGCAAAAACGAAAATTTTATCGCTATCACAACAAACATACACAAGACAATATCGACGTAGTCGCCTTTTTCGATCTCGCTTCTATGCCGCCTATTCGAGATCTGGTGATATTGGAGAGTTTCGCTACGAAAAAAGGGGAGGGCAATAAAAGGATCGGTTTTGGCGAAAACGCTTTTTGGGTTCTCAATCTCTATGACAGAAGCGTTGAATTGGAAGCAGAAGGCAAAACATACACGATCAAACCCCGCCGCATGCGGCTTATTAGAATGAAAGAGCAAGATATCGCTTCGTTGCGACTTTTGGTGGATGGAAAAGCGATGAGGGCTTATCGAGTGTAGAAGTGGTGGCCAGGGGCGGAATCGAACCGCCGACACAGGGATTTTCAGTCCCTTGCTCTACCGACTGAGCTACCTGGCCTTATTGATGAGTGAAATTATACCGACAAATTATAAAATTCAGCTTAAAATATATTGTTTGAATAGCTCTCCACGCTCCTTGTAGCTGCGAAACTGATCGAGGCTGGCACATGCGGGAGAGAGCAGGGCGACTTCGTTTTTTGTGAGCTCTTTTTTGATAGCTTCTACCGCATTTTTGAGTTGGTAGGATTTGACACAGGGGATGTCATATTGTTTGCATAGAGCT
This sequence comes from Campylobacterota bacterium, assembly GCA_009659895.1. Classification (GTDB taxonomy): domain Bacteria; phylum Campylobacterota; class Campylobacteria; order Campylobacterales; family Nitratiruptoraceae; genus Nitratiruptor. Next base: position 3,688 of record PUXX01000019.1, read on the forward strand.
TCGATCTCGTCCGCTGCTTTGCCTATGGCGTAGACTTTGGCGTCGCGGATATGGGCGAAGAGTGGCTCCAAACTCACCCCTTTGTTATCACCTCCTAAGATGAGGTAGATTTTTCTCGTCTGATAGCGTTTGATCGCCTCTATGGTAGCATCAATATTGGTGGCTTTGCTATCATCGACCCAGACTCTTCCTAAAGCGTCAGTAAATTCTTCTTGTTTGTGAGGATCTATGAAAAAGTCGTTGATACGCTCATAAGGTGTATCGAAAAAGAGGATTTTACGCACAGCCAGTGCTAAAAGAGCATCTAGTAAAAAGGCTCCTTGAAACTTGACAAGCTCTTTTTTGAGATCGAAATAGCCTGCTAGATCTTCAGAGCTTTCGTAGCCTATGACCATACCTTTGGAAGGGATGTGGGCGTACTTTTTGGGTACAATGGCGACCTCGCCTTCTTGGAGTCTGGAGATGGGTTTGAGCTTCGCCGCCTCATACGCCTCGAAGCTGCCATGCCAGCTGATATGATCGGGGGTGATGGGCAAAAGGACGTAGAGGTTCGGTTTGGCGGTGCGGGTGTAGTGAAGGGTAAAGGAGCTACTCTCCAAGATCCAAATAGGCGCCTTTTCGTCCAGCTCTGCCAAAGGGGTGCCTATATTACCCCCGGCGATGGCTCCTTTGTCTTGGAGGAGGTGGGCTATCATCTGGGTCGTTGTTGTCTTGCCGTTGGTACCACTTATCCAGATCGAATAGGGCATGGTTGAGGCGAAGAGATCGTACTCGCTGATGAGATTTTGGGCCTTTTGGATGAGGGGGTGGTGCGGAGGGATACCCGGGCTTGGGATCTCCAGGCAGGATCTGGCGGGATCGAAGGAGTCGCTTGGACGGTGCAAAAATCCCTCTTCGTCCACGAACTCCTTGTCGATGTCTTCGAAAAAGATAGCGTTGCCAAACTTCTTGGCGATCGCTTTGGTCGTTTTTCCGCTGCCAAAGAGTGTCATCACCGTACCTTGAGAGTAATAAGGGCTATGAGGTTGGAGATGAGGGCGATGATCCAAAAACGGACGATGATCTTGCTCTCGCTCCAGCTCTTTTGCTCGAAATGGTGGTGGATAGGCGCCATCAAGAAGACCCGCTTGCCCCGGAGTTTGTAGCTGCCTACCTGTATGATGACTGAGAGCGCTTCCATGACGAAGACGAAACCGATGACGATGAGGAGGATCTCGCTTTTGGAGATGATGGCCATATAGCCGATGAAAGCCCCAAGGGGGAGGCTTCCGCTATCGCCCATGAAGACCTCTGCTGGATGGCAGTTGTACCACAAAAAGCCGATCAAGCTTCCCGCAAAAGCTGCTGCTACGACCACCACTTCTCCGACGCCTATGATTTTGGGCAAGAGGAGATATTCGCTAAGCACCGCGTTCCCGGTGATGTAGGTGATGATACCCAATGTAGCTAGCGCGAAGATGGAGGGCACCGTGGCGAGCCCGTCAAGCCCATCGGTGAGATTGACGGCGTTGGAGGTGGCGACGATGACCAGCGTCCAAAAAAGGATCGCCCCCCATCCCATATCAACGACAGGATGTTTGTAAAAAGGAATGTAAAGCTCCGTGGAGAGATGAGCGCCATAAGCAAGGTACAAGGTCACAGCCAAAGCGCTAAGGAATTGTAGCGTGAATTTTGCCCTAGCGCTTAGCCCGCTTTGGTTGGATCGTTTGAGCACTTTGCCAAAATCGTCCATCAATCCTATGAAAAGGTAAGAGAGGATCACAAAAAAGGCTCCAAGGACATAAGGATTGGTGAGTTTGGCACTCAGCAAAGAGGCTAGCAGCGTAGAAAAGACAAAGGTGAGTCCTCCCATAGTAGGTGTACCCGCCTTTTTTTGGTGATGTTCTGGAGCCAGGGAGTAGATAGGCTGGTGAGAGTTCTTTTTATTGGCCCAGGAGATAAATCTGGGCATCAAAAATAGCGTAAACCAAAATCCCATAAAAAAGGCAAATCCAGCCCGTACAGTGATGTATTGAAAGATGTTGATATGATAGAGCTCATAAAGATAGTAGAGCATTCGGCCCCTATTCGTTAAACTGATTTGAAGAGAAATATTACTACAATTTAGGTAAATTTTCGGTAAAGGAGCGGTATGAAACTCAGTGGTAAGAACGTATTGGTCACAGGAGCGAGTCGTGGGATCGGAGCCCAGATCGCCAAGGTCTTGGCCGGATACGGGCTCAAGGTCTGGATCAATTATCGAAGCGGCGCTGAAGCTGCTGATAGAGTCAAGGAGGAGATAGAGGCAGCTGGGGGAGAGGCTGCGGTGATAGGCTTCGACGTGAGTGATGAACAAGCGTTCATAGACGCTATCAAGACTATCGTGGAGAGTGACGGGGAGCTGAGCTATCTTGTCAACAACGCCGGGATCACCAAAGACAAACTCGCCATTCGTATGAGCGCGGAGGATTTCGAGGAAGTGATCAAAGCCAATCTCACCAGCGCCTTCATCGGATGCCGTGAGGCTTTGAAAGTGATGAGCAAGAAGCGCTTCGGTAGCGTGGTCAACATCTCCTCTATCGTCGGTGAGACGGGCAACGCCGGACAGGTCAATTACAGTGCCAGCAAGGGTGGTATGATCGCCATGACCAAATCTTTCGCCCTGGAAGGAGCTCCTAGAAACATCCGTTTCAACTGCGTCACACCCGGATTTATCGCTACCGATATGACCGACAAGCTCAAAGAGGATATCAAGGAGGCTTACATCGCCAAGATTCCTCTAAGACGCTTTGGCGATCCCAGGGAGGTGGCCGATACGGTGGCCTTTTTGCTCAGCGATCACGCCGGGTATATCACCGGTGAGACCATCAAAGTCAACGGTGGCATGCTAATGTAAGTTTAAATCTTTTTTGGTTAAAATTGGGGCATCAAACTTTAGAAGGAGTCAGATATGGCAGATATTTTCGAGCAAGTAAAAGAGGTCGTCGTAGAGCAGCTCAACGCAAATCCCGACGAAGTAAAACCAGAGTCAAGATTTGTCGAAGATCTTGGTGCGGATAGCCTTGATGTCGTAGAGCTTGTCATGGCGCTAGAGGAGAAATTCGGTATAGAGATCCCCGATGAGGACGCTGAAAAGATCCAGACTGTCGCGGATGCGGTCAAGTATATCGAAGAGCACAAATCTTAAGATCTTTTGGGGCTTTGGGCCCCGTCTTTTTGATTTTTCATGAGCTGATGAGTTGATGAAAGATCAAAAGGAGCCATTTTGAGAAGAGTCGTCGTAACGGGTCTTGGGATGATAAACGCTTTGGGTCATGATAAAAGGAGTGCTTTTGATGCCATCGTGCGGGGTGAGACCGGCGTCGATACCATCACCCTTTTCGATCCCTCCAACCAATCGGTCAAAATAGCCGCCGAAGTCAAAGGGTTCGATCCCACTACCGTCATGGATCCCAAAGAGGTCAAGAAGGCCGATAGATTCATCCAGCTCGGCATCAAGGCTGCACGTGAGGCGATGGAAGATGCGGGATTTGGTGAGGATATCGACAAAGAGCGCTTCGGTATCAGCAGCGCCAGTGGTATCGGCGGACTGGCTACCATCGAGAAAAACTCCGTCATCTGCAACACCAGAGGCCCCAGGCGTATCAGCCCCTTTTTCATCCCTTCGGCTCTTGTCAATATGCTAGGTGGTTTCATCTCCATCGAGCACGGGCTCAAAGGTCCCAACCTCTCCAGCGTGACGGCATGTGCCGCCGGGACTCACGCCATCACCGAAGCGGCCAAGACCATCATGCTGGGTGGCGCCGAGAGGATGCTCGTCGTAGGCGCCGAGGCCGCCATATGTCCTATCGGGATCGGTGGATTTGCGGCGATGAAGGCGCTTTCGACATACAACGACGACCCCAAGCACGCTTCACGCCCTTTTGATGCGAAAAGAAACGGCTTCGTCATGGGCGAGGGGAGCGGTGCGCTCGTACTGGAAGAGTATGAGAGCGCCAAGAGGCGTGGAGCCAAGATCTATGCCGAGCTTGTGGGCTTTGGCGAGAGCGGCGATGCCAATCATATTACGACTCCTGCTCCCGAGGGCGAAGGAGCCTATAGAGCCATGAGAGCGGCGCTGGATATGGCCGGTGTGGAGAAGGTGGACTATATCAACGCCCACGGCACCAGTACCAAATACAACGATTGGTACGAAACGATGGCTATCAAGAAGGTCTTCGGCGGCAAGGAGAACTGCCCGCCGGTGAGCTCCACCAAAGGCCAGACGGCTCACTGCTTGGGAGCGGCGGGATCCATCGAAGCGGTCATAACCCTCATGGCGATGGAGGAGGGTGTGCTGCCACCTACCATTAACTACGAAGAGCCCGATCCCGACTGTGATCTCGACTACGTGCCCAATGAAGCCAGACGTGCCGATATAGAGGTGGCTATGAGCAACTCATTTGGCTTTGGTGGTACCAACGGCGTTGTCGTCTTCAAAAAGGTGTAGCGGTGGCTACCTATTTAGACTTCGAGCAAAAGCTCAAAGAGGTCGAAGCCGAGCTAGAAGCCGCCAAGGCCAGAGGCGATCAGGCTGCCATTGAGATCCTCCAAAAAGATCTCGAAAAAGAGGTGGTCAAAACCTACAAAAATCTCAGCGACTACCAAAAGCTTCAGCTAGCCCGCCATCCCGATCGCCCCTATGCTCTTGATTATGTGCGCCTCATCATGGACGAGCCCTACGAGATCCATGGAGATCGCTGTTTTCGAGACGATCCGGCGATACTTTGCTATCTTGGCTACATTGACGGACAAAAGACGCTGCTTATTGGCGAGCAAAAGGGTCGAGGCACCAAGAACAAGCTCAAGCGCAATTTCGGAATGCCCCATCCCGAAGGCTACCGCAAGGCGTTGCGGGCAGCGAAGATGGCGGAGAAGTTCGGACTGCCTATCTTGATGCTCATAGACACGCCCGGGGCCTATCCTGGCGTGGGAGCCGAGGAGAGAGGGCAGAGCGAGGCGATTGCCAGGAACCTTTTTGAGTTTAGCATGCTAGACACCCCTACCGTCTCCATCGTCATCGGCGAAGGAGGTAGCGGCGGAGCGCTGGCCATCGGCGTGGCCGATAAGCTGGCCATGCTCAAATACTCCGTCTTTAGCGTCATCTCTCCCGAAGGGTGCGCGGCCATTTTGTGGAACGATCCGGCGAAGGTAGAGCAGGCCACGAAAGCTCTCAAAATCACCGCTGAGGATCTCAAGGAGCTAGGACTCATAGACGATATCATCGAAGAGCCTCTAAGGGGAGCCCACAGAGATAAAGAGGGCGCGGCGAAACTGGTCAAGGAGTACTATCTAAATGCCCTCAAGGAGCTTTTGGCCATGGATAGCCAAGAGCGCCTAGAGAAGCGCTATGAAAAGCTGATGAGTCTGGGAAGGTTCAAAGAGGGATAAGCCTACGAGAGCTTCGTATCGGCGGTGATACCGTTTTGCTCCAAGAAGTGCTTGAGTTTGACCACCTCGTCTTTGTTGTTGATTTCGTGGTTGTGGACGATGAGGACCACCTCTTTGCCCTCTTCGTTTTTGATTTTGACGTGGCCTTTTTTGGTATGCTCGATCTCGAAGCCCAAATGAGCCAAAAGGCTCTCCACCCCTCTCCAGTCCAGATTGGTAGGGATGGGATGGGCGAAGATCTTTTGAAGTTTCTTTTGGAGTTTGCCGATACCCATTTTAGAGCCCGTGCTCTTTTTTGTACTTCATGACAATCGCATAGGCTTCGTCTTTGAGGCGCAATTTTTCGAGCTTGAGTTTTTCGAGCTCCAGGTCTTCCATGTATTCACGCCCTTCTTCTACGTCGTGGACAATCTTTTTGAGCTCGTCGTGTTTTTCGATGATCTTATCGAAATGGGGATTTTCTTGGCGGATCTTTTTGATAAGTTCTTGTGGGAATTCTTCAAGCATAGAGAGCTCCTTTTTTTCTTTTATTGTATCATCTAAGTTCTGTATTCTGCATTAATCTTGACATACTCGTAGCCCAGATCGCAGCCATAAGCGGTAAATCTCCCCTCGCCAATTCCAAGATCGCAGATGATGCGAAACTCATCTTTTTTCATGATTTGGTGGGCTTTTTCTTCTTGCTCTTCGTCAAAAAGGATTCGGCCTTTGTCGTAGACCACGACGTTTTCGAAGGCTATGACGAGGCTCGTTTCGTCGCACTCCACGCCACTGGCTCCGATGGTCGAGGCGATCCTGCCCCAGTTGGGATCTTCGCCAAAAAGCGCCGTTTTGACAAGGAGGGAGTTGGTAAGAGCCTTGGCGGCTCTCTTGGCCTCTTGATCGTTTCTGGCTCCTTTGACTTCGAAGGCTACCAGCTTCTTCGCTCCCTCGCCGTCTTTGACGATGAGCAGGGCCAGTTCGTGCATGATTTTGGCCAAAGCGAAGTCGAAAGCCTCTTTCTCATAAGCTCCGCTTCGTCCGTTGGCCAATAAAAAGACGCTGTCGTTGGTGGAGGTGTCCCCGTCAACGCTGATGGCGTTGAAAGAGTGCTCGGCGTTTTTAGCCAGAAGCTCTCGCATATCCGCTCTTGGGATGGCGGCGTCCGTGGCGATGAAGCAGAGCATCGTGGCGAGCTGGGGATTGATCATGCCGGCTCCTTTGGCTACGCCGGCTATCTTGAAGCTGGTCCCATCTTCGAGGCGCACCTCGAAGCCTATCTTCTTTTCGAAGGTATCGGTGGTCATGATGGATCGAGCGAAGCTCGCGTCGTCTTTGGCATTTAGATCGAAAGTTTGCACAGCGGCGATGATTTTTTCTTTTGGGAGCCGTACGCCGATGACTCCGGTGGAGCTCATGAAGGGATTAAGAGCTGGAAAGGGCAGGGTTTGGAGGATCTCCTCGATATCGGCTATGCCTTGATCGCCCGTCATGGCGTTGGCGTTTTTGGAGTTGACGAGCAAGAAGTCGCTTTGATTGATTGAGCGGCGTTGGAAATGTTTGATGGGCGCGGCTTGGAAGCGGTTTTGGGTAAAGAGCGCGGCTACGTCGCACGGGGCGTCGCTACGGATGAAGCCTACATCGTAGTCGTCCTCTTTGAGTCCCGCTTTGACTCCTGCGCAGTAAAATCCCTCTACGTCGGCGATGGTGTTTTTAAGAGGAAGAAGCGTGTAGGACATGAAAGAGCCTTTGAAAAAGGAGGGTGGTAACCGAAAGGGATTCGGTTACAGGTCGATCTGGAAGTTCTTCTTTTTGAGGATGCGAAGTCCCTTGGCGCTCACTTTGATCTTCTTGCGTGTTCCGTCGGGAAGCGTGACGCGCACTGTTCTGATGTTGGGCAAAAATCTTCTTTTTGTCTTGTTGTTGGCGTGGCTGACGTTGTGCCCGCTCATCGGTCGTTTACCAGTTATTTGACATACCTTGGACATATCCCGATCCTTACAATGAATTTTAGTTTGCAATTATAGCCGTTTTTGCTAAAAAATAGCTTAATTTAAAGTTTGTTTTAGGAAATGCTTTTGCTATAATTATAGCAATTTTTCTCAAAGGCGTGTTATGCTGGTAGCTCCGAGTATCTTGAGCGCGGATTTCGGTATCTTGGCCAAGGAGGTGGTGGCGGTCTGCGAAGCGGGAGCCGATCTGGTACACGTAGATGTGATGGACGGCCACTTCGTGCCCAACATGACCATAGGCCCGGTGGTTGTACAATCGGTCGCCGAAGTGGCGACGAAGCCTTTGGACGTGCATCTGATGGTGACGGACAACGCCTTCTTCGTCGAGCTCTTCGCCCCTTTGAAGCCCGGATACATCTCCTTTCACTACGAAAGCGAGCATCACCACCACCGCGTCGCGCAAAAGATCAGGAGCTATGGCATCTCCCCTGCCATCGTCATCAATCCCGCTACGCCCGTCAGCGTCCTCGAAGAGATCGTCAAATATGTCGATATGGTGCTTTTGATGAGCGTCAACCCGGGATTTGGCGGACAAAAATTCATCCCTATCTACGATAAGATAAAAGCGTGCAAAGAGCTCATAGAAGCCAAAAATCCCGACTGCCTCATCGAAGTAGATGGCGGCGTGAACGACGAAAACGTGCGAAAACTCAAAGAAGCTGGCGCGGATGTGGTGGTAGCCGGCAGTTATGTGTTCGGCCATAAAGATTACGCGGCGGCCATCAAGAGCCTCAAGGTCTGATCGTGCGGGTCAAGATCTGCGGCATCACCAACCTCCAAGACGCCCTCGCGGCCGTTGACGCCGGTGCGGACGCGCTGGGCTTCGTCTTTTATGAGAAGTCTCCAAGATACATCACTCCAAAAGAGGCGGCTCGCATCGTGGAGCAGTTGCCGCCCTTCGTGGAAAGAGTAGGGCTCTTCGTCCATGAAAGCCCCGAAAATATCGATGAGATATGCCGCCAAAGTGGTATGAGTCTGGCCCAGATCCATTTCGACGTGGAAGAGGATTTTTTCCAAAAGCTCACTATCAAAGCCTTGCCGGTGGTGCGAGCGAGGCAGCCAGAAGACATAGAGAAGTTCGCCGATCGCTACAGACTCGTGGACGCCTTCGTGGAGGGGTATGGAGGCAAGGGAGAGAGAGTGGCGCTGGAGTGGTTTAAGGATGCGGACTGCTCTAAGATTGTCCTTGCCGGTGGCCTGACGCCCCAAAACGTGGAGGAGGTGAAGCCCTACGGGTTTTACGGCGTGGACGTAAGTAGTGGCGTAGAAGCTACCAAGGGCAAGAAGGATCCCAAAAGAATCAAAGAGTTCATACAAAGAGCGAAATTTGAATAAGATCGAAAAACTGGCTCAAAAACTGATCAAAAAAAGCTATCCCAAAGAGCAGTTTTTGGGGATGTTGCAGACACTTTTCGGGATGTTCGAAGATCCCGAGATCATCTATCAGACACTCATCGCCAGAGGGTTTCCTTTGGAGGAGAAGGAGGGCAAGGTCACGCTCAAGACGGCAAAGACCCCCTACCGCCACCAAGAGTACGTGGTGGTCGATATCGAGACCAGCGGCTCCAAGCCGGAGCACTCCCAAGTGATCGAGCTTGGGGCCATCAAGTTTCGAGGCGATCGCATCGTCGATCGGTTCGAGAGCTTCATCTACGCCGACGAGGTGCCCGAATATATCACCAAACTCACCGGCATCGAGCAAAAGCATCTCGACGACGCTCCCAGCCAAAAGGATGTATTGCGCCGTTTCAAGGAGTTCTTGGGCGATGCCGTCTTCGTTGCCCACAACGTCAACTTCGACTACAACTTCATCTCCTCCAAGCTGGAGCAGTTAGGACTGGGGAGGCTTGCTAATAGAAAGATCTGCTCTATCGATCTGGCCAGAAAGACGATAGAGAGCGAGCGCTACGGGCTGGAGTTTTTAAACGAGGCGCTGGGAATCAACACGGCGGTGAGCCATAGAGCCTACGCCGACGCGCTGACGGCCTACAAGATCATGCAGATGGCACTGGCACGGGTGCCCAAAGAGATCAAGAGCACCGAAGATCTCATCGCCTTTAGCAAAAGGGCCAAAAACAGGACCAAAAAGAGCCGGCCCCAAAAGCAGGCTCACAAGAAAGAGGAGACGAGCCAAAAAAGTGCGATGGGGACGAAGTAGAGTCCCACGGTGCCGATGATGTTGGCGTTTTGGCAGGAGGTGCAGTTTTTGTACTTTTTGGTCTCGTATCTGGCATAAGCGGCGTAGAAAAGCAGCCACGCCGTCTCAAGAGCGAAAAGGGCACCGCCGTGCTCAATGACGAAGCGGGTAAGATCGCTAAAAAGAGCGATGACCAGCGCCACGGCGTGGAGGACTAAAAAGAAGCGAAGAGCCGCTAAGATACGGTCTTTGACGAAGTAGGTAGGGCAGGCGTCCACGAAGCCGTACTCTTTAAAAAACTTCTTAAGCTCCTTTTTGTTGAGCTTATCGAAGAGCATCCCGCCAAAAATCATATCGATCTTTCTTTGCATCAAGACCGCATCTTCCCCATCGAGCTCCATGAAGCGATCGTTTCCCTCCATATCTTGATACATGATCTTGATTTTTGGGAAGCGCTTGACGTCGATGGTGGCTCCCGGCAGGCTCTCGTCGCTCTCGCTGCTAATGAACGGCTCACCGCTATGGGCGAAGATGGTGGGATTGACGAGGGGGATATACTCTCCATCCTTTTCAAAAACGATCACACGTCTTGCCACACCTATCTGGATGGCGCTGAGAGCTTTGAGGTTGTGCTCTTTTGCCGTAGCTATCATTCTATCCACAAGCTCTTTGAGTCCCGGATCGTCGAAATGACGCACATATCCTGAGATCTGCAAAAGAGTGGTGTCGGGGTATGTCAAAATCTCTGCCATTGGTCGCCTTTGAAAATGATGGGATTGGGGCACAGGGCCCCAAGAGGTTTAGTGGTGGCTTTTTGAGACCACTTTGAGCATTTTGAGGTTGATGATGATGAATCGAATAATCTGCCAGATGATGCACTTTCTTAGAAATCTTTGAAAAGGCCCGGGAATCATCGTCCCAAAAGTCTTCCCGTCGTATGGGTTGATATTCTTTTGAACCTCGATATAATCTTTTGCCATTGTCTTTCTCCTTAATCTTATTCAGGAATGAGCGTCCAGCCGGGCTTGAGCTGGGCTTTCCACATAAACATATGATGCAAGATGTGCTTGATCCAGTGAGCTGCTAGACCGATCTCGCCGAATGTATACTCTGGATCTCGACCGGTTCCGGGGTATTTGTCGTAATCAGGTACCACCGGATAGACCGTGAGTGCTACCGCGCTTCCGTCAAGCAACCCTTTTCCGGTAGAAGCCACACACGCTGCTCCCATTTCTGCCATAGAGGCCGTGTGTCGTGGCTTGTCGCTTTGTCCTTCGATCATCTCTACGATATTTTTTGCCACCGTTTTTCCGATGATAGCCGAAGGCATACCGGTTCTTGGAGGTGCCGGGGTGATAGGCGTGCCGTTGACGGACTTGGCCGGTTTGCTGATAGGATGCGGAGGTGCGAAAGCAATACCTACGGCATACATGTTGTTGTAGTCTGGGTTTTGGTAGATTTTTGGCCAGTCGGAAGCTTTCCACTCCTCAAAAGGCTTTTGGGTATAGTCCGCGTCCACTTTCATAAAGCCGTTTGGAGCGAAGACCTTGTCGGTGATGTCGTTTCCGGCTTTGTCGTAGGCCTTGAGCCCCACACCACTAAATGGAGGAATGAGCATCGCAAAATCAAACTCCTCCTCACCCTCAGTGCCATCAAGAAGCTCATAGTGGAGTTTGCCTTTTTGCACCTCTTTGACATGGGCTCCCGTGATCCAGTCCACTCCCTTTTCGGTAAAGAGCGACTCCATCATCACCTTGCTAGAGACAATGTGTCCGCCCCACTTGAGGTGAACGCCAGCAACTCCGAAGTCTCCCAAGAACTGCTCGTTGGAGATCCATTTGATATCCGCTTTGTCTCTGACTCCGGCTTTGTTGAGCTCATGCTCGATGTTGAAGATATACTCGAAAGCCGCCCCTTGGCAGGTACACATACCGTGTCCCGTACCGATCAAGAATTTTTGGCGCTCGCCTTTTTTCATCTTCTCAATAGCGTTTTGAAGGTGGGTGTTGGCCTCTGCAGCGTGGAGGTAGGTACATACCGAGAGGCTGTTGCCCTCATCGGGTCCTAGTCCTGGAGTCGCCGCGAAGTTGAGTTTCGGGCCTGTGGCGTTGATGAGGTAGTCGTATTCGACCTCTTCGGTCTGGCCCTGTTTGTTGGGATCGGTATATTCGATGGTCACGAAAGGCTTGTCGCTTCCCTCTTTGCCTTCGGGATGGATGGAGACCGCTTTGGCTTGTTTGAAGTCGATCCCCGCTTTGGCGTAGACGGGAGCTAGCTCGAAAGTGACATCTTCGGGTGTCATCTGGCCGACACCTACCCAGATGTTGGATGGAATCCAGTTCCATTTACTGTTTGGAGATACTACTACTACTTCATGTTTATCTCCAAGCCAGTGTTTTGCAAAAGTAGCAGCAGTATGTCCAGAGACACCTGCACCTAACACAACGATTCTTGCCATATTAGCCCCTTTTTAGATTTTGAGTGCAATGTATTATAGAGCTTTTCGGTTTAAAAAAAAATTATAAAAAAAATAATGTAACTTTCTGTTTTAAGGCGAATAACCGGCAGTTATTATTTGAATAAATTTATCTTATATTGTTGCGGTACTCCTCTTTGAAAGCGACATAGCGGCGAGCACTAGCGTAGAGCTCTGCGACCTCTTCGTCGCTAAGATGGCGCACGACTTTTGCGGGGCTTCCTAGGATGAGGCTGCGGGGCGGAAATACTTTGCCGCCTGTGACCAGGCTGCCGGCTCCCACGATCGACTCCTTGCCGATCACCGCTCCGTCTAAGATGGTGGAGTTCATGCCGACAAGACAGGCGTCTTCGATGGTGCATCCGTGCAGCATCACCCGATGGCCTATGGTGACGTCACTGCCGATGATGGTAGGATATCCATCGCTCATGTCGGGCTTTTTGTAATGGGTGACGTGGATCATCGACAGATCTTGGATATTGGTGCGATCGCCTATTTTGATGAAATGCACGTCGCCTCGTATCACGCAGCCAAACCACACAGAGCACTCTTCGCCGAGCTCCACGTTGCCGATGATGGTGCTATCGGGAGCGAACCACGTCTTTTCGCCCCATGAGGGGAACCACTCTTTGTAGCGTAAAATCATCAGCTCTCCTTTAGTAGACGCCTAGCCAATCTCTTGGCTTTTGTGGTGGTGTTTTTTTGGTGGGTGGCAAAAAGGAGCTTGGCATACTCCTCCATAAGTAGCTGGGAGTTGATGGCAGGTTTTCCTTTTTCTGGTTTTCTTTTGATGTAGTTGCCATCAGGCAGCAGCACTCTGGCTTTGACGTTGTCTTTGAGCTGGATGGAGAGGATCTCAAGGAGCCTCTCAGCGATCTCAGGATCTAGGATGGGAGTCATCAGCTCAATGCGCCGCTCCAAGTTTCTTGGCATCCAGTCCGCACTGGAGATATAGACCGAAGGAGAGGCGTGTTTGAAGTAGAAGATCCTGGCATGCTCTAGATATTTGCCCACGATTGAAATGACTTTGATATTGTCGCTCACCCCTTCCACCCCAGGCCGGAGGCAGCAGATCCCTCGGATGATGAGATCGATCTTGACGCCGGCGATGCTGGCTTTGTAGAGGGCCTCAATGATGTCGGCGTCGACTAGGGAGTTCATCTTGGCTATGATATGTCCCTCCTTGCCCTTTTTGCTCTCTTGCTCGATGAGCTGCAAGAGCTTGGGCTTGATCTGAAAAGGAGACATATAGAGGGTGGAGAGCTTGGTCTTTTTGCTAAAGCCGGTGAGGAAGTGAAAAAACCTCGTCGCATCCTCGGTGATGCTCCTGTCGGATGTAAGAAGGCTCACGTCGGTATAGATCTTGGCGGTGGTTGGGTTGTAGTTGCCGGTGCCGATGTGGACATATTGGCGGAGTTTGTCGCCATCTTTTTTGATTACCTGGGCTATTTTGGCGTGGACTTTGAAGCCTGGGATGCCAAATATCACGTGGGCCCCCGCCTTTTCGAGCTCTCTGGCCCAGATGAGGTTGTTCTCCTCGTCGAATCTGGCTTTGAGCTCCACCATCGCTGTGACCTGTTTGCCGCTCTCAGCAGCGTCAATGAGGGCCTTGACGATGGGGGAGTTTTTGCCGACACGATAGAGCGTCATGCGTATCGCCAAGACATCGGGATCTTTGCTCGCCTCCTCGATGAACTTCACCACCGGCTCGAAGCTCTCATAGGGGTGGTAGAGCATCACGTCCTCTTGATCGATGACACTATAAACACTTTCGGCGCTATCGAGTGGTGGCAAGATCTTGGGCGTATAGGGCTCAAAGAGCAGGTGGGGGAAGTTTTTATTAGAGACGATCTCCCAAAGTCCCGCCAGATTGAGAGGGATGCGGTATCGATAGATGTCGTCGTCATGGATGAGAAGGTGTTCTTTCAAAAAGGCGATGAGCTCATCGTCCGCGTCGGCTCCGATCTCTAGGCGCACGATCTCCCCTTTGCGCCTGAGCTTCAAGCCTTCGGCCAGAAGCTCCATGAAGTCGTCCGCCTCTTCTTCTTCGATCTCGATATCGGCGTTGCGGGTGACGCGAAATGGGGCGCTGGAGAGGACATGGTAGCCCGGAAAGAGGGAGTCGATATGGGCTTGGACGACCGATTCGATGGGGATGTAGGTGTTGTCGTCGCTGCGGACGAACCGGGGCAGGACTCTTGGGATACGGATGAGGCCGTATTTGATGTCGCTTGGGTTGGCGTTGTCGGCCAGCTTGAGGGCTAGAGCGAAGCTAAGGTTGTTGAGGTGGGGGAATGGGTGGGTGGCATCCACAGCGATAGGGACGATGACGGGATAGAGATTGGAGTAGAAGTACTCATCGATGCGCTTCTTCTCCTCTTCGTCCAGTTCGCTGTAGTCTTTGAGGTAGAGCCCCTCTTTTTTGAGTCTTTCGATGATCTCGAAAAAGTCCTTTTCCAATCTCTTTTTCTCGTCGTGCAGATAGGCTCTGATGGCTCTGAGCTGCTCCAGGGGGGTCATCTTGTCCGGTCCGGTGACTCGGATGCGGTATTTGAAGAGCTTTTTGAGTCCGGCGACGCGGATCATGTAGAACTCATCCAAGTTGGTGCCATAAATCGCTATGAACTTGAGCCGTTCAAGAAGCGGGTTTTGCTCGTCTTCTGCTTCTTCGAGGACTCGTGTGTTGAATTTGAGCCACGAGAGCTCTCTGTTGATGTAGAGTTTGGGATCTTTGAGATTGACCATGGCGCCCCTTTTTGCCGTTTGTTAGCTATATTTTACTCTTTGATTGCTAAAATGGGAGTAAAAGGGGGTGATCATGGATATAGAGAAATTTATAGAGCGCTACAAGGAGTTTAAGAGACTAGGCTTCAAAAAGTATGAGAAGCTCTTCGTGGAGCTGGCCAAAAAGGGCCAGAGCCCAAAGACGCTCTTTATAGGATGCAGCGATTCACGTGTGGTGCCAGATCTCATCACGGGAGCTAGACCTGGAGATCTCTTCGTCTTTCGCAACGTGGGCAATTTCGTCCCGCCTTTCAAGCCCGACAAGGACTTTCACGCCACCGCTGCGGCGATCGAGTATGCGGTGAGTGTCTTGGGGGTGAGCGATATCATCGTCTGTGGCCATAGCCACTGTGGCGCTTGCGAAAGTCTCTACAAAGAGATCCCGGATACCATCGAGCTCATCCATGTCAAGAAGTGGCTTGAGATTGGCATGCCAGCCAAGAGGGCAGCTTTGGAGGAGGTGGGTGAAAATGATCGAGAGCTTTTATTGCGCACGACGGAGAGGCTCTCGATCCTGGTGCAGATAGAGCATCTGCTCACATATCCCGCTGTCAAAAGGAGGGTCGATGATGGGAGCTTGAGACTCCATGGGTGGTATTACAGGATCGAAGATGGAGTGATAGAGTATTTTGATGAGGAGGCGGGGGAGTTTAGACCTATAAACTCTTGATCTTCTCTATCTCGTCTCGAAGCCTTGCTGCCTCTTCGAACTCCAGCTTCTTCGCCGCTTCGTTCATGGCCCGGCGAAGCTCTTTGATGATCTTCTCTTTCTCTTTTGGGGGGAGTTTTTCGAGCTTCTTTTTTTTCTCGTAGAGTTTGTCCAGATCTTCGCTTTTTAGATTTTCGTCGAGGCGCCGTTTGACCGTCTTGGGTGTGATGCCCTGTTTTTGATTGTAGGCTTGCTGTTTTTGGCGGCGCTCTATCGTCGTCTTGATGGCGCGGTACATGGAGCCGGTGATGGTCTCTTTGATCTTTTCGAGATCGTCGAGGTTTTCGATAGTGAGGGGCTTTTCTATCTTGTCGCCAAACATAATGACCCGCCCCTGGGCGTTTCTGGCTGCGCGTCCCATCGTCTGGATGAGGCTGGTCTCGCTTCGCAAAAACCCCTCTTTGTCGGCGTCGAGGATGGCTACCAGGCTCACTTCGGGCAGATCGAGCCCTTCACGAAGGAGATTGATACCCACAAGCACGTCATATTCGCCCCTGCGAAGCCCTCGGATGAGCTGGTTGCGCTCGATCGCGTCGATGTCGGAGTGCATGTAGCGCACCTTGATCCCCAGATCTGCATAGTAGCGTGTGAGATCTTCGGCCATCTTTTTGGTCAGAGTCGTGACCAAGACTTTGTTGCCTTTGGAGGTCTCTTTTTTGATCTGATCAAAGAGCGTGGCTACTTGATCGCGGCTGGGGGCTAGCTCCACTTTGGGATCGAGTAGTCCGGTGGGGCGGATGATCTGATGGGCTACGACGCTGCTTAGCTCAAGCTCCAGCTCCCCTGGAGTGGCGGAGACGAAGAGGTAGTGGGGTGCTTTGTTGATGAACTCCTCGAACTTCAAAGGGCGGTTGTCCAAAGCGCTGGGAAGCCGGAAGCCGTACTCTACCAGCACCTCCTTTCTGCTCCTATCTCCCGCATACATCCCCCGAAACTGAGGCAGGCTTACGTGGGATTCGTCCACGATGATGAGGTAGGGTTTGCCCATAGCCTCGAAGTAGTCGATGAGAGAGTAGGGGGTCTCACCTGGTTTTTTGCCGGTGAGGTGGCGGGAGTAGTTTTCGATCCCCTTGCATGTCCCTGTGGTCTCCAGCATCTCCAGATCGAACTCCGTGCGCTGTTTGAGGCGCTGGTATTCGACCAGTTTGCCCTCCTTTTCGAAAAACTTCAGCCTCTCCTCAAGCTCCTTTTCGATCGATTTGATCGCTTCGCTCAAGCGATCTTGGCCCACGATGAATTGATTGGCGGCGTAGATGGTGATGGTATCCAGATCGTCGTAGGTCTCGCCCGTGATGGGATTGAAGCGATATATCCGCTCTATCTCATCACCAAAAAACTCCACCCGAATAGCCTCCTCTTCGTAGTAGGCCGGGAAGATATCCACCACGTCGCCACTGACGCGAAAGTCGCCTCGATCGAAGAATTTGTCGTTGCGCTTGTAACCCATCTCAAGCAGCCGAAAGAGGAGCTCTCTTTGTCCTATTTCGTTGCCTACTTCGAATTTGAAAATCATCTTTTTGTATTCGTTCGGGTTGCCAAGACCGTAGTTGGCGCTCACAGATGCTACGACGATCACGTCGTCGTATTCGAGCAGGCTCGCTGTGGCCGAGAGGCGCAGGCGCTCCAGCTCGTCGTTGATGGAGCTGTCCTTTTCGATGAAGAGATCTTGGCGGGGCAGGTAGGCCTCGGGCTGGTAGTAGTCGTAGTAGCTGATGAAGTACTCCACGTGGTTTTTGGGAAAAAAGTGCTTGAACTCGCTATAGAGCTGGGCGGCCAGGGTCTTGTTGTGGGTCATGATGAGCGTGGGCATCTGGAGCTCTTCTATGATTTTGGCCATGGTGTAGGTCTTGCCACTGCCAGTGACTCCCAGGAGGGTCTGGTAGCGGTTGCCCTCTTTGATGGAGAGGGAGAGCTTTTCTATGGCCTGGGGCTGATCCCCCGCCGGAGCGAAATCGGTAACCATCTTGAATTTTGACAAATCTCAAGCCTTTTAGTACTATATTTTTGATACAATTTTAGCAAAATTAAATTAAACTTAAAAGAGGCGGAATGCAGCATATAGATCTGATGGAAAAACTGAGCGAAAAAATAGACGCACTTTTGCAACGATGCGAAGGACTCAAGAAAGAGAATGAACAGCTGCGCAGGGAGCTGGTCACGTGCAAAGCTGCCAGCGAGGAGAAAGATAAAGAGATCCAAAAGCTTCAAGATGAGCTGGCGATGAAAAATCTAGAAATCGACGAGATCATCAAAAAGATCGAAAGCTTCGTAGGATAACTCTTGCGCAAAGTCACCATTAAGATAGAGGGCAAAGAGTATGAAATTAATCTGGACGATAGCTTCGCTATTTATATGAAAGATGAATTTGAAAAGCTCTTTCCTAAAAATGGCTCAAGCACTATCAAAGATCTCCTAAGCGCCTATCTTAAGAAGAGTTATGACTGTTATCTCATGGAGAAAAAATTAGATAATATAATAAAAAAGATTTAGATCTTATTCAGCTCTGTTAAGAAGATTTTATGTTATAATTGGAAATACCTTTCGGGAGTCTGGAGGGAAAACTACACTAAGGAGATGTCATGAGACGAAGTGGTTTTACTATGATCGAGTTGATCTTCGTGATCGTTATTCTTGGTATTTTGGCTGCGGTTGCATTGCCGAAGTTTATCGGGGTAACAGAGCAGGCAAAAGAGGGTAATCTAAAAGCATTTGTTGGTACACTCAATAGAACTGTTGGGCCAACTCTTTGGAGCAAATCTATGGCTAGAGGACAAAAAGGAAATATTAGTGGTATTACAGATGATTTGACAAGATACACTGAAATTCCGGAGGGAAACACTTCAGCACCAGATTTTTCAAAATGTACAACAACAGCAGGCAGCTCTTCAGATGCTTTTATGGAGTACAAAATCGGAGATACAGAGTATAAGATCGTGTGTAGAGAGGGAAATGAAACGGATGCGCCAAGATTTGGTTTATATATAAAAAATGGTAACAGTTGGGAAGCAAGTATAGATATTCCCAGCTCCTAATCGATGCATCGATCTTTTACTCTTATTGAGCTTATTTTTGTCATTGTTATCCTTGGGATCTTGGCCGCTGTGGCCATCCCGAGGTACTTTGGCGTACGCCAGCAGGCTCAGCAAAATATCGCCAAATCCTTTGCAGCTACTCTTACTCGTACTGTAGGTCATACCTTGTGGTCAAAATCCTTGACAATGAATGCCAAAGGCTCCATCGCATCGGACAATGATGGTGATGCGAGTACCTTCTATGGCAAGAAACTAGAGGTCTATGTGGATATCCCCTACTACTTTGACGCTACTTCGGTCAACTTCGACAACTGTGTCAAGGGAAGTGGGCAGGCAAGCCCTTTTATAGAGAAAAACCAAAGTGCTGGAGGGGAGTACAATATCTTCTGCCGCGACGGCAACGCTACCGACGCTCCTAAATTTGTAGCCAGCAAAGAAGAAAGCTATGCGTTTTAGAGCTTTTACGTTGATGGAGCTGGTCTTCGTGATCGTGCTTTTGGGGATTTTCGCCGCGCTTGCTTTGCCAAAATTCGCCCAGTCTCTCAATCAAGCCGATCTGACCAATCTCAAATCCAAGGTCTCTGCCATCAGAAGCGGTATAGAAGTCTATAAAAACAAGCATATTCTTCTAGGAGAAGATCCTCTGCCCGATACGCTAGATTCTGATTCGACACATCTTTTTGGCAAGGTCCTGTCAAGATCTGTGACTCCTTGTAGCGATAGAGGCTGCTGGATGAAGTCCAATGGAGTCTATCGATACTATTTTGCCGATGGCAAATATATCGCCTTTACCTATGATAGCGATACGGGAGAGTTTGCGTGCGATTCTGACAAATCCACTATTGACGATGCTGAGACGATTTGCGATAATTTCTAGATGAATTTCTATGAAGTCGCGATCCTTGGCAAGCCGCTCCTTTTTACCTATCAAAGTGAACAATCGTTAAGTCCCGGGGATGTAGTGCGGGTGAGGGTCAAGAGCCGTCTCTATGATGCGGTGGTGATACAAACAAGAGCCAAGCCCACCTTTGAGTGTCTGCCGATAGAGGAGGTGACCCCTTACTATTATAGCGCCGATCAGCTGGCTATCGCAAAATTTGTGGCTACGTACTACTTTAGTTCCCTTGCTGAAGCGTTGGCTCTCTTCGTGCCCTGTCACAAGGATCAAAGAAGATCCCAGCCTCTAGAGGCCAGAGTCCCTGCCCTTTCCAAAGCCCAGCAAGAGGCGTTGGAGTTTCTCAAAGATCAGGATGTGGCGCTTCTTTTTGGAGATACGGGCAGCGGCAAGACCCAGATCTATATGGCCTACTTCGCTCAGGTACTCAAGGAGGGCAAAGAGGCGATTTTTTTGATGCCGGAGATCTCTTTGACCCCCCAGATGCAAAAGCGTCTGGAAGCTCTCTTTGGTGATAGTGTGGTAGTGTGGCATAGCAAACTGACCAAGAAGCAAAGGCAAGAGGCTCTAGAGGCGATCTATGCCGGCAGGGCCAAGATCGTGGCAGGTCCTAGGAGCGCGCTCTTTTTGCCACTGAAGAATCTGGGGCTTATTGTGGTGGATGAGGAGCATGATGAAAGCTACAAGGCCCAGAGCCGCCCCCGTCTCAATGCCAAGGATCTAGCTGTCTATATGGGCAAAAAACTAGGGATCCCGGTGGTCTTGGGTAGCGCGACCCCCAGTGTGGTGAGCTATCACAGATATCCCTCTTTTCGACTGAGGGGGAGTTTTTTTGAGGGTAAGAAGGAGTTTGTCTTCGATAGTGGGGATGGACTCTCCCAGGAGGTCCTAGATCACATAGAGGAGGTATTGGATCGGGGCAAACAGGCTCTGATCTTTTTGCCCACTAGAGCTCACTTCAAATATCTCATCTGCCAGGAGTGCGCAGAGACGGTCAAATGCCCCTACTGTGATGTGGGGATGAGTGTCCATTTCGACAAGAGAGCACTGGTATGTCACTACTGCAACTATAGCCAGTATATCCCATCTTCATGCCCTTCATGCGGTGCTTCGGATCTGAGTGCGAAGCGTTTGGGCACGAGTGAGGTGGTAGAGACCCTGCGCTCTGTCTTCGTGGACGCAAGGGTAGAGAAATTTGACAAGGACAGTGCCTCCACGCACAAAAAGCTCACCAGGCTTTTGGATGATTTTAGTAGCAAAAAGATCGATATATTGGTAGGCACTCAGATGCTCTCCAAAGGGCATGACTATCCGGATGTGGCTTTGAGTGTCATCCTGGATATCGACTATGTGCTAGCCCAAGCGGACTTTAGGGCCAGGGAGCGAGCTTTGGCTCTATGTTTGCAGATCGCTGGCAGAGCCGGACGCAAGGAGGATGCCAAGGTGGTCATACAGACAAAAAAAAGGGACTTTTTTGCCAGATATCTTGATTTTGAGCTTTTTTTGCAAGAGGAGCTGGAGTATCGAAAGGGGCTCTATCCTCCCTTCATGCGTCTGGCACATCTGCTTTTTGCTCACAAAGATCCCTTTAAGGCCAGGGAAGGGATGGAAGAGGTGCTAAGAAACCTGGAGAAGTTTGCAGATGTACAGATCGTGGGATACGGCCCTAGCGCTATCGAGCGAATTGCCGGGAAGTTTCGCTACCATATCCTGCTTCGCTCACATTCTGCCAAGGCACTGCTTCAAGCCATCCATGCTAGCAAAAACGATCTTTGTGAGGTCGATATGGATCCGGTGAATTTGGTATAATCTGGCAAAAAAGCTGGAGTGATGAGACGATATCCCACCAAG
The DNA here is from genome assembly GCA_009659895.1 of Campylobacterota bacterium. Lineage (GTDB taxonomy): Bacteria > Campylobacterota > Campylobacteria > Campylobacterales > Nitratiruptoraceae > Nitratiruptor. Next base: position 24,972 of record PUXX01000019.1, read on the forward strand.
AAGATCTATGTAGGTGACGTGGCCATAGGGGGTGATGCGCCCATTAGCGTCCAGTCCATGACCTACAGTCGTACGGCGGATGTGGAAGCGACCGTGGAGCAGATACGGCGCCTGCACTTCGCCGGAGCCGATATCGTGCGGGTGGCAGTCCCCCAGCTAGAAGACGCAAAAGCTCTCAAAGAGATCAAAAAGCGCATCTCTTTGCCGTTGGTGGCTGATATACACTTCAATCACCGTCTAGCTCTCATCGCTGCCGAAGTGGTGGACTGCATCCGTATCAATCCTGGCAATATCGGCAGCAAAGAGCGGATCAAAGAGGTGGTGCAAGCCTGCAAAGAGCGAAAAATCCCTATACGTATCGGAGTAAATGCCGGAAGCCTAGAGAGTCACATAGAGGCCAAGTATGGCGCGACGGCTGAGGCTATGGTCCAAAGTGCCCTCTATCACATCAAACTCCTCGAAGATCTGGATTTTACCGATATCAAGGTGAGCCTCAAGGCCAGTGACGTTGAGCGTACGGTAGAAGCGTACAGAAAGCTTAGGCCTTTGGTGGAGTATCCCTTTCATCTAGGAGTGACGGAGGCGGGGACCATTTTTCATGCCACCATCAAAAGTGCCATAGGTATTGGAGCGCTGCTATTAGATGGGATAGGTGATACTATCAGAGTCTCCATCACCGGGGAGCTGGAAAAAGAGATCGAAGTGGGCCGAGCCATCATCAAGGATGCAGGTCGGGCCGAAGATGGGGTCAATATCATCAGCTGCCCCACCTGTGGCAGGATCGAAGCCGATCTGGTCAAGGCGGTAGCGGAGGTAGAGGAGCGTACCAGCCATATCAAAAAACCGCTCAACATCTCCGTGATGGGATGCGCTGTCAATGCCATCGGAGAGGCCAAGCATGCAGATGTGGCCATCGCTTATGGCAAAGGGAGTGGATTGGTGATGGTCAGAGGTGAAGTGGTGGCGAAGCTACCCGAAAGCCAGCTGGTGGATCGCTTCTTGGAAGAGGTGGAAAAAATGGCGAAAAAGTAGCTATAATCAAAAGAAAAAAGAGGAGCTTCGTGGAGTCACATCTTTACAATCTCAATATCGAGCGATCGGTACTTAGTTCTATCCTTTTCGATCCCGCTATCTACGAGGATGTAGCGGCGGTCCTTAAGCCATCGGACTTTTATCATCCCTTTCATCAAAATCTCTTCGCCGCTATGGAGGAGCTTTTTCGTGAGGATCAGCCGATCGATGAGGAGTTTTTGAAAGAGAAGCTCACTATCAAAAATCAGTTTGATGAGCATGCCTTTTTGGAGATCTTGGCGGCCAATCCCATGAGCAACACCTCAGCCTATGTCAAAGAGATCAAGGAAAAGGCAATAAAGCGGGAGCTGGTGCATCTCACTACGCAGATCAAAAAGATCACGGTGGAGCAAGATCTCCCCGTCACCGACGTGATAGACGAGATCCAGTCCAAACTCTACAAGATCACTACCCAAACCAGCAACCAGGAGTTCAAAGACTCCGCAGAGGTGATGAAAGCGACTCTAGAGCATCTGCTGAAGATGAAAGAGCGTGGCAACTCCATCCTCATAGGTCTGGATACGGGCTTTAGGGATCTCAATGTCAAGACCGCAGGCTTTAGTCCCGGCGATCTCATCATCATCGCAGCCAGGCCATCGATGGGCAAATGTCTTGGTAAAGGGACAAAGGTCTTGATGTATGATGGTACGCTTAAAAATGTGGAAGATGTGGTAGTGGGGGATCTGCTGATGGGGGATGACTCCACTCCAAGGAGAGTGCTTTCTATTGCCAGAGGTCGGGAGAGAATGTATTGGGTGCGTCAAAACAAAGGAATAGACTATCGTGTCAACGAATCCCATATTCTCTCCTTGAAAAGAAGTCGGACAGAAGGGGCGCATCGTCACGGAGATCTTTTGAATATCAGTGTAAGAGAGTTTTTGCAAAAGAGCCCGAAATTTCAGAACAACTACAAAGGATACAAGGTCGCAGTAGAGTTTGAGGCAAAAGATGTTCCTATAGAACCCTACTTTTTGGGACTTTGGCTAGGAGATGGCAGACAGAGTGATGTGCGTATTACCACCTGTGATAAGGAGGTGGTGGAATATCTTGAAAAGTATGCAAAAAGATTGGGTCTTGGGCTAAAGGTCTATCAAGATCTTGGAAAGGCTCCTGTTTATGCCATCACCGGTCAAAAGGGAGCATCTGGATCTTTGCAAGAGAAGCTAAGAGAGCTTGGCCTTTTAAAGCGCAAGCATATACCTCATCTCTTTTTGGCCAATAGTTCTGAGGTGAGATTAGAGCTTTTGGCTGGTCTTATTGACTCTGATGGTCACTACGATGAGCAGTGTGGTGGATATGAGATCATACAAAAGAGTCTGGAGCTTGCTAAACAGATCAAGTTTTTGTGTGATACATTGGGATTTCGGACCTCTTTGATAGAAAAAAAGGTCGATTACAACGATCAAAAGCGATCTTACTATCGGGTACGATTTTTTGGGGATGTGGACAGAATACCGGTCAGGGTGGAACGTAAAAAGGCCAAGGAGTGGAGCTGCAAGCGCAGCTGGAATCAGACCGGGATCAAGATAGAGTATGATCGTGTGGATGACTATTATGGTTTTGAGATCGACGGAAACAGACTCTTTTTGCTGGAGGATTGTACCGTCACTCACAACACCGCTTTTAGCCTCAATATCGCCCAGTCTGTGCTGGATCAAAACAAAGGGGTGGTGATATTTTCCTTGGAGATGCCAGCCGAGCAGCTGATGATGCGGATGCTCAGCGCCAAGGCTTGTATACCTTTGCAGCGCCTTCGTGTGGGGAATCTCAGTGATATGGAGTGGAGTGAGATCAGTCGTCTGAGCGACTACTACGACAAAAAGAAGCTCTTCATCGACGATGAGGGGAGTATCAACGTCCACCAGCTCAGAGCCAAGCTCAGAAAGCTCAAATCCCAGCACCCTGAGATCTCCTTGGCCATTATCGACTATCTTCAGCTCATGAGCGGGAGTCAAAGTCGTGATAGACATCTAGAGATCAGTGAGATCAGCAGGAGTCTCAAGATGCTCGCCCGTGAGCTTGACATGCCTATCATCGCTCTATCTCAGCTCAATCGGTCTTTGGAGAGCAGGATCGACAAACGTCCTATGCTCAGCGATCTAAGAGAATCGGGAGCTATCGAGCAAGATGCCGATGTGATCCTCTTTGTGTATCGTGATGATGTCTATAAGATCAAAGAGGCCAAGCAGCGGATGGAGGAGGCCAGAAAGAAAGGGGAGAAGCTGGACATACAGATAGAGGAGAAGCCCGTGGAGGAGGCCGAAATCATCATAGGTAAGCAGCGTAATGGCCCTACGGGGGTCGTGAAGCTATGGTTTCACAAAGAGTATGTCAAGTTTGCCGAAGAGGCTGCCCAGACGGTGCGGGAATATGAGATGAAAGAGAGCAATATCGATATCCCTCCCATCTGATGCTTGAGCCAGCTCCTCTTTTCTTGCGTCACAAAGAGCGTCTAGTGCTGTTGGTGGCTTTGCTCCTTCTTTTTGGGGTGATGGTGGGATTGGAGTATAGTCGCTACCACAGACTCATCACATCCAAGCGCTCCATCACCCAAGCACAGGTCCTCAATCAGTACAAAAAGCAATCAAAATGGGTACTCAAACTCAGATCCCAAGAGGGCTATGTATTCTATACCACCTCCTATGAGGATCTGGCTGATTTGAGAGCTAGATGGGTGAAGGTGATGATTTTTCCCAAGCGGATCACTTTTTGGGACTATCTTCGCTCCTTTTACGCTCCTGCTGTCATTTTGGCGGTCCATAGAGCTGATCTGCGCTACAGGCTCTACAGACAGATTGTGGCTCAGCATGAGAACGAGCAGTTGGGAGAGCTCTTTGGGGCTCTTTTTTTGGCCACTCCTCTCTCAAAAGAGATCAGAGAAAAAATTGCCTCCTTTGGTGTAAGCCATCTAGTAGCTATTAGTGGATTTCATCTTGGACTTATTGCAGGACTGCTGGTGTTTGTGTTTCTCTATCTTTTGCGTCCTCTTTTTGAGCGTTTCGTCCCATATGCCAATCTCCTTTTCTTTGCCTCTGTCATCTCCATGGTAGCCGCTCTTTTGTATCTGCTTTTTTTGGGGGTCGTCCCTTCGCTGGTGCGCTCTTTTGTCATGATGCTCTTTGGGTTTTGGCTCTTTCATCGGCATATGAGACTTTTGAGCTTCGAGACATTGGGGTGGGTGGTGCTCTTTTTGATCGCACTTTTTCCCAGATTTGCCTTGAGTTTGGCCTTTTGGCTCTCAGGAATGGGAGTTTTTGTGATCTATCTCTTTTTGCGGCACTTCTCTTCTTTGCGGGGTTGGAAGTTGGTGGTAGGGCTCAATTTTTTTGTCTTTTGGATGATGTTACCCATATCGATAGGGATCTTTCATACCTTTGATATGAAGATGCTTCTCTCACCTCTTTTGAGTCTCCTTTTTATGGTCTTTTATCCTTTGGAGCTTCTTTTCCACCTTCTGGGCATAGGAGGGCTGGCCGATCCACTTTTGGGATTTTTGGAGTGGAGAGGTTTGGGAGCTTCTGCAGAGTTGCCATCACTCTTTTTGGGATTTTATTTTTTGCTCCTGCTCTTGGCTGTGCGTTATAGGGCGGCACTCTATGGGGCAGCTCTTGCCTCGGGTGTAGTAGTCATTTATTATCTTGCAAAGCTTTAGGCCATAGAGGTAGATGATCCATGAGATATAGATCCACAAAAAGAAGAAGAGTATGGCGCTAAAAGAGCCGTAGATGGTGGAGTAGGTCTTGCTGTAGATGACGTAGTAGACGAAGAGGTTTTTGCCAATATCCCAGATAAACGAGGCCACAAAGGAGCTAAGGAGTGCTGCTTTTGGGTTGATCCACGCTGTGGAGCTGATCTTGTAGGTGATAAAGAAGATCATCCAGATGATGAGGTAGGGAAAGATGCTCAAAAAGTCGATCCAGCTTGTGTAGTCGTAGCTATCCAGGAGATTTTGGACCTTGTTGGAGAGGAAGAACGACAGAGCCAGACCTATGGGTGCTAGGGTCATGAGGGTCCAATAGGTGGCGATAGAGTCCCAAAAGGATCTGGGGCGTGTTTTGAAGATCTTGTTGACGATATATTCGTAGTTTTGAAAAAACATGATAGAGGCGAAGAGCACGAAGACAAATCCTATGATACCAAGCTTTGAGCTGTTTTGCAAAAAGGTGTCGATATAGCCGTAGATCTGCTCTTGCTGGGCTGGGATGAGATTGGAGAAGATAAACTCCTTGATCCGCTCATAATGCTTCTCAAAACTTGGAAGACGAATGAAGATAGAAAAAGATACCAAGAGCAAAGGAATGACACTGAAAATAGTATGAAAACTCAGTGAGGAGGCATAGACGGTGATCTCTGGATCATAGAGTCTGGTGAAGAAATCTTTGGCTTTTGTGAACATTCAATGATTATATCTCATTTTTGCTAAAATAGCCTAGAAGGAGTGCATATGGAACCGATGCTTATTGAACGTTACACGATAGATGATTATCTTCACTGGGAGGGAGACTGGGAGCTTATCGGCGGCGTGCCCTACGCTATGGCTCCGGCTCCGGTGGGCAAGCATCAATGGATTATGATGCGAATAGGAGCTTTTTTAAATAGCGCTTTAGAAGAGTGCGAAACGTGTTTCGTCGTCGGTGAGGCAGAGTGGCGTATCTCTAAGGATACGGTAGTGCGTCCTGACGTGATGGTGATGTGTGGTGAACTTGTCAACTATTTTAGCGATACGCCCAAGATCATCTTCGAGATCGTCTCGCCTTCGACCAAGCTGCGAGACGAGATCATGAAAAAGGAGCTCTACTGCCATATGAAGGTACCATACTACGCTTTGGTCTATCCTGATGAGGAGAGAGTCCTTTTCTATCGCTTGGAAAGTGGCGAATACAAAGAGGCAGAGGCGAAGTTTCGCATCTGCGACAAAGATATCGAGCTAGACGAAGACTATATCTTCAGGCGCTAAAGCCCCATTTTGCCTGGATTGAGGATATTGTTGGGATCGAAGGCCTTTTTGATGGCTCGAAAGAGGTTCATCTCCTGGGGCGTGAAGGCCATCTTCATAAATGGAGCCTTCGCAAGCCCTATGCCATGCTCTCCGCTCAAAGTCCCGCCAAGCTCCAGCGTCATCGCAAAAATCTCCTCGATCGCTTTATAGCCGATCTCGACCTGTTTTGGATCGCTGCCGTCAACCATGACATTGGTGTGGACGTTGCCGTCGCCCGTGTGGCCAAAGCAAGGGATCTTGACGTTGTATTTTTTACTGATGCGATCGACCTCTTCGAGGTATCTTGGCAGTTCGCTCCTTGGCACCGTCACGTCTTCGTTGATCTTCTTGGAGCCGTAGATGGTGATAGATTGGCTGGCGTTGCGTCTGGCAAACCAGATATCGGCCGCCTCTTTTTCGTCTTTGGCCACACGAAACTCGCTTGCACCGTTCTCTTTGAAAAACTTCTCAAGCAGAGCTATCTGGTAGTCGATCTCCTCTTCCACATTCCCGTCGATATCGCTGATGAGGATCGCTCCGGCATCGGTGGGAAGGCCTTTGTGAAACTTCTCCTCTACCGCACGGATGGTGAGATTGTCCAAAAACTCCATCGCCACTGGGTTGGCTCCACCGGCTAAGGATTTATACACGGCGTTCATCGCGTCGGTGACGGTGGGAAAGACTCCCATGATAGTCTTTGTGAGGCGAGGCTTTGAGAGGAGCTTGAGGGTGATTTCGGTGATGACGGCGAGGGTCCCTTCGCTTGCTATCAAGATCCCGGCGATGTTGTAGCCGGCCACGTCTTTGATGGTCTTTTTGCCGGCTCGAATGATATCGCCGTTTGGCAAGACGGCTCGAAGGGCCATGACGTAGTCTTTGGTGATTCCATACTTGGCTGCTCGCATCCCTCCCGCGTTTTCTGCTACGTTGCCCCCAATCGTCGAATACTCTTGGCTGGCCGGATCGGGAGGGTAGAAGAGGCCAAGTTTTTCGACTTCTCGCTGGAGCTCTTTGTTGATGACACCGGGCTGCACCACCGCTACCATGTTTTTGGTATCGATCTCTAAGATCTTGTTCATATGCTTCTCCACCGCCAGGACCACGCCGCCACTCACCGGCAAAGCCCCGCCGGTAAAGCCGCTGCCAGCCCCTCTTGGTACGACCGGGATTTTGTGTTCGTTGCAGTAGCGAAGGACCTTGCTCACATCCTCCTCGTCTTTGGGAAAGATGACCACGTCGGGCTTGAAGTGCTCTCTCGTGGCATCATAGGAGTAGGCGAGGCGATGGGGTTTGTCACTTTTGACGTTTTCGGCGCCTATGAGCCGTTGTAGCGCTTCGATATGGTTTTTGCCGATCATTTGCTCTCCACTAGCATTTGGTAGTACTCAAAATAGTCTTTGATCTCATTATCTCCAAAAAAGTCGAAAATGGAGCTTTCGATCTCTTTTACCCTGGAGTAGAAAGGGAGCTGCAAGCTTTCTGTTTTGGCTGCTATAGGGTAGGAGCGAAGTGGGGTAAAGCTGTAGCAGTCGAGCTGGAGGGTGCGATCTTTGAGAGCCAAAAAGATAGTGCTCAGGGCGAATTTGTTGCAAAAGTTTTTGAAATCCTCTTTTGAGGGTGCTGGATGTTTGGCCTTGGAGAGCTCAGCGGCGAAGAGGTCGGGATGGAGCAGATCGTAGCCCTCAAACTCTTGGGCTAAGACCTGATAGGTACCAAGATTTGGAGCGATGATGAGGGCTCTGTCATCTAGATATCCCAAAATCACCCGATCGCCGGGTCTTGGTTTGATGGCCGGTCTTGGCAGAGACTCCTGGGCCAAGGCGTCAAAGACCTCAAATCGTATCCGATCGGGCGCCACCAAAATAGCACGTGCTATAATGGAGCGTAGATCCGGATTGAAGGTGTGTATCACGATCCCACTGATTCCAAGGGGGAGATCTTGGGGCTCGATAGTGGCGTGGGAGCCCTCGCTTTTTATGATTGTGGTCTCTTGGGCTAGGAGTAGAGAGGCAGATAGCAAAATCACGATCAGATATCTCAATTTCGCTCCTTCAAAATTTTTATAATGATACCACATTCTTCTGTCTTCAAGGCAGAGGGCTACTTTTGTGTCTGAAATTTAAGTATTTTTTAGATAAAATTAAGCCTTTTTAAGCGAAGAGGGTGGTTCATGGTGCGAATTGTGTGGCTGTTGATTGTGACTTTGACGCTGCTTGTAGGTGATAGTGTCCATAAGAGCTCATGGCCCAAGGGGGAGACCTTGTTGAGCTATTTTGAGAGGGAGGGGGTGCCTAGCAAGCTCTATTACGATCTCGATCGTGAGGAGAAGGAGCTGGCTGATGAGATCCGAGCGGGAGTGGACTTTTATGAGGTGCGTGACAACAACGGTACTTTGCGTCACGCTCTCATCCCTATCAACGAGGAGCTCCAGATCCATCTCCATCAAGAGGCAGGTTCCTTTGGGATCAGGTTCATCCCGATCCATTATACCCTTCTTAGTGATGGCTTTATGCTCCGTATGGAGCACTCTCCTTATAAAGATATCGTCGATGCGACGGGCAATACCCGCTTGGCCCATGAGTTTGTCAACGCATTCAAGAACAGCCTGGATTTTAGCCGATCGATTCACAAGGGAGATCGTTTGGCGATCCTCTATGACCAAAAGATCCGTCTAGGGGATCTTTTTGGGATGCCTCGTATAAAAGCGGCCATGGTGGAGACAGGAGGGAAGAGGCATTATATATTTCATTTCCACGGGCGCTACTACGATGAGAGAGGCAAGGTACTGGAGAGCTTCTTTTTAAGACGTCCTTTGCGCCATAGCCGAATCACCTCCAGATTTACTCCCAGGCGCTGGCATCCGGTGCTGCATCGCTACAGAGCCCATCTTGGAGTCGATTTTGGGGCCAGGCGTGGGACGCCGGTGATGGCTGCGGGAAGTGGCAAGGTGATCTTTGCCGGGCGCAAGGGAGGGTATGGCAACGTAATTATCATCTATCACGGCAGTGGATATAAAACGCTCTATGCTCATCTATCAAAATTTCGCCGAGGAGTACGGGCAGGTAAGAGGGTCAAACAGGGCCAAATTATCGGCTATGTAGGTAGTACTGGTCTAAGTACCGGTCCTCACTTGCACTTTGGTCTGTATAAGAACAACCGTCCTATCAACCCTTTGCGTATGGTCAAGATCACCAAAGGGGGCCTTAGAGGCAAACAGCTCAAAGAGTTCAAGAAGATGGTGAGGCGCTATAAGGAGCAGATCGATCGAATACTCAAAGAGCAACGAGCCCCAAAAAGGGTCGAGCCTTTGGAAGAAACGATAGTCTATCTAGGAGGGGAGAATGGAAAAAGCTGAGGTTTTAAAGATCGGCCAGGTCCTTGAGGCCGAGCTCAAAAGCGGTGAGATCACGCTGCATCCTAGCGAGATCGCTGCTTATTTGAAATATCTACGAAACGAGAACGAAGAGGAGTTTTACGACCTTTTACGAAGACTCCCTGATGAGGTCTTGGGTGAGGTGCTCTTGGAGCTGCCAGAGTCGATCAAGGACGACGCAATAGAGCATCTCTCCGCCCAAAAGCTGGCCAAAGCGGTAGAGGAGCTCGATAGCGACGATGCGGTAGATCTGGTCAAGGACATCGAAGATGTGGATGTGAGCCTCGAAAAAGAGGTGATGAAAAATATCAGCGAGGAGTACAAAGAGGAGATCGAGACCCTCAGCTCCTACGACGAGGAACACGCCGGGGCCTATATGCAAACGGAGGTTTTCAAGGCCTATACGAATGAGCGCATCAAAGATGCTATCGAACGTCTACGTAGACTCAAGGCCGAGGGAGAGCTCTCCAATGTCCACCAGGTCTACGTCGTGGACGAAGAGGATAGGCTCAGAGCCATTATCCCATTAGAAGATCTCATATTGTACGACTTTGAGACGAGGTTCAGCGATATTTTGCATGAGAAGCGCTATGAGCCTATTGCCGTACGAGCCGATGAGCCTATAGGAGAGGTGATCAAGAAGTTTGAGGATTACGATCTGGCCGTCGTAGCCGTAGTGGACGAGCAAGGCAGGCTTCTTGGAAGGATTACGTTTGATGATATTATCGATCTTATCGAAGAACAGGCCACCGAGCAGATCTACAACCTAGCCGGCGTGGATGAGGAGATCGAAGAGGAAGACGATATCAAAGAGGTGACCAAAAAAAGAGCCTGGTGGCTGCTCATCAACCTTGGTACGGCGATTTTGGCCTCTTTTGTGATTGGACTTTTTGACGATACGATCCAAAAGTATGTGGCTTTGGCGGTCCTTATGCCTATAGTGGCTTCTATGGGGGGCAACGCCGGTACTCAGACTCTTACTGTCGTGGTGCGAAAACTAGCCCTTGGAGAGATCGACTGGCAAAACGCCAAAAAGGCTCTTATCAAAGAGACCCTCATCGCCTTTTTGAATGGGCTGATTTTTGCGGTAGTGATGGGGGCGATCGCATGGATCTGGTTTAATGATCATATGCTAGGTGTCGTCATCGCCCTGGCGATGGTGATCAATCTTTTGGCAGCGGGTTTTTTTGGAGCGGTCATTCCTCTTTTTTTGAAAAAGATTGGTTCAGATCCTGCGGTAGGTAGTAGTGTACTGCTTACGACTGTCACCGATGTGGTAGGATTTTTCGCCTTTTTGGGGTTGGCGAAGTGGATGCTGGTACACTAAGAATCAAACCCCTCAAAAATCCTCGTTTCATCGAGCCGGTGGCTATCTGCTACACCCAAGAAGGCAAGGAGCTGGTATGGGAGGCAGTGAAGGCACACGATAGCGTGGCGGTGCTGCTCTATCATCCCAAAAAAGAGGCCTTCGTCGTCGTCAAGCAGTTTCGCCCGGCTCTATATATGCAGCATGGCCTAGAATATAGCTATGAGCTCTGTGCCGGGATCGTGGACAAGGACAAAAGCCTCGAAGAGATAGCCTACGAAGAGGTAGTCGAAGAGACGGGATACAGGCCCCAAAACCTTCACAAAGTCACCTCCTTTTATACCTCCGTCGGGTTTGCCGGGAGCCGTCAGACTCTCTTCTATGCCGAAGTGGAGGAGAAGATAGAGCCTGGCGGTGGGATCGATGACGAGAGGATAGAGGTCGTCTACGTGCCTGCAAAGAGAGCGAAGGAGTTTATCTTTGACGAGTCGAAGCCGAAGACACCTGGGCTGATGTTCGCTTTTTTGTGGTGGTTCGAAACTTTTTGACGATATCTTCTTGTTCGATGAGCTCTTCTATCGCCTTTTGGGCGATCTCTTTGGAAAATTTTGGATGTTTGGCAGGATCGAAGCGTCGCTTGAGACCTGGAGGGAGGATGCTCTTGTCGGCAGAGGGTGAGACGAGAAAATCGGTAAGATTTCGTTTGATGCGCTCTTTGGAGCTATAGAGCAAAAGTGCACGTTTATAGATCATGACATAGGGGATCTGGCTCTTGTGGCATCTGTCGCAGTGGTGCTTGAGTATCTGGGCTCCAAGTATGAGAGGCAGGAGCATAAGGACTACTTTTTCCATCGTATCTCTACCTTCGTGCCTTTTTGAGGTCGACTCCAAATAGCAAACCCAAACCCATAATAATCGCATATCTTTTTGACGATGGCAAGTCCAAGACCAAATCCCCCTTCGCTAAAATTGGCTCTAAAGAAGCGTCGTGTGATCTTGGGCAGATGGTGTGGATCGATCCCCACTCCTTCATCTTCTACCAAGAAACGCTCTTGGTTGAGAGAGATAGAGATGCTCTTTTTTGGTGGAGTGTATTTGATGGCATTGGAGATGAGATTGTCAAAGAGAGTCTCAATATCGCTACGATCGATCTGGAGGATCACAGGCTCAATGTCGGTATGTAAGAAAAGATCTTTTGAGCGCATGAGAGTATGGAAGTAGTGGAGACGCTGGCGTAGTATCTCATGGATAGGCAGAGGCTGGATCTGCTTTTTGAGTTTGTGGTGAAGCTGCAAAAAGCTCAGATCTGAAAAGATCTTGCTAAGTCTCTTGGCGGCAGTTTCTATACGCTCAAGCTCTTGGGATTTCGCAAGCTCTGGATGGAACTCTTTGAAAAGCTCGATATTGGTGATGATGGTGCTAATGGGGGTGTTGAGCTCGTGTGTGGCGTCTTTGATGAAGTTGTCCAGGAGCGTGATGGTCTGCTTGAGTGGAGCTAAGAAGATCTTGCCAAGGATATAGGCGGTAATGGCTATGATGAGCAGGGAAAAGAGGGTAAAGAGGGCAAGATCTCCATAGAGTCTAGCAAGAGCCTTTTGATCGATTGCCGAGGAGAGGACCAAATAGGCAGCCCCTAGATAGTGGGGATAGATCTTTTTGACCATGACGATACTATCTTCTAGACGCTGGATCTCTTTGGAAAAATCGATCTTGGGTGGGCGAAAATCTCCTATGATGTAGTTTTGATCGATATCGTAGATGGCGCTGTGGATACCCGGGAGTGAGGGGTATTCCAAGAGAGGATCGAAACTTTGGTGGAGTTTTTTGAGCTCCAGGGTGATCTTTTGGGCTGCCTGACGCAGATCCTGGATCGTTTTGTCTTCGATTTTGTGGATAGCGTAGCGGTAATAGAGGTACTCCCCCACCAGCACCAAAAAGAGTGTGGAGAGGATATAGAGAGCCAAGAATCGATAGAAACTCTTTTTCTCACTTGGGAACAAAGCGATAACCTACCTCTTTGATGGTCTGGATTCTTTCTTTGCCGATGATTTTGCGAAGATTCTTGATCTGGGCTCTTAGGGCTCCTTCGCTATTTGGTTCGTGGGGATAGAGTCTGTGAAGAAGCTCTAGCTTATCCACGATTTTGCCAGGCGCTTCCAAAAAGATCTCCAAAAGCTGGGCTTCTTTTGGTTTGATATGGAGCTCTTGGCCTTTTGTGTGGATGATGAGTCTATCTGGATCGTAGGCTAGATCCGGACCGATAGGGATAGGTCCTTTTTTGTTTTTGAAGAGTGAGTCGATGCGGAGTTTGAGCTCTTTAAGGTAGAAAGGCTTTTTGATATACTCTACAGCTCCCGCTTTGAAGCCACGTTCAATATCTTCGATGGAGTTGAGGGAGGTGATGTAGATGGTCGGTGTGTCGATATCGTTCTCTTCCAAAAAGCGAAAGCCGTCTTGATAGGGGATCTTGACGTCAAGGAGCAGCAGATCAAAAGTATGGTTGCGTAGCTGCTCCTTGGCGCATAGAGCGTCGAAGCATTGCGTGATAGTGAAGCCCTCTTTGGTGAGGTATTTTGTTATGGTCTCGTTGAGCTCCGTATCATCCTCGACGATCAAGACTCTCATTGCAGACCTCTTCTTCTGTTTTGAAAAGATCGAAGCTCAGCTTTGTCGATGAAGCCGTCACCATTGAGATCGATATCCTCAAATTGGATTTTGCCGGCATTTTTGAGAGGTTTGCCCTCCTGGGCTCTCTTGCGCATTCTCTCTTGACGGCGCTCCTCCCACTCATAGCGAGAGATTTTTCCATCGCCGTTGACATCGAAGTAGCGAAACATCTGCTGACGCTGGTTGAATTGCTGGTGTTCCATTCCAGCGCCCATACCGCCACCTCCCATACCCATTTTGCCAGGGCCTCCCGGCCCCATGGCAAAGGATGCTATACTAAAAAAGAGTATAAGAACTAGTCTAGTCATCGTAGGCCCTTTTACATTCTACCATGACCGTGTCCAGCGCCACCACCGCCATTGTTGGAAGGATACTCCTCAGGAGTTTTGCAGTACTCTTCTCCTAGACTGCAGCATCCTTGAGCGACACCGATACTTTTGAGAGCGCTATCAAAGGCCCAGTAGTGGTTGTAGCTACCATTTCTCAAAAAGGTGAAGACATTGATGAGATCTTGGTTGTCCCCAGCGATCTCTAGGGCTTCGTCGAGGTCATTGACGTCGGTCACTTCGACGATACAGCCCACTTCCAAAGCGTCTTTGAGGCTTTGGGAGCCTTTGGCGTAGAGCTGATCGTAGAGTGATTGGATTTCGCTAAGAGAAAACTCTCCGCTTCCAAGAGCGCTGAGTTTGTTGGGATCGTAAGGTCCTGCAAATCCTCCTTCGACATTGGTGGCGTCGATGTCATACTTTTGTAGTAGCCCTTCTACAGCGTTCATGTGCTGTATTTCGCTTCGTGTGGCGATGTTGTAGAGTGGCATGGCCGCTTGCTCGGCGCTGTAGAGGTTGTAGAGACTAAGATAGATATCATGTGCCAGTTTTTCTTCATTCCACATATAGGCTACTTCGTAGATCTGCTCTGGAGTTAGGGTCCCAGCTGGTGTGCTTGTGAGATTGTCTGTGACGCTGGCTCCTTGATTTTGCGCTCCCTGGCCTCCGTTTTGAGCGCCATTTGAGAGGACGACGAAAGAGACAGTAGGTGTGGTGAGGCTTCCTGGTAGAGCTGTGCTTTGGGAGATGGTATAGGTAATATTTGGCAATGGATCTGGGATGTTGTCCCCATCGATATCTAGATAATCAAAGGTATGCTCAGGTGTCGCTCCCATGAGCTTGTAGACTTGGCCACCTTTTGTGGCGTAGACCCAAGAAAATCTAGCGTCGCTATCTAGTGGGAAGTCGATATAGATAAAATAGCCATCTGGATCGCTTTTAAGATCTGTAGGTGCTGCTACAGGAGCGAAACCAAAGGCGTTGTCCTCGGTAGGAGTGACAGCTAGGAGTCGGTAAGTGGAGCCGTTTGGCACCGTTTTGTAGAGCCAGTCGTTGGCATCAATCTTACCATCTTTTTCGAAATCGTAAGCGAAAAACTCTCCATTGAGATTAAAAGAGTTTGTCATGAGGTGTTGATTGAGAGCCTGGATATAGGTATGATCGGCTGTGGCCCCAAGGAGCGTAGTCGCTAGAGCAACACTTCCAAAGAGCAGCGCTTTTGCCTTTTTCATTTTTTCCTCCTTCTTGTATAGTGTCACTCAAATTATAAGATATTCAAATGAAAAAAACGTTACTGCTTGGTGAGCTGAGTGTTACCTTGGGTCCGATAGATCCAGGTAAAGACGATCGGGATGAAGACTAGCGTCAAGAAGGTCCCTATCATAAGCCCTCCAATGGCCACCGCTCCAAGAGGCGCCAATCTCTCCAGTCCTATCGCCCATCCAAGGGCTACGGGCAGCATCCCCGCCGTCGTCGCAAAGGCCGTCATCAAAACGGGTCTGGTCCTGACATGGATACTCTCTAGCATCGCCTCTTGGGGACTGAGCCCCTTTTTGAGCCCCATGAGGGCGAACTCGATGAGCAAGATGGCGTTGTTGACGATGATACCGCTTAGCAAGATAAAGCCCATCATCGCTGGCATAGAGGTGTGATAATCAAGCAGCAGCAGTATCCACGCCGCTCCGATGAGTGTAAGGGGGATAGAGAAGATAATGAGCAGCGGCGCTTTGAAAGAGCCAAACATCGGAACAAGCACGAAAAAGATAAGCAAGATACCAAAAAAGACCGCTTTGGTCATACGCTTGGCCGAATCCTCGAACTGAGCGATATCTCCAGCCTGTACCATTTTTACCTCAGGTGGTAGCTTCACTCCTTCAAAGGCCTTTTCGAAGTTGCTCATGATGTGGCTAATGGCTGCCTTTTCTCGAAATCCGTAGACGTCGATGGTATACTCAAGCCCCTCTCTGGTAATCGAGCTAGGTGTGATTCCTCTTTGGATGGTGGCTACCGTGCTTAGAGGGATTTTCCCTTTTGGGCTTTGGAGCAAGAATTCATCAATGGGTTTTGTGTTGTCTCCCCAGATGCGTATCTTGATGTCGTTGGCGTTTTGCACCGGTTTGGTGGCGGCGAAGCCCCCTTTGAGGTAGAGGGTGAGCTGGGAAGCGATATCGGAGGCGGTGAGGCCATATTGGAGCGCTTTGGTCTCGTCGATTTTGAGCTCGAAAATCTCTTTGTCATACTCCCATGTTTTGGAGATATTGACCAAGCCTTTGGTATGCAAGAGCACCTCATACATAATGTCGGAGGCCTTTTTGAGCAGATCGAAGTTCGGAGCGCTTAGCATCACATCCACGTTTCCTCGAATAGACGAGAGCGCCGTCGCTCCGTAGTCGAAGACGCTAAAGTATTTGATATCGGGAAGTTTGGCGATCTCTTTTCGGATAGAGCGCTCGATCTCCCAGATACTCCTATCCCGCTCAAATCTATTGACATAGGCGGCGGTGATAGAGAGGGAGTCGATACCGCTGCCGCTGCCGATACTCATCACTCCCGCTTCGCTTCCGATAGAGCCGCTCATTCTAAGCAAAGGAGCGGCGCTTTCTAAGATTTCGTTGACTCTCTCCATCGTCTTGGCGCTGCGCTCAATGGGGAGATTGCTATCCATCTGGATATTGATCTTGACGATTCCCGTATCCATAGGGGGCATGAGCTCCTGGCCCACCAGGGGCATCACGCCCCGAGCGGCGATGGCAAAAAGCACGAAAAGTATTATAAAGTAGAGCGCCGTGACCTTCTTGCTCTGCATGGCGTATCGGGCGAGAGATTTGAAGAAGTTTCGAGCGCCGTTGTTGAACGCGTTGCTAATTTTGCCAAACCACTCCTCAAATCTCAACACCCATGGATGTTTGATAGCCAAGAACTTCAGACTCAAAAGGGGCACCGTGGTGATGGAGATGAAGTAGGAAGCTGCCAAGGCGATGAGCAAGGTGCCCACGAGAGGGCGAAAGATGGTCTGGGGGTAGTCGCCTACGAACATGATAGGCACCAAAGCGGCCATGGTGGTGATGGTGCCCGAAAGATCAGCGAACATGATCTCTTTGGTCCCTTCGATGACGGCTCTTTCAATCGGTTTGCCAAGCTCTTTGTAGTGGCGCTCGATATTTTCCATCACCACCACCGCATCGTCAAGCAGCAGCCCCAAAGCCAAGATAATGGCGGTGAGGGTGACGACGTTGAACTCGATGCCAAGCAGATACATCCCCGCCACCGTCGCGGCGTAGACCAGCGGAATCGTAAAGAGCACCACCAGCACCTGGCGCAAGGATGCTAGGAAGAAGAAGGCGACGATGGTGGACATCACGATAGCGTCTCGTAAGGACTCGAACATATTGACGATGCTTTGCTCAATGGTGTCCTTTTGGGTATCAGTGATCTCAAACTGGAGTGCTGGGTATTTGAGCTTGATCGATTCAAGCTCCTTTTCGACCTTCTCGATGGTTTTGATGACGTCGGCTTGGGTGCTTCGCTGCACCGAAAGAGCGATGGATGGTTTGCCGTTTCCAAAGTAGAGCGCGGTGTTGTCGTAGTGATCGTAGGTGACGTCGGCGACATCTTTGAGGAGCGTCGTGGGCGTGACGGGGATATGTTTGATCTTTTCTAAGATATCTCGCTTGTTCTTGGCTTTGAGGAGGAATTTGCCTCGGTGCAGATCCAAATAACCGATGGCGAAATCCTTGTCGTTCTTGGATAAAGCCGCGAAGACATGGGCGGGGGTGAGGCCCAGGCTATCGAGCTTGGCTTTGTCGAGCTTGATGATTACCTCTTTTTTGTAGCCCCCGAAAATCTCCACATTGGCTACGCCTTGGACCTTGAGCAGATCGTTTTTTATCTCGTCTTCGGCGATCTGGCGAATCCGCATCAGATCATCGCCACTCACGCCTATCACCACCACCGGCGGCGTGGCTGCGGTGATTTTGTGGATCTGGGGCTCTTTGATGGAGGTTGGGAGGAAGGATCGAATTTTGGTGATGGCGTTGGAGACGTCGCTTGCAGCGTTGTCGATATCTTTGGTGTATTCGAACTCCGCTCGAATGACGCTCACTTCGTCGATAGTGGTGGAGTAGACTCGGCGCACTTGATCTAGGGTATAGAGTTCACGCTCAACGGGCACGGCGACGTTGGAGGCGATATCCTCCGCTCCGGCTCCGGGCCACTGGACGACGACGGCGATTTCTGGGCGGTTGGAGTCGGGGAAGAGTTTGCGATCGATGGAGTTGTAGCCGTAAATCCCCAAAAAGAGAAATATCCCCAAGATCGAGAGAACGGTGTGGGGCTGTTTGATGAGTCTTTCTATCCAATTCACCGCTTACGCCTTTGGCTAAAGAGTTTGGCTAGTTTTTCGTTGCTGCCGACGGCCACCGGCTCTTTGATGCGAGGATTGGGGATGAAGTAGTCTTGGGAGGCCACTTCCACTTCTATCGCCACTGGCTCGAAGCCGTTGGCGGTTTTGATGAAGACGTAGGTTTTGTTTTGCTGCTCAAAAAGAGCTTGGATAGGCAGGGCGTAATCTTTGAGGCTTTTTTGGATTACCAGTACGGGCAGTTGGGTATCGTTTGGCAGACGAAGGGGCTCGTCGCAGAGGATTCGGGCCACTTTGAGCGAGTTGGCGCTTTGGGGGAGGATCCGATCGACTTCGCAGAGTCTATCTTTGACTTTTACCTTCATCTTCGGCTCCACTCCTTTATCGAAAGGCAGATCCAAGACGAAATTTTGGCCCAAGAGCTTGACGATCGGTTTGCCAAGAGGGGCGAAGGAGCCCTCTTTGAAAAAGAGCTTCGCCACGCTCCCTTCAAAAGGGGCTGTGATCTGGGTGTAGGTAAGAAGCTCTTTTTTAGAAGCAAGGGCGGTGATGGCTGCTTGAAGCTCGTTTCGTTTGGCGGCAAGAGCTGCTTGAGCGCTTTGAAGCTTGGCTTTTTTGGCGGCGTAGAGGGCCTCTTTGAGCTCATATTTCTCCCTTGCCAGGGCTCCGGCTTTGTAGAGTCTGCGATCGCGCTTTAGGCTCTTGTAGGCAGCCGATTCGTCGATTTTTGCCGCATGCAAAAGCGCCTCTTGGGCTTTGATCTGGGCTTTGAGGTTTTTGACGAGGGCCTCTTGGGCGGCTATTTGGGCTTCGATCTCGCTTTTGTCCAGATCGACGAGGGGCTGATCTTTGTGGACGCTCTGTCCCTCTTGGACGTGGAGCTTTTTTACTCTTCCTGGAATCTTCGTAGCGATAAGCGCCTCGTCGTAGGCGTAGTAGCGCCCAAGGAGCCTCTTGGTCTGGTTGACCTCTTTGAGCGTCGGGTTGGCCGTTTGGACTACCAGTTCGGGCGGTTGGGGAGTGGGGAGGTTCGCTAGCTCCTCTTTTTTCTTTTTTATCAAAATGACACCCCCGGCTATGGTGAGGGCGATGAGGATGAGCCATAGGAGTTTTTTCATTCACCTGCCTTTAGATAGTTGATGTAAGCGATTTTGGTGTAGAGATCGTAGTAGGTTTTGGCTAAAGAGCTTTGAGCGTTTTTGGTATTGGCGATAGCCAAGAGATAGTCGTCAATCTCGCTTCTGCCGCTCTCATATTTTATCTTTTCTATCGATTCGATCTTTTGAAGGAGTTCGAGGTTGGCTTTGAGCGAGGTGATGGTGGACTCCAAAGATGCCTTTTGGAGCGTTGCTTCTTGGAGCTTGGCTTGGAGGGCCAGTGTCTGGGCGGCGAGGTTTTTTTGGGCGATGAGAGAGGCGATTTTGCCCTTTTGATAGGTGTGGGACTTGTAGCCAAAATCAAAGAGGTTATATCCTAATGCCACCGATGTCTGCCACACTTCGGCGCTGTCGTCTTGGCCCCAGTTTTTGGCGTAGTCGGCATTGAGAAAAACTTTTGGGTAGTAAAGAGCCTTCGCCTTTTTGAGCTCCTTTTTGGCTTGGGCCGTTTGGATCTGAAGCTTTTTAATGAGATAGGGCGTAGCGTGCGTATCTCGCAGCTCCTCTTCGCTCGCCGATTCAAAGCCATCAAAAGGTGCGCCCGTAAGAGCGCTGATGTGGGCTTTGAGAGCTTCCACAGCGTTTTTAGTGGAGACGATCTTGGAGTCGATTTGGACCAGTTGGCTTTTGATTTTGAGTAGATCCAAAGGAGCTTTGGAGCCAAGATCGACCTCTTTTTTGGTGGTGTCGTAGAGGGTTTGGAGCGCTTTTTTGTGGGCTTGGAGCGCCTCTTCGCTCTTAAGGAGCCCTAAGCCTTTGAAGTAGAGGGCTTTGATGTTGTAGATGAGCTCCTCTTTGGTGAGCTTGTAGTCTATCTGGCTCTTTTTGGCTGCCAGTTTGGAGACCTCTACTTGCGCCAAGTCCGCAAAACCTTTGAAAAGCGCTACTTTATAAGAAGCGCCGAGAGTCGAGATATCCTTACTCACCGTGATTCCCGGAGTGATGGGCGGTGTCAAGGGTTTGAGCGTGCGAGGGATGTTGTAGTGGGTGAAGGCGCCGCTAAGATCGACCTCGCCGTACATCTTGGCTTTGTGGGCCTCCTTTTGGTGCTCTTGGAGCTTGACGGCAAGATTTTTGGCTTGGAGCGTGGGGCTTGAGCGCAGGGCTTGATCGATGGTCTCTTGGAGCGAAGCGCCATAGAGCGCCCCGCAAAGAAGGAAAAGATAGAGTCCCCTCATCGCCCCATCATACCTTTGCCCATTTTAGGATGCTTGAAGCCTTGGGGAGGGAAGTTGTCGTAGAGGTAGGATGCGATCAGTTCTAAATCTTTTTCGGGCAAATGCAGAGGTGGCATGAGGCCAAAACGCTTGACTGAGGGGCAGAGTGCCTTGGAGTGGCTTGGATTGCGGACATAATCGACGATGAAGCGCACGGCGTCGGCTTTATTGGGGTAGCGCTCCTTGACGTGCCACATCACACCCATGATAGGGGGTGCTATGAGTTTGGATCGATCTTTTGGCTTGGAGGTGACGTGACACATGGCGCAGTGGCGCTCAAAGAGCTCTTTGCCTTTTGCGTTGTCCGATTTGAGAAGGGCCGGTCTTTGGGTGTTTTGGGTGGAGCAACCTGCAAGAAGCGCTGCGGCGACGAGTGCGATGAGTGTCCATTTTTTCATGGTTCCATCCTTTTTAAACGAAGATTATATCGGTAGTGTATGAAATTTTTGTTAATGGCAATACCTTTTTAACAAACAGCTGTAATCCTCAACCCTTCGATCCCGAAAGAAGGGCCAGATATCTCGCACCTCTTTGGTGCGCTCCA
>PUXX01000058.1 GCA_009659895.1 Campylobacterota bacterium
ACTACCGATTTCTCAATGAGCTTGCCCACTACCAGTACAATACCCCACCAAAGGTCCAAGATCTCTCCATCCAGCTGATGCATCTCAAAAAGCAGGGGGTATTGAAGCTAGAGGAGATCTATGAGTTCGTCAAGATCGTGCGCTACTTCTTGTATCTGAAGTCTTTGAAGTTTGAAGGGAGGATCAAAGAGTGGCTGGACTCCATCGAGATACCCGATGAGATTGTCCAGATCGAGGGATATTTCGACGAGGAGGGCAATCTCATCTCAAGCGTGGATGAGCGGCTGGAGGCTTTGGAGAAGGCTCTAGGTCACAACAAATCCCACATCCGCCAAAGGCTCCAGGCCCTCATCAACGCCAGGAAACTTCAAAGCTACCTCGTCGATCGCCAGATCCACTATATCGCCGGTGAGGAGGCGCTGTTGGTGCGAGGCGGGTTCAATCATGTGCTCAAGGCCACGGTGGTTGGCAGAAGCAGTGCCGGGTTTTTCTACGTGGTGCCAGAAGAACTTCGCAAACTCAAAGAAAAAGAGACTGAGATTTTAAGCCAGATCGAAGAGATCCACTACCAGATCCAAAAGCGCATCAGCGCAACTTTGACCAGATGGCTCAAATTTTTGCACTTCATCGACAAGGCTTTCGATAGGTTCGATCACTACCAGGCGAGGCTCCATTTTGCAAAGAGCGGTGATCTCAATATCATCTTGCCAAAAAGCGACAACAAGATCATCCTCAAAGAGTTCGCCCATCCCGCTCTCGAAAATCCTAAGCCGATCTCACTTGATTTTAGCAAGAAAATCCTCATCATCACCGGAGTCAACGCTGGCGGGAAGACGATGCTTTTAAAGTCGATCTTAGCTGCTGCCTACTTGGCAAAATATCTCATCCCTATGAAGGCGCATCCTTCTAGCCATATCGGGCGCTTCAAGGAGATCGTGCCTATCATCGAAGATCCCCAAAATGTCAAGAACGATATCTCTACGTTTGCTGGGCGTATGCTGGAGTTTAGCAGACTCTTTAGTAAAAATCATCTGCTTGTAGGAGTAGATGAGATCGAGCTTGGGACCGACAGCGACGAGGCGGCGACGCTTTTTAAGGTGATCTTGGAGGAGCTTTTGAAAAAAGATATCAAAATCGCCATCACCACCCACCACAAGCGCTTAGCTTCACTTATGGCAGCCTATGAGGAGGTGGAGCTGGTGGCGGCGATGTATGATGAGGAAAAAGGGGTACCGACCTATGAGTTCTTGCAAGGGATTATTGGCAAGAGCTACGCTTTTGAGACCGCCAGGCGATATGGGATACCCCTCTTTGTGGTCAAAAGGGCCAAAGAGGAGTATGGCAAGGATCTGGAGAAACTAAGTGAACTAATCGAGCGTGGAAGCGCTCTAGAGCGTGAGCTCAAGGAAAAACATAAAGCTTTGGACAAAGAGCTAGAAGAAGCGCGGCGCCAGCGAAGACTCCTAGAAGATGAGAGGAGCCGTTTCTTCGATGAGCTCAAAGCCGAAAAGGCCAAACTCCAGGCTATCTATGACGAGGCTCTCCAAGAGGCCAAAGCCGCCCTCAAAGCCAAAGAGGAAAGAGTGGCTCACCGCCATCTCACAAAAGCGGGACAGAAGGTCAAAGAGGCCAAGCTTCGCTCCCAAGAGCCTGAGAGTCTGAAAGTAGGAGATATGGTAAAATACAGAAAAAATCGAGGCGTCGTTACTGCTATTCGGGGTAAAGAGGCGACGATTGAGGTGGAGGGGATGAAACTCAGAGTCCCGCTATCAGATCTCAAACGTGCCGGAGCTTTGCCCAAAAAGAAGCAAAAGAGCGCACTTAAGGTCAGCAGGCCCGAGAGACTTTCAGTCAAGCTCGATCTGCATGGATTAAGAGCTGACGAAGCGATAGAGAAGACCGACAAATTTATCAGTGACGCATTGATTGCCGGATTTGATGAGGTGCTCATTTTCCATGGTGTCGGCACAGGCAAACTGGCTAGGGCTGTAAGGGAGTATCTTCGATCCCATCCCAAAATCAAATCATTCCACGACGCCCCCGCCAATATGGGCGGGATGGGTGCGACGGTGGTGGAGTTGTGAGCCTTTTATGAAAGAGGAATATAAAAGGCTGGTCTCAAACTTTACAGCACTGTTGACGCTTCAAGGAGCCAATTATCTTTTGCCATTGATTACCTTTCCCTATTTGGTTCGTGTCCTTGGTGTGGAGAAGTTTGGGCTAGTATCATTTGCCATGGCTCTTACGGCCTATTTCAATATCATTGTCGATTATGGATTTAATCTCACTGCGACCAAAGATGTCTCGATCCATAGACACGATCGTGAATATCTTTCCAAAATCGTCAGCTCTGTTTTTATTATCAAATTTGCTCTTTTAATACTCTCCTTTGGGATCTTGATGGGGTTGATACTGTTTGTGGAGAAATTTTCCTCCCATCCTTATCTTTATCTATTCTCTTTTGGTATCGTCTTTGGTCAGATGCTCTTTCCTCAGTGGTTCTTCCAAGGCATCGAGAGGATGGAGTATATTACTTTCTTAAATCTTGTAGCGAAGATTTTATTTACGATCGCTATTTTTTTATTTGTCCATACTCAAGATGATTTCTATAAGGTCCCTTTTATTCAATCGTTGGGATATATGGTCGCTGGAGTGATGGCACTGTGGATTATTGCAACTCGCCATGGACTTAGAGCTGTATTTGATTGGCACAAAATACGTTATTATATCGTCTATAATTTCTCTTTTTTTCTTTCACGTTTGGCGGTCAATCTCTATACCGTCTCAAATACTTTTATCTTGGGTCTTTTCTTTCACGCTCAAGTAGTAGGACAATACAGCATTGCGGAGAAGGTGGTCAAAATCGTCCAATCTTTGTATGGCATCTTGACCCAGACACTCTATCCCTATATTGTCAAGAGCAAAAATGTGGGACTGTTTAAAAAAGTCCTTTTTGCAGCTACGCTTCTTAACATCCTTTTCATGGCTGTTTTGGCCTATGGAGCAGAATATATATTTGATCTACTTTTTCATATTCACGATCAAGAGATTTTGAAGATATTTTATGTTTTGTGTGTCGTGAGTCTGTTTATCTTGCCGACTTATCTGTTGGGTTTTCCTATTTTGGGAGCTTTTGGATATGAAAAGTATGCCAATTTGAGTGCCATCTATGGAGCGATACTCCATCTAGCCCTCTTGGGAGGATTGATCTTTTTTGATCTTTTGAGTGGATATAGTGTGGCGCTA
>PUXX01000007.1 GCA_009659895.1 Campylobacterota bacterium
CGTCTACTATATCCTTCCCCAAGCGTGGGCGTGGCGCAGAGGAAGGATTAAGACGATTCAAAAGGTCGTGGACAAGGCTTTGAGCATCTTGCCCTTTGAAAAGGAGTATTACGATCCCACCTACGACATTCGATATGTGGGGCATCCGCTTTTGGATGAGATCACTCGCTTCAAAGAAAGCCCAAGCGACAATGGCCCCGTCGTCTTTATGCCCGGTAGTAGAAGATCTGAGATCGCCTCGCTCATGCCGATCTTCAAAGAGGTCCGCCGCCAGATCAACGAAGAAGCCCTTTTGGTCGTGCCCGAACACTTCGATCTGCAAATCTACGGCGATACGCGAGACTTCACCATCACCCACGATCCCCACCAAGCCCTATTGAGAGCCAAATTCGCCTTCATATGCAGCGGCACGGCGACGCTGGAGGCCGCACTCATCGGCACTCCTTTAGCTCTTGCCTACATCGCCAAGCCTTTGGACTACTATATCGCCAAAAGCTTCGCTCATATCGACAAAGTGGGCCTTGCCAATATCATGATAGGTGACATGCACCCAGAATTTTTGCAAAGCGACGTCACACCTGCAAACCTCATCACCGCCTATGAGCGAAGAGATCCCGATGCCTTTTTGGAGCGCTCCAAAGAGCTTCGAAGCTACCTCGCTCACGGCAGCGCGGAAAACGCGGCAAAGGCGATCGCGGATGGATAGCTTCAAAGCGGTCATCTTCGTCTATCTCTTCATTCTCATCGGATTCATCACCAAAAAGATATTTCAAGAAAAAGTGGACGAAAAGAGCCTCGTGGTCCTTTCGGTCTATATCTTTCAGCCCTTCTTGACCTTTTGGGGGCTTTTGAAAAAGCCGATCGACTTTGATCTTGCTATCGCTCCTTTTATCTTCTTTGGGCTTAGTCTTCTTATCATCGCTATCAACCTCCTTTTAGCTCAAATACTCTTTGACGATCCAAAAGATCGATCCATCTTCATCGTCTCTTCGGTCATCGGCAACACAGGAAACCTCGGCGTGCCTCTTGGCATCGCTCTTTTTGGAGAGCAGAGCCTCCCCTACACCACCATCGTCAATCTGGCCAACGTCTTCATGGTCTATAGCTTCGGGGCCTACTTCTATTCGCGCGGCAGTTTCGACGTCAAAAAGTCCATCATCAACACCATCAAGCTCCCGATTCTTTGGTTTGCCCTTTTAGCCATCATTCTCAACCTCCAAGGCTTCAAGCCAGACTACTACTTCGATATGTTCTTACAAATGGGAGCCTACACCGCCATCGTCCTTCAGCTCATGATCTTTGGCTTTTATTTGGCCAAAATCAGCCTCAAACAAATCGAAAAGAGGCTCGTCGCTTCGGTGACGTTCATGAAGTTCGTGATCTTGCCCCTCATCGCCTTTTTGGCTCTTCGCTTCATAGACTTAGAGCCTTTGACGAAGAAGATTATCTTCATGGAGATTATGATGCCTTTGGCGGTGGCGAACGTCAATTTAGCAGCACTGTACCGCTGCAAGGAGCTCAGCGTCACGACGCTCATCTTCGTCACCACCGCCCTTTTTATCCCGCTTTTGCCAATCTACATAAAAATCATGGAGTATATTCGATGAAAAGAATCCTTATCACCAACGACGACGGCTTCGAGTCTGTGGGGCTTCACGCCCTCATAGAGGCGGTCAGGGATCTTGGCGAAGTATTGGTGGTCGTCCCGGCCAATGAAAAGAGTGCATGCGGACACAGCCTCACCCTCACCAAGCCTTTGCGCTTCGTCGAGATCGACGACAACTTCTACAAGCTTGAAGACGGCACCCCTACCGACTGCGTCTATCTGGCTCTTAGCGCCCTCTACCCAGAGGGCGTCAAGCCAGACTTAGTCCTTAGCGGTATCAACAGAGGAGCCAATCTTGGCGAAGATATCACCTATTCTGGCACCGTGGCCGGGGCAATGGAGGGAGCGCTCTACGGCATCCCGGCGGTGGCCATCAGCCAAGTGTGCAACTCCAACTGCGAGCGCACCGAGATGGAAATTGGCTACGATCAGGCCAAATTCGTCGCCCGCGACATCACCCAAAAGATTTTCAACGAAGGGTGGCCTCTGGGGAAACGCAAATGCCTCAACATCAACGTCCCGCCCACAAAGGAGTTCAAAGGCTATAAGGTCACAAAAGCTGGATATCGCGTCTACTTCAACCAAGCCCATCTGCATAGAAATCCCAGGGGCATGGAGTATTGGTGGATCGGGCTGCACCCTTTGGAGTGGGTGCCAAGCGAAGCGAAAGATTGTGATTTTGAGGCTATCAAAGAGGGGTTCGTCTCTCTTACTCCCATCCAAGCCGATCTTACGGCTTATAAAGAGCTTCAAAAACTCAAAGGCTGGGTATGAGGTACGAGCGATGCCGCACTCTCTTTGGCGACGACTTCGAAAAGATCCAAAAGGCCAAAGTCTTGATCCTTGGTGTCGGTGGCGTGGGGAGTTTCGCTCTTGATTGTCTCTATCGTAGTGGTGTGCAAGACATCACCATCGTCGACTTCGACACTTACGACGTCACCAACCAAAACCGCCAGATCGGCAGCGAGGCGGTAGGCGAGGTCAAAGTAGAAGTCCTGGCTAGACTCTATCCTGGCATCAAAGCCATCAACGCCAAAATCGACAAAGCATGGATCAAGAGGCTTGATTGCGAAGCTTACGACGTGGTGCTTGACTGTATCGATGACCGCTACGCCAAGGTGGAGCTTTTGCTCAAATGCCACGACAGAGTCATCTCCTCTATGGGAAGTGCCAAAAAGTGCGATCCCACAAAAATAGAAGTAGCCTCCATCTGGAAGACCCACGGCGATCCCTTTGCCAGAAAGATTCGCTATGAGCTCAAAAAAAGGGGCTTCAAAGGAGATTTTCTAGTCGTCTTTAGCCCAGAGGAGCCAAGATGCAAAGATAAAGGCAGCTTCGTCGGTGTCACGGGAGCTTTTGGATTGGTTCTGTGTTCACAGGCTATTAAGAAAATCAAAGAAGATAAAAGAGAATGAAGTCTTATGGTGCGGCAGAGAGGACTCGAACCTCCACGGCATTGCTGCCACAAGGCCCTCAACCTTGCGCGTCTACCAGTTCCGCCACTGCCGCT
>PUXX01000088.1 GCA_009659895.1 Campylobacterota bacterium
CCTCCCTCTATTGGAAAATGTCATCAGTTTTCTTCTAGGAGTCCTTTGGACACTCCTAGGAGTGAGCGTGGTTTTAGTCTTCTTGAGCTTCTGGCATACCAGCTGGATTTTTGCTTTGGCCATGAGTCTCTTTGTCGCCTCTTTTTGGCTGCTGCTCATTGTCCTTTTGGAGATGGCCAATCTCCAAATAGACAAGCTCAAGGAGCTCAAAAAGCAAACAGCACTGCTCCAAAAGCTCTATGATACGCTATCTCATCACCGATCCTAGCTACTATACCTCCCATCCTACGAAGTTTAGGACCAGGCTCCTCAAAGCCATCAGGCGCCACCGTCCCACCCATATAGCCCTCAGGGACAAAACCAACCCAAAGCTCAAAAAGATAGCTGCAAGAGTAGCGGATCTAGATATCATCATCAATCAAGATTTCAAACTAGCACGACGAATAGGCAAAAGGCGGATCCATCTGACCTCCAGCCAGCTTCCTATGGCCAAAGCTTTGCGAAGGGCTGGCTTTGAGGTGTGGTTAAGTGCCCATACTCCTCAAGATCTCAAGATCGCAAGATCCTCCAGGGTGGCCTATGTCACCTATAGTCCTATCTTCTTTTCTCCAGGTAAAGGGGAGCCTCTAGGACTCAGGAGTCTACGGCGAAGAAGCAGAACATACAAAAAAATCATAGCCCTGGGAGGCGTGGTCCACAGATCTCAGATCCACGCCATCAAAAGAGCCAGAGCCGCTGGATTTGCCTCGATACGCTACTTTATCTGAGTAGGGTAGTATCTGTTGCGAAAGTCTTTGGTGCCTAGCTGGCCGTAGTCGTTGTTGCCCCAGCAGTAGATATGATCACCCACACTCACGACGCAGGTATGTTCACCCCTGTGTGGGACGATCTGAGGATCAAATGGTGAGATCCCACCACCTCCCGCCGACCCGAAGAGCACCGGCTCTGGGAGTGGGATCTGGACGGCGTATGGGATATTGGGGATCTCCTTGCCGATTCCAAGCTCTCCTTGGGCATTGGAGCCCCAGCAATAAAGGAGCCCAAAATGGTCGATCCCACAGGTATGGGATGCTCTGTCGCTAAAGATTTCGTAGATATTACTCAAAATAGCGCCACTTTGGGTTTTGACAGGGGAGGCGAAGGGCTTAGGCTCATAGAGTCCATCACCTAGTTCGCCATTTTCGTTGTTTCCCCAGCACCAGACTGTATGATCCTGGCGCAGCGCACAGGTATGATCAGAACCCGTGACGATTTTGAGTACGCCACTAAGGGGCTCTTTTTTGTAGGTGATCACTTCTGGTGCCGGTGCGGTGTAGTATTCTGTTTGTGTATCTCCTGTGCCCACTTCTCCTACGGCACTGTTCCATCCCCAGCAGCGCACTCTTTTTTCTTTGGTGAGGACGCAGGTGTGATCACTGCTGCCAGCACTGACGCTTGTGGCTGATGTGAGCGGGAGAGTGGAGGTGGTCGATTTGTGGACCTTGAGAGCTCTGGGCCAAAAGAGGAATTGGAGATTGAGGCTGTTTTGGGCTATGTCAAAGGCTCCAAAGCTCATGAAATTTTTTGGATCTTTGCCTATGCCAAGGGCCCCGTCGAAATTCTGGCCCCAGCAGTAGGTATACTTCTCATCCACACCGCATGCGTGCCAGCTGCCGGCGGAGATCGATTTGAGACCTTTGAGCGTACCTACTGGCTCTTTGGTTACTCTTTGTGGCAGGGTGGCGTAGGGTTGGTGGTCAAAGGGGATGAAGGATGCTGGTATGGCGTTGAGGGGATACTGGCTCTTATCTACTGCGGAGTTGCCAAGTTTGCCATATTCGTTACGTCCCCAGCAGAAGGCTTCTCCTCCTTGCGTAAGAGCGCAGGTGTACTCCTTGGAGGCTTCGATTTGTATGAGATTGTCTAGGAGTTTGACCCTCTTGATGCGGGGTCCCCCTTTGGTGGTGCCATCTCCTAGCTCCCCATAGGCGTTGTCGCCAAAACAGTAGCCCACGCCTTCTTGGATATAGCAGGTGTGGTACCATCCGCAGCTTATATCTGTGATACGTAGATCTGGATCGAACTGGACCCGATCCTCTTGCAAAGTGACCCCAAGATCCAAAGGATCTGGCTTGCCATCGCCATTGAGATCCAAATAGCGCATGTAGCCCTCTTTGGTGGAGCCTAGGAGTTTATAGGGCCTGAGGGTCGTAGCGTCGATATAGACCCAAGAAAATCTCACATCCTCTTGAGGCATGGCCAAGAAGACAAAATAGCCCTTTGGCTTTGAGGGCAGATCCTTTGGGGCTACGGGAGCGAAACCAAAAACGTTGTCGCTAGAGGGTTTGATGGCCAGGAGTCTAAAGAGCTTGCCCGATCGAAGATCTTTGTAGATCCAGTCGTTGTAGTCGTAGCCATCTTTGTCAAAATCGTAGTAATAAAAATAGCCCCGCAGCTCAAACTCCTTCTTGAGCGCCATGTAGGCTTTGAGCCTGTCGGTGTAGCTATGAGGGGTCGACCAAAGCAGCAGCTGTGATAGTAATAGCAACGCACCCTTTTTCATCCCTCTCCTTTTATGGTGATTGTACCATAACTTTCGTACCAAAACGTAAGAGCCAGAAGCTTTTTAAAGGGCTTTTTATCAATCTTTTTGTAAGATTAAAAAAAATTTGTCAAAGGAATTCTATGGAGTTTGAGGTAGTCATAGGCCTTGAAGTGCATGTACAGCTCAATACTAAAACGAAGATGTTTTGCAGCTGTCCCACCAGCTTCGCCGACGAACCCAACAAAAACACATGTCCTACATGTCTGGCACTGCCGGGAGCCTTGCCGGTGATCAACGAGGAGGCGGTCAAGAAGGCGATGATGTTTGGATGGGCCACGGAGGCTACCATCAACAAAAAATCTATCTTCAACCGAAAAAACTACTTCTACCCGGATCTTCCCAAGGGGTATCAGATCAGTCAGTTTGAGATCCCGATCGTGGAGAGGGGGCGTCTCTTTATCGATCTAGAGGATGGATCCAAAAAAGAGATCGGGATCACCAGAGCCCATCTAGAAGAGGATGCGGGCAAGAATATCCACGAAGGAAGCATCAGCAAGGTCGATCTCAACCGTGCCGGTACTCCCCTTTTGGAGATCGTCAGCGAGCCAGATATCCGAAGCAGTGATGAGGCGGTGGCTTATCTTAAGAAGCTCCATGCTATCGTTCGCTACTTAGATATCAGTGATGCCAACATGCAAGAGGGCTCCTTTCGCTGCGACGCCAATGTCTCCATCCGCCCCAAAGGTGACGAGAAGCTCTATACAAGAGTGGAGATCAAAAACCTCAACTCCTTTCGTTTCATCCAAAGGGCTATAGAGTATGAGGTCCAGCGTCAGATCGAGGCGTGGGAGGATGGAGTCTATGATCAGGAGGTGGTCCAGGAGACCAGGCTTTTTGATACCCAAAAGGGGGTGACCAGGAGTATGAGAGGCAAGGAGGAGAGTGCGGATTATCGCTACTTCCCAGATCCCGATCTCTTGCCTCTGGTCATTCCGGATGAGTTTTTTGAGCAGACCAGAGATATCCCAGAGCTTCCCGATCAGAAGAAGGATCGATTTATCGAAGAGTTTGGCATCAAGCCCTACGACGCAGCCCTCATTGCCTCATCCAAGGAAACGGCAAGATATTTTGAGCAGATGATGCAAAGGGGGATCAGTGCCAAAAACGCAGTGACATGGCTGACAGTGGAGCTGGCCGCCAGACTCAACAAAGCCGGAATCGATATCGAGAACTCACCGGTAGATAGCGCCACTTTGGCCAAGCTCATAGCCCGCATAGAGGACAAGACTATCAGCGCAAAAGCGGCCAAGGATGTCCTGGACTATTTGATGGAGCATAGAGTCGATGTGGATCAGGCGATCGATGAGCTAGGACTCAAACAGATCAGCGACAGTGGAGCGATCGAAGCTATGATCGATCAGATCCTCCAGGCCAATGAGGACAAAGTGGCCGAATACAAAGCCGGAAAAGAGAAGCTCTTTGGCTTTTTTGTGGGCCAGGTGATGAAGGCGAGCAAGGGCAAAGCCGATCCCAAGCTCGTCAATGAACTGTTGAGGAAGAAACTCTCTTGAAATTTTCCCAGCTGCTTGTAGATTTTGCCTTTTTACTGGATAATTCTCCTACATACAACAAAGTCAAGAGATTCTTTCGCAATCTCTTGACCAACGACGACTACAAATACAAGCGCTATTTCGACTATTTCATGATCTTCTTGATCCTTTCAAGTGTGGTGATCATCATCGAGGAGGTCAAGACTCCGATCTCCAAATGGCTCTACTACTATGATGTCTATTTTGTCACGGGCGTCTTTATCGTGGAGTATCTCCTACGTCTTTGGGTCTACAACGATATCCACAAGATCATCATCGAGGAGTTTGAGAACTCCGTCTTTTTAGAAAGAGAGTTTGACACCAAAAAGGTGCTCAAAGAGATTATTCGCTCCAAACTAGAATATATCCTCTCACCACTGTCTATCATCGATCTTTTGGCTATACTGCCTAGCTACCGAGAGGTGAGGATCCTTCGTATCTTCGTGCTTTTTCGTGTCTTCAAGCTCTTGCGCTATAGCCAAAATATCCAGCATTTCTTGCAGGTGCTCACCTCCAAAAAGGTGGAGCTCTTTACCCTTTTGATTTTGGTCGCTTTTGTCATCTTGATCTCCGGGATTAGTCTCTATGTCTTCGAAGAGCACGCCAATCCCAACATCAACACCCTCTTCGATGCTTTTTACTGGTCCTTGGTCACCATCTCGACCGTGGGCTATGGGGATATCACTCCTGTCACCACTGAGGGACGGGGGATCACCATCGTCATCATCCTCACCGGTATCGGCCTGATCTCTTTTGCCACATCCATCATCGTCTCCGCCTTTAGCGAGCGGCTCGAAGAGGTGCGCACCAACCGCATCCTCTCCGCTATCAAGCGCCTTGAGGAGTACTATATCATCTGCGGGTACACCCATATGGCCAGGCTCTTCGTCAAGAGGCTGGAGAGAGATAAAAAGAGCTTCTTGATCATAGATCTGGATAAAAAGGTGGTCGATGAGGCTCTCAACGCCGGCTATCTTGCCATATGCGCCGACGCTAGCAAAAAAGATACCTTCAAAAATATCAATTTCGACAAGGTCAAAGCGGTGATGGCGCTGACCGATAGCGACATGCACAATATCTACATCTGTCTTAATATCCGAAGTTTTAGCAAGGATGTCTTCTTGGTCTCTCGCACCATCGATACAAGTTCTCAAAAGAAGCTCAAGCTAGCCGGTGCGGACTATCTCATCTCACCCTACATCACTGCCGGACTCTTTGCGGCCAAGGTGATCGAGCAGCCTATCGCCATCGAGGCTATCAACGATATCCTTACTGCCAGAAAGAACGCTCTTTGTGATCAGGTGGAGGTGATCCACGACTCTTTCCTGGATGGGGCCAGGGTAGGGGAGATCGACTTTTCTAGATATAAGCTCATCCTCCTTGGTGTCGTACGCAGCCTGGATGGATCCAAGGGAGCCAAATGGGGAGCCAACAGGAGATTTATCTTCAATCCTCCTGCCGATTTCGTGCTCAAGGTGGACGATATCTTGGTCATTATGGGCTATAGTATCAGTATCAGCCACTTCAAATCAGAAGTAATAGAAAGTAGTCTCAAAAATGTCAGAAAGAAACGATAGGGTCCTGGTCTTTGGCTTTGGCCGCTATGGAGAACAGGTAGCCAAAAACCTGGCTGCTGAGTCTTATGATGTCTATATCGCAGATTTTGACAAGGAGGCTCTCAATCACGCCTCCAAAGAGGGATTTGAAAATCTCCTTGTCGTCGATATCCATAGCGACGAGCATATCACCGAGATCTTGCTGGAGCATGGTTTTGACAAGGTCTTTTGCGCTTATGATGATGAGGAGAAGAATATCTACCTCACCATCACTTTCAAAGCGCTCTTTCCCAAGATCGAGGTGATCGCCATCTGTGAGTCAAAAGAGAGCGAGCGCAAACTCAAGCTAGCCGGTGCCGACAAGGTGATTGATACGATGGTGGCCGCGGCCAACAGGCTCTATTTTGTCCTGGAAAAGCCAGCAGTAGCAGAGGCGATGGATGAGATCCTCTTCAAAGACAAGAGCCTCACCTTCAAGGAGATCGTAGTGCCTGCTGGCTCCTTTTTGGATGGTAAAAATATCAACGACTACAACTGGAGCGAGGAGTTTCGCCTCATCATCATCGGGATCGTGGACAAGGAGCTGGGCAATCGCTTCATCTTCATCACAAGAGGAATCAACCACAAAATAGACGCTGGCGATATCTTGGTGGTCATTGGCAAAAAAAGAGATATCGAGCGCTTTGAGAGACTTCTAGGCAAAAAGGAAAGAGCATGAAACTAGGGATCATAGGGGCTGGCAACTGGGGCCAGGCTCTCTACTATGCCTTCTCGCAAAAAAATGAGGTGCTCATCACCTCCAGGCATCGCCACGCTTTGCCACATTTTCGTCCTTTGGAGGAGGTACTTGAGCTAGAATATCTGGTGCTCGTGCTTCCCGCCCAAGTGATCAGGCCCTGGCTCCAGGAGCATCCACTCTCGCCAAGACACAAGATCTTGGTGGCTTCCAAAGGGATCGATATCCAGACCAAAGAGTTTCTCAATCAGATCCTGGAGCGCTACGTACCCCACGATCACCTGGCCTATCTCTCTGGCCCATCGTTCGCCGCGGAGGTCAAAAAGGGGCTTCCCACCGCTGTGGTGGTCAGCTCCACCAACACCTCTTTAGCCTCTGTCTATGCCGATGCCTTTCCCGATTTCATGAAGGCCTACGTAGACGATGACGTCATCGGTGCGGAGGTGTGTGGCGCTTATAAAAATGTCATCGCCATCGCAGCTGGGATCAGTGATGGCTTGGAGCTTGGTAACAACGCCAGAGCTGCTTTGCTAGCTAGGGGACTTGTGGAGATGGAGCGCTTTGGCAGGGCCTTTGGAGCCAGGACCCAGACCTTTTTGGGGCTTAGCGGGGCTGGGGATCTCTTTTTGACCGCTAGCAGCAAACTCTCCAGAAACTACCGTGTAGGTCTGGGACTGGCCAAAGGGATGGGGCTAGATCAGATTCTAGCAGATCTTGGGGAGGTGGCTGAGGGTGTCTATACCGCCAAAGCTATCTATGAGATAGCCAAAGATTTAGAGATCTATACACCCATAGCTGCCGAGGTCTACGCTATCTTACAGGGCAAGGATCCAAGACGCAGTCTCGATGATCTTTTGAAAAAGGAGGGTTGATGGAAGAGTTTTTGATCCGTGCCAAAAAAAGCGCCAGTGAGCTTGTCAAGATCGATGGAGCGAAGAAGAAGAGGGTACTTCAGGATATGGCCAAGGCTTTGAGGGATCATAGAGCCGCGATCCTAGAAGCCAACGCAAAAGATCTGGCCTATGCCAGAGAGGCCAATCTCTCAGCTGCGCTTATCGATAGACTCCTTTTAGACGAGAGCCGGATCGAGGGAATGGCCAGATCTATCGAAGAGATCGCGGCTCTGAAGGATCCAGTGGGCAGAGTCTTGGATGGCTGGGTGATCGATAATGGTCTAAGAATAGAGAAGGTCTCCATCCCCATCGGCGTCATAGGGGTCATCTATGAATCCAGGCCCAACGTCACCAGCGACGCCGCGGCTCTTTGTTTTAAGTCTGGCAATGTCGCCATCCTCAAAGGGGGCAAGGAGGCCAGACACTCCAACGAAGCTATCGCAAAACTTCTCCAAGAGAGCCTCAAGGCTCACGGACTGCCCGAGGAGGCGATCTCCTTGCTGCCAGATTATAGCAGAGAGGGGGTCGATAAACTTATCAGGATGGATAAGTATGTCGATCTCATCATCCCCCGTGGCGGAGAGGCGCTCATACGCCATATCACCCGCAATGCCACGGTCCCGGTGGTCAAGCACGACAAGGGACTGTGTCATACCTATATCGACAAGGACGCCGATTTTGACGAGGCGGTACGCATCGCTGTCAATGCCAAAGTCCAGCGCCCGGGTGTCTGCAACGCGATGGAGACGCTTTTGATCGACTATGCCATCAAAGACGAAATACTCCTCAAGCTCTATGAGGCTTTCAAGCCCCACCTCACCACCCTCAAAGGGTGCGCTCTTACCAAAGAGGTGCTTCCTGACATAGAAGAGGCCGATGAGGAGGACTTTCATACCGAATATCTAGAAAATATCCTCTCTATCAAGGTCGTAGACGGTGTGGATGGGGCGATAGAGCATATTCGCACCTTTGGTAGCGGACATAGCGAAGCGATCGTGACCCAAAACTACGAGACGGCTGAGCGATTTTTAAACGAGATCGATGCAGCCTGCGTCTATCTCAACGCATCGACCAGATTTACCGATGGCGGGGTTTTTGGATTTGGAGCGGAGGTGGGCATCAGCACCAACAAGCTCCATGCCAGAGGCCCTATGGGGATCAACGATCTGACCACCTACAAATACAAAATCTACGGCCACGGCCAGATCAGGGAGTAGGATGAGAAGGATAGCTAGAATAGCCTCGATCGTGCTACTTCTAGCTCTCCTTTTTGAGATCCTTCACGCCTATGTCCTAAAAGATCCGACCCACACGGTGGCCCAGTACAAGCAAGAGCTCTATCAGATGGACCATCAGGAGTGCCAGCTCCATCAGTTTTTCCATCTGCCCTATCTTCTGGTCTTTTTTGTATTGCTACTGGAATCCTTTGAGGGCTCTTTGAGCTTTTTCCTTAGAATCTTAAAATTTGACGAACATCCTCCCACACTCCTCAAGCCTCCAAGAGCTCTTCGCTTTTAGAATTTTCTTGTCCAGACAATCTTCAAGGAGGTCTTATGAGGATAATGGTGCTTGTATTTATGGCTCCATTTTTGTATGGAATCGGTTTTGAGGAGTATGTCCAACTAGCGCTTCAAAAGAGCCCTCAGATCTACAGATACGATCTCAAAAGCCAAAAACTCTCTATCCAGACCCGCTACGCCACCAAAAGCGCTCCAGATCTTGAGCTTTTGGCCGGACGGTACGATGATGGGAGTGGCTTTGAGCTGGGGCTGGAGTGGCAGGTGAGACTTTTTGGAGATCTCTACCGACAGCTAGGCAGGAGCGAAAGGGAGCTTTTGGAGTATGAGAAGGAGCTCCAAAAGGCTCTCTTGCAAAAAAGACTCTTTGATCTGTATATGGACTACTCAGTTTTGATCTTTCAAAAAGATCTTTTACAAAAAGAACTCGACGGGGCTTTGAGGATCTTGGATATGGTCAGATCCAAGCAAGGCCTGGGATTTGCCAGCCGCTACGATCTGGCCAGAGCCAGGCAGTACTTCTTGCTGGCACGATCCAAAAGAAGCCAGCTAGATCTGGCCATCGCCGATGCCAGCTCTAGGCTTCGAGCCCTCAGCCGCCTAGAGCTGCTTCCAGATCCATCTTTGAGCTTGCCCAAAGTGCCTAGAGCCAGGAGGAGCTGTTATTTGCGAAAAAGGATGGAGACCCTTCGGCAGAGATTGAGGCTTGCACGCAAGAGGTTCAAGGCTGTTCGTTTCTTGGCCTCTGTGGAAAAAGAGCCAAAGAGTGCGATATACAGAGCCGGTGTAGGTTTGGCTCTGCCTTTGTATGAGCCCAAGGAGGCCCAGCTTGGCAGGATCGATCTGCTGCAGGCCCAAAGGGAGCTTGAGAGTTATCAGGAGCTTCTTGCCATCACGCTAACCTCCCTGCAAGATCGCCTCACAAGGCTCAAGGAGCACAGAGCCACACTGGGCAAACTCCTGGCCAACCAAAGGCGCCTCGTCTCCATGGCACGTCAGCGCTACAGGATCGACAAGAGCCGACTAGATGAGCTCATCAGACTCCAAAAAGAGCTGTGGGATCTAAAGATCCAAGAGCTCAAAAACAGAGCCCAAGAGCTCAAGATCGCCTATGAGTTACGTTTTTTTGAAGGAGAGAGAAAATGAAAAGAGCGCTACTGTTTGTCGCTACCTTGCTTTTTGCCGAAGTGGTCCAGGAGATCCCAATAGGGCGTATCTATACCACCAATGCCTACATTCAGACCCAAAAGAGGGGTGCTCAAGATCTCATGGCCGTTTTTGGAGGCCATATCAAAGAGCTTCTGGTTAAAGAGGGGCAGCAAATAGAGGCTAACACGCCCATAGCCATCATCGACTCACCCAAGCTAGCCTCCTTGAGTGCCAAGTACCTGAGCCTAAAAAAGGAGCTTCAAGCCTTGACCAAGAGGTTGGAGAGGTCGCGAAGCCTCTACAAAAAGGGGCTCATCTCATTTTGGGATCTTAGCGAGCTTCAGACCGCTTTGGAAAAAAAGCGTGCCCTTTTGGATAGGGTGGTATTGGAGCTCGATCTTGTTGGTCTAAGACCCAAAAAGGTGGTACGCACCTATATCCTCAAAGCCCATGCAGGGGGAGTGGTCCAGCGCATCTTCGTCACGCCCCACAGCAACATAGCCCCAAATCAAAAGATCTTGCGTATCGAATCCCAAAAGGGCTATGTGGCAGTGGCATTCTTGAGTCCCCAGGAGGCTTTGGGGCTCAAAAATCCAAAGGGCACTTTCCATTTCGCCCATCGAAGCTATCAGGCTAGTTTCATCCAGATCTTGCCTCGAGTGGACGAGGTCACGAAACAGGCCAAGATCCTATTTGCTCTGCCAGAAGGGAAATTTCTCATAGGAGCCTATGGGGTGATGCAGATCCGAAGTGAGGGGACCAGATCCTACAAGGTGGTCAAGAAGGAGGCTTTGAGTATGTTTGAGGGGGAGTGGGTCATCTTCGTACCAAAGCATGAGGATGACCAAAACGATCACCACGACCACCATCATGAAGAACACGAAACAAAAGAGCCACCCTACGTTCCCCTGCCAGTGCGCCTGATAGAGTTCGTGGGGGATTGGGCCCTGATTGATGGGGTGCAGAGCGGCCAGGAGTATGTGGCCAAGGATGTCTACAAGATCAAGGCCTCCCTGCTCAAAAGCCGCTTGAGCGGTCATGGTCACTAGGAGGCCTT
Source organism: Campylobacterota bacterium (assembly GCA_009659895.1). Taxonomy (GTDB): domain Bacteria; phylum Campylobacterota; class Campylobacteria; order Campylobacterales; family Nitratiruptoraceae; genus Nitratiruptor. The sequence continues at coordinate 11,022 of PUXX01000088.1, forward strand.
GGATGTGGATATATCGTTTTTTTATCAAACATCGATATTTTGTCGCAGCCTTTTTCGTGGTATTGGCTCTTTTGGGTCTGCAAGCCTATCGCCAAATACCTATCGACGCCTTTCCCGACATCACCCCAAAGCAGGTGGTCATCTACGTAGAGAGTCCCGGCAACGATGCCGAAGCGATCGAGAAGTTCGTCACCTATCCCATCGAGTCGGCCATGGCCGGACTAGTGGGGGTCAAGAGGATCGTCAGCAGCTCCTTGTATGGATTGGGATATGTGAGTGTCTTTTTTGATGAGGATTATGATATCTATTTTTTGCGCCAGCTGGTGGCCCAGAGGCTCAAGAACGTCGATATCCCAGAGCAGTTTGGCAAGCCTGTGATGGGTCCAAACACCACTGGCCTTGGCCAGGTCTTTTGGTACAGGCTCAGGGGCCCCCACTCTTTAGAAGATCTCAAGCTCATCCAAGAGTATATCGTCAAGCCCATGCTCAAGAGTGTCCCGGGAGTGGAGGAGGTGACCAGCTGGGGAGGGTATGACAAGAGTATCCAGATCACTCTGGATCCAAACAAGATGCGCTCGCTCTCCATCACGCTCCAGGAGGTCGAAGAGGCGATCACCCAGGCCAACAGTGTCGGTGGGGGAGGCTATTTTGAGTTCAACAAAGAGGCCTATATCCTTCGTACCGACGGACTCTACAAGAGTCTGGAAGATATCGAAAAGACAGTGATACGAAGTGCCGGGGCGCGATCGATCACCATCAAGGATATCGCCAAAGTGGACTATTCGAAGAAGCCACGTTTTGGTGCAGTGACTCTCAACGGCGAAGAGACGGTCTTTGGGATGGTGCTCCAGCGTACCGGGACAAATGCGGCCAAAGTGGTCGAAGAGATCCAAAAGAGACTCCCTCAAATAAGCCAGGCCCTGCCAAAGGATGTGCAAATCGAGCCTCTTTATGATCGAAGCTCAATCATCCAAAAAGCCGTGGCCATGATGCAAGAGGCGCTTTTGTGGGGAATTTTGCTGGTGGTGGCGGTGCTCTTTCTCTTTTTGTGGGAGGTGCGCACATCCTTGATCGTGGTCCTCTCATTGCCCCTCTCACTCCTCATCGCCTTTTTGGTGATGCAAAGGCTTGGTCTAAGCGCCAATCTCATGAGTCTGGGAGGACTGGCCATTGCTATTGGGATGGTGGTGGATGCCACTATCGTCGTGGTGGAGAACGCTTATAGACATCTTGGCCAAGGAGGCGATAGAGCCACCCTCATAGCCAGATCCACATGGGAGGTGACCAGGCCGGTGATTTTTGCTATTCTCATCATCGCAGCCACCTTTGCGCCTCTGCTCTTTTTGGGTGGATTGGCTGGCAAGCTCTACTCCCCGATGGCCAAAAATATCCTCATCGTCATGTTCGCCTCGGTATTAGTGGCGCTAGTATTGGTGCCTGTTGTGAGCTACTGGTTCTTAAGGCCCAGGGCGGAGTCAGAAGTGGTAGAGAGGCTCAAAAGAGTCTATAAGCCCCTTTTGGAGTGGGTCTTGGCCCATCCAAGAGTGGTGGTGGCAGGAAGCTTTGTGATCTTTGGGATCCTGGCCTTTTTGGTGGCCAAGCAGGGCAAGGAGTTCATGCCCAAGCTAGAAGAGGAGTCTATCATGTACAGAGTCGTAGCCATACCCGGCACGGCTCTGGGCCAAAGCGTCGAGCTGAGCCGACAGATCGAGGAGTATCTGCTAGAGCGCTACCCTCAGGTACAAAAAGTCTTGGCGATGATTGGCCGAAGTGAGAAGGGAGAGACTGCCGGGAGCAACTATATGGAGCTTTTGGTGCTTTTGGATCAGGAGGCAGATCTTGCTAAGCTGCGCCATAGGATGAGCGAGGATCTGCGACACCATTTTGCGTATGTGCAGTTCATACCTACCCAGCCGATTGCATCTAGGATCGAGGAGCTCCTGGAGGGGGTGCGTGCAGAGCTGGCTGTCAAGATCTACGGTCAGGACCAAAAGAGGCTCCAAAGCCTGGCCGACGAGGTAGCCCAGGTATTGGCCAGGATAGCTGGGGTAGATCATCTGGAGGTAGAGAGCCAGCTGGGACAGCCCCAGATCGTGGTGGTGCCAGACTATACCAAGCTGGCCCTCTATGGGCTCAAGGCCAGCGATCTTGCACGAAGCGTGAGGCTCCTTTTTGCCAAGAGCGCCGTCGCTGAGTATTTTGATGGTATCAAGAGGCTTCATATCACATTGGGCGTGGAGGGGTATGAGGATCTAGAGCGCCTGGGCAAGCTGCCTCTGATTTCCGTGGACGGGTCGGTGGTAAGGCTGGAGGATGTGGCCAAGATCATCTTCAAGCAAGGTCCTGCGGTGATCAAGAGAGAGAATATGAATCGCTTCGTAGCGGTCTCACTGGATCTGGAGGGGATCGATACGCACTCCTTTGTCCAAAAAGCCAACGAAGCACTTCAAAGGATCGATTTTGGTATGGGTTATTACTACAGCTGGGCGGGAGATTTTAAGAACATGACCCAGACGATGGCCCAGATGAGCTGGATCGTGCCTCTGGCTTTGGGGATCGTTTTTCTCCTGCTACTGAGCGCCTTTGGATCGTTTGGGCGGGCTTTGGTGGTGCTCTTGGGAGTGCCCCTTGGGCTGGTGGGATCTTTTTTGGCCCTTTTGGCAGCTGATCTGTATATCAATGTGGCGGTGATCGTAGGATTCATCGTCGTCGTGGCCATAGCGGTCCTCAACGGTGTGGTGTTGGTGAGCTTTTTAAAAGAGGATATCAAAGAGGCTGCCCTTCTGCGCCTGCGCCCGGTGCTCATGACCGCATCGACCACCTTTTTTGGGATCGTGCCTCTGCTTTTTGCTCAAGGGGTCGGGCGTCAGATAGAGTATCCTCTGGCGGTGGTGGTAGCTGGAGGGATACTTACTTCTACCTTCGTCACCCTTGTCGTTTTGCCGGCACTTTTGGCTATAATAGAGCCAAAAAAGGAGAGCAATGATACCCAAATGTCCCAGATGCGCTAGCGACTATGTCTATGAAGATGGAGAGCTCTATATCTGTCCGGAGTGTGGATATGAGTTTGGCAAGGATGAGCCAAAGGATTTGGGGCTGGTGGTCAAGGATGCTTATGGCAACATCCTCAAAGATGGAGATGACGTGGTGGTGATCAAGGATCTCAAGATCAAAGGGGGTGGGGGCACCATCAAGGTAGGCACCAAAGTCAAGAATATCCGTCTGTGTGAAGGGGATCACAATATCGACTGCAAAGTGCCTGGATTTGGCGCCATGAAGCTAAAGAGCGAGTTTGTCAAAAGAGCATGACAGTCCTAAGAATCGAAGATCTAAGTTTTGGCTATCGCAAGGATCGTCCTATATTTGAGCATTTCGATCTGGAAGTGCGCCTGGGGGAGGTGGTCTCAATTGTGGGTCCTAGTGGAGCGGGTAAGAGTACCCTTTTTGAGCTGA
>PUXX01000040.1 GCA_009659895.1 Campylobacterota bacterium
CTTTCTACTTACGATGTCAGACCTGTTGCGGCAGGAGCAGTGGACGACAATATCGTCGATATGGCTTTGACTCATGATAAAAGAATTGTCGTGATATTTGGAACAAGAGGAAATCAGTGGGCGATTCTCGATACAAATAACGATACATTTTATCGACAAAAGAGTTCGTTGGTCTTTGGCCGAGAGGTCTTTGTGAAAACGATAAACGACGTTGAGTATGCCTTCTTCGCCGACGGGCCCGGAGGGCTGAAGGTTGTGCGCCTAACGCCTTCTACCGCTATAACGTATCAAGAGCCGATGGCGTGGAGCGTAGAGACGCCAGGATTCGCTCGTGGCGTGTGGGTCGACGATCGATACGCCTATGTGGCCGATATGGATCAGGGAGTGCACATTATCGATCCTTTCGCCAAACAGATACGATATACCATCAACGCCTACGCTATGAGTTACGATGTGGCTAAAGATGGCGATACGCTCTATGTGACCGATAGTGTTCGGGGGCTTTTGATCTACGATCTCTCAATCCCTTTAGTGCCAAAACTTCGTGGCAATATCGATACCGATTGGTGGGGGCAAGAGATTGTCGTAGCCGATATCGCAAATCGTAAAATTGCTTTTGTGTTGGATTTGGTTAAGACCTTTTTGATCGATGTGAGCAATCCTGACTATAAAGATACGACAACAGCCGCTGTTGTCGCTCAAAACGACAGGTGCGGCACCATTCGAGCTCTTGCCAAAAGAGGGGATCTGCTCTATGGTGTTGGAGGGGAGAACTTTTGCACATTTCGTATCGCTCCAAACGGAGTCGATCTTACGCTTTTGCAAAAACTTCCCGTATCGGGTGCTTCCATGCAAGATATTCTTCTATCTCCTATCCTAAACGAAGCTTACGTAGTTGACGTTCGTGACGGGCTTTTGCGGTTCAATATCACCAACCCTTCCGCCGTTTCGCTACTTATGAGGGGGTTGCCAAATACCACCTATAACCAGGCGCACAAGATAGCTTTGGATAGAGACGGCCACTACGCCTTTATCGCCGATAAAAAAGATTTTCACGTTATTCGTGTCTATTCCACGCCTCCGAGTGTCGATGAGATTTTCGCTACCGATATAGCCTATGAGAGCTCTTTGCAAGATATGGCGCCCACCTATCGAAAGAGCGCTTTGGCCCTTGTTCGAGATAAAAAGCTCTCTTTTGTCTATATTTCCGATATGCCAAACTTCACTTTTGGAGGTAGGGTATTGACGCAGTTCGATTTCCAAAAAGTGGCCGGATTTCACAGGAGTCCAAAAATCGCCCTCTATGACTCTAACGGAGTCCTTCGTCTCTTTAGCCATGATGATCCTTACGTCGATAGCTCTCTTCGTTTAGAAGCCCAAACAGAGGCTCGAAGGGAGACTATCGCCTCTATGCAAGTAGCGCCTTTGGATGAGAGCATCGTGGTGCGAAGGATAACTTCGGGAGTTGATCTTTTTGATAGTGGTAGCTTGGAATATATTGGAGGAGTCAACACTTTTGGGTATAGGGGAGCTCGTATGGCTTTTGGGGATGAAGGTATCATCTACGTATCCGATGGAGAAGGGGGCGTGGCGGTTGTCGATACGAAGCTGTATGAGCCGATAGAGTAAGAAGAGCCTTAGCTCTTCTTGTTTTCGATAATCCAGTGGAAATAGAGCGCCATGACGAAAAAGGGGGTGAAGATGTTGATGATAGGGATGAAATTCAAAAGAGCCGCCGTGAGCGCCGTAACGACGAAGTAGGCTTTGTGCTCTTTGAGTACTTCTAGATCCTTTTGCGTACAGAGTAAAGAGCAGACCCCCATGAAGGCCGACTCTTTATAAAGCCACGCCCAGACGAACCAGATGGCCAAGAAGTTGGCGACGGGGATGAAGAGTACGGGCAGAATGAGTACGGAAGCTATCAAAAACCAAAGAATATCCCAATAGAGCACACCGTATGTTTTGGCTTTTGAGATCTCTTGATTAAGATCTAAATCTATGCCATGTCTTTCTAAAAGCCCCATGATGAAGGGCTCTCGAAAGATGAAGACCACGAAATATTCGCTAATCAAAAAGAGATTGTAAAAGAGATAGAAGGCCAAAAGCCACGAGAGCCCTTGGGCGACGGTATCGAAGGGCAGAATCGTCAAGAAGCGCTGGATCTCTTGATTGAGCCAGGGCCATTTGATCATGATGACGATGGCCCAAAAGATAGAGAAGATGAAGATAAGGCTAAAGTTGATGGCCTCAAATCTTCGCTCCTTCTTGCCACCAAGCAAGAAGCCGCTAAAAAGCCCGATAAAGAGCGCGTAGCTCACCAGTACCAGAATGAACCAGAGAAAAAAGGTGATGATGAAGGCTCCGTTGGCTCGCACGATCGAAAAGGGGATCCAGCTAATAATCTGAGCGGTGAAGGAGGTGACGGGATCCCAGAGCAGCCAGCCAATACCGATCCAAATGAGCATGATGGGAATACCGGTAAGAAGCGCCAACTTGATGGTATCGAGGCTGAGCATGTCGTTGATGGTCTTGACGATGTAGGTGTTGATTTTCATGGTATCTCCTAAAGATAGGGCTCCAAAGCTTTCGGTATTTCGATATGGCCCTCTTTTGTCTGGTAATTTTCCATAATGGCGATAAGGGTCCTGCCCACCGCCAAGCTGGAGCCGTTGAGGGTATGGACGAGGCGGTTTTTCTTGCCATCCTTGAAGCGGATCCGTGCCCGTCTGGCCTGAAAATCGCGGGTATTGGAGATGGAGCTGATCTCTCTGTACTTTCCTTGTCCTGGCAGCCACACCTCCAGATCGATAGTCTTTGCGGCGCTAAAGCCAAGATCCCCCGTACAAAGCATCACATGGCGGTGGGGAAGCCCCAGTTTTGTAAGCAGACTACTGGCACACTCCACCATCTCTTCGAAGACCTTATCGCTCTCTTCGGGGCGGGTGATGGCGACGAGCTCCACTTTGTCGAACTGATGCTGGCGAATCATCCCTCGCACGTCCCGTCCGCCGCTTCCAGCCTCTTTGCGAAAGCAAGGGGTATAGGCGGTGAGCTTGATAGGGGAGTCTAGATCTTTGATGATCTCGTCTTGATAGAGGTTGGTTAGGGGCACTTCGGCGGTTGGGATGAGGTAGAGATCCTCGTCGCAGACTTTAAAAAGATCCTCTTCAAATTTTGGCAACTGCCCCGTGCCAAGGAGCGTGGTCGAATTTGCCATGAAGGGGACGCAGACCTCCTCGAAGCCGTAGCTGCGGTTGTGATCGAGCATGAAGTTGATAAGGGCTCTCTCAAGTCTGGCCGCCTCCTTTTTCAAGACGCTAAAGCGGCTCTTGGCCAGCTTCACGCCTCGCTCAAAATCGATCCAGCCAAGCTTTTCTCCAAGCTCCCAGTGTTCTTTTGGTTCAAAATCGAAGCTCTTTGGCTCCAAGACCCTTTTGAGTTCGACGTTGTCGCTCTCATCCTTGCCTACGGGCACGTCCGGATCTGGGGGATTTGGGATGGTGAGAGCCAGCTCTTTGAGCTTGGCTTCGAGATCGCGCACGATCTCTTGGAGTTTGGCGATGTCGGTTTTGTTGATTTCTAGCTCTCTTTTAAGCTCATTGATATCTTTGCCCTCTCTTTTGTATTGCCCAAAGAGTTTTGAGAGGCTGTTCTGTTTGGCTTGGAGCTCTTCGAGGGCTCTTTTTTGCTTCTTGTACTCCTCGAAGAGCTCTTTGAGTTTGGCCAGCGTTTCTTCTTCTACCCCTTTTGTGCGAAGCCTAGCTGCAATTTCGTCAAAATTCTTCTCCAACGCTTTTAGATCGAGCAATCTTGCCTCCCGTTTTTATTTGATTATAGTAAAAAAAGGCTTACAAAGAGTTTGCGAAGGCCTGGAAGAGTCGTCTATGAACGGGAGAGTAGGGGAGATATTCGGGATGCCACTGGACTCCAAGGATGAAGCGTTCGGTGTGTTCGATGGCCTGGATGAGATCGTTGGAGTCTTTGGCGCTGATGCGAAGATTTTCGCCCAATGTCTCTATCGCTTGGTGGTGCAAGGCGTTGGCTTTGAGACGGGTGGTCTTGAGAATCTCGTGCAAGCGGGTCTTTGGGATGATCTCGATGGTATTGATGGGAAAAGGGGAGTTTGGATGGGGGCGGTTGAGATCGAGATCGTGGATATCGGGGTGGAGCGTGCCGCCAAAAAAGACATTGATAAGCTGCATCCCCCGACAAATCCCAAAGATGGGGAGGCCTTGATCGTAGGCTTTTTGCAAGAGCTCAAGCTCCATTCTATCCCTTGCCTCCTCGCAGACGAAGGGCTCATCGTGGCCGTAGGTTTTGGGACAGATATCGACGCCGCCGCTAATAATAAGCCCCTTGAAACTCTTTGGTAAGGGGCGTTTGGGGTGGACGAAGATGGGCTGGATGTGATAAAGACGCAAGATAAAGCCCAAAAAGAGCCAAGCGGTGCGGCTCCCCTTGATCGATCCCGTTACGACAACTCTTCTTCGAGCCAATGCTTTACTCTCTCGACCCAAAGCTCTTTGATGAACCAAAAGGGGGTCTCTTGAAACTCCCAGTACTCATCGATTAAATCCTCAAGTTTACTCTTGTCTACCGCAATTTTTTCGACCAGGCTCCACTGATTGAACTCAAACGCCACGCTCCAATCATCTTCGTCTATCTTGGAGTTTGGCAGCCGGTAGTGAAAGGCGGGGCGAGGAGATATCTTTTGATCGGGGAGCCGCTCTTTGACGGAGGGCTCGATGTAGCTAAGAAGGGGCAAAAGATCAAGAGCTCTGTTGCGGGTGGGATTGTAGGTGATGTAATCTTCGATGAACTCCTCTTTGGTCGGTCGGTAGCTCTTATCCAAGATAAGTTCGATGAACTCCTTGTCGAAAGGATCGATGAACCAGCTGAGCTTTCTTGTCAGATCCACGTCAATCGTCTCGATGATATAGTCTTGGAGCAGCACGAAGCTTCGTAAGATATCGACAATCTCTTGGATCTCAAAAGAGTAGGTCTCGATATTGATATGCATCCCAAAAGCGTAGAGCACCGAGGCGCTTGTGCCTACCGCTCCGGCCTTTTTGAGCTCAAGCCTCAGATCTTCGACTACTTGGAGCTCGGTAAAAGGGATGGGGGGCGTGACCACTTCGTAGGGTACCACCAGTTCGCTAAGGGTATAGATCACCTCTTTGAAAGCGTCCACCTCTTTGAAGATATACTTTTCGCTATCTTTTCTTAAGTAGACAGAATCCAGATAAATCTTGAAGGTGCCGTACTTCGTGTTTTGGACGATGGTCTCATATTCGTCTAGCTCCACCATCTCTCCGCCAAAGAGTTTGATGATGATGGATGCGGTCTCTTTGGGGCGAAGTCCGGCATACTCGATCTCAAATCCCGCTTTTCGAATCTCGCCTTGGGGATTGTGGAGCTTTGGGGGCAGATCGAACATCATACCTCTTTGGGACAGCTAAGCTCTACGGCGATGCGGATAATGCTATCTTCTTCGTAGGCGAAAAATCGATGCTTCTTGCACCAGTTGGCGTTGGCGTGGTTGGCGAGTCTAAGCGCTTCGAGCTCTGCCTCTTCCTTGGTGGCGTAGGTTTTATCGAGCCACTTTGGTTTGAGGCTCTCGTCTCGTTTGGCGCATCCGCACATCTTGTCCATCTCTATTTTATACATCACAGACCTCCATAGAGTTTTTTGAAGATCATTATAGCAAGAATGGTTGAAGATATGGTAAGAGTGACGTTGAGCACGATATTAAGAAGCGCTTTGAAGTAGAGCCCGTCTTGGAGCAGGAGCACGGTTTCAAGACTAAAGGTGCTAAAGGTGGTCAGCGCTCCCAAAAAGCCGGTGATGAGCATGGCTTTGGCTAGGGGGTTGATGGTCTGGGAGAAGTAGAGATACAAAAAGCCTATCAAGAAGCTGCCGATAATATTGACGCTCAGAGTCCCGATAGGAAAGAGGGAGCCGCTTAGCTTTTGGATGGCGGAGGCTATGAGAAACCTCGCAATCGCTCCAAAAAAGCCGCCGACTCCTACGGCCAAAACGGTAGCGAGACTCATTGGGCGAACTTTGGGTGTTTATAGAGAAGCACCTCTACATCTTCCAAGGTTACGAGGGCTTCACTCAGCTTTGGCTCGATCTGAGCTAAAAAGCCTCGAATTTTCGCTTCGCTATCGATCATCTCGATAATGAGAGGCAGTTTTTGGCTCAGGCTCCAGACGTTGAAGGTCCTAAGCTCACTATGGGCTCCCATGCCGGCCACCGCCTTGTAGACGGTAGCTCCGGCGAGGCCGTAGGCCTTGGCCTCTTTGAGGATAAGCTGCCAAAGAGCCTCGCCTTGGAAACTATCGTCGCTGTCGATGTAGATTTTGAGCTTTTTTCGGCTCCCAAGATAGCGCTTCATCACTCCACCTCGCAGCTAATCTCAAAGACCGCTTTGTTGACCTGGTTCATCTTCTTCGAAGCTGCCTCTTTGGCCTTTCGTTCGCCTGAGGCGATAATCTCCTCGACCGCCTCATCATCGATGGCTGCCCTTCGCTCACGCATAGGCTCCAAGACCTTCTCGATCGAGGCCATGCACCACTTCTTGCACTCCACACAGCCAATAGAGGCGCTCGTGCAGCCCTCTACGACCTTTTGGATCGTCTCCTCGTCGCTAAATGCTTTGTGGTAGTCGTAGATAAGACAGACCTCCGGGTTGCCGGGATCGCTCTTTCTGACTCTTTGAGGATCGGTTTTGGCACCTCGAAGTTTTTGCCACACCTCCTCGCTGCTATCGCTCAAAAAGATGGCGTTGCCATAGCTCTTGCTCATCTTTCTGCCATCGAGCCCCAAAAGCTTTGGGGTGGGGCTTAGAAGCTCTTTGGGCTCTTTGAAGAGCTCACACGAAAAGAGGTGGTGGAATCGTCGCACGATCTCTCGGGTGATCTCTAAGTGAGGGCGCTGATCCTCTCCTATAGGCACGGCTTCGGCGTCGTAGAGGATGATATCGGCGGCTTGCAGGACCGGGTAGGTCAGAAATCCGGCGGTATGGATATCTTTGTGCTTCATCTGGGAGAGCTGGTCTTTGTAGGTGGGGTTGCGCTCAAGCCAGCCAAGGGGTGTGATCATATTTAAAAGCACGTAGAGCTCGGCATGCTCTTTGATATGGCTTTGGATAAAGAGGATGCTTTTTTTTGGATCGACGCCGGCTGCTAGCCAATCTTTGATCAGTTCACGGCTTAGTTTTTTGAGGTTGAGTTTCTCTTCGTAGCTGGTCGAGAGGGCGTGCCAGTCGGCGACGAAGAAGTAGCACTCATGCTCTTTTTGAAGCTCTATCCAGTTTTTGAGCACGCCTAAGTAGTGGCCTAAATGGAGTTTGCCCGTAGGGCGCATTCCGCTAACTATCCTCATCGTCTCTCTCTCCTCGCTTTCGTGGACTTAAAATGACCGGGGTGCCTTCGAGATCGAAGTTCTCCCTGAGGGTATTGATCAAGTAGCGCTGGTAGCTAAAGTGAAGCCCTTCGGGGCGGTTCATGATAAGGGCGATTTTGGGCGGTTTGGTGTCGTATTGGGTGGCGTAGTAGATCTTGACCGGTTTGCCTTTGTATGCCGGGATCTGGTGGCGCATCTGGGCCTCTTTGATGACCCGGTTGAGCTGGGATGTGGGGAGCCACTGGCTATAGTTGCGATAGACTCGCAAAATCAGCTCATAGAGCCTATCGACTCGCTTGCGGGTCTTGGCGCTAAGGGTAATGATAGGGGCGAAGCTTAGGAATTTGAAGCGATCTCTTACCTCCTTGACCGCCTCTTCGTAAGATTTTTGGGCGATGTCCCATTTGTTGAGCACGATAATACAAGCTAACTTATATTTGTCGATATATCCGGCGATGCGCTCATCTTGCTCGGTGATCCCTTCGCTTGCGTCCAGCACCAAAAGGGCTACGTCGGCACGCTCAAGCATCTTTTGAGTGCGGTTGAGGGCGTATTTCTCGATGCCCACAATCTTGCCCCGCCGTCTTATGCCTGCGGTGTCGATGAAGGTGATCACCTTGTCGTTGTAGACGATGCTCTCATCCACCGTATCGATGGTCGTGCCCGCCACGTCGCTCACGACTGAGCGCTCCTCTTTCAAAAGTGCGTTAAGAAGCGAGCTCTTTCCTACGTTCACTCGCCCCAAGATTGCCACTTTGATTTCGTTATCTTCTTCTTGCTTTTTCCCCTCTTCGGCGATTTGGAGGAGTTCGTCGAAGTCTGGCTCCTCATCGGGAGTGAGCTCAGCCGTTTTGGAGGCGGGGAGCCGCTCTTCTAGCCAGTTTAAAAGGCGCTTGACCTTGCGGTTGTGGCTCACAGAAATAGGAAAAATATGCTCCGAGCCGAATTCATAGAAGTTCCAGGCGTTTTCTTCTTCCTTGTCGTTGTCTATTTTATTGACCACGAGCGCCATCTCTTTGCCAAGCTTTTGGAGCTGGCGGAAGAACTTTTTGTCCTCTTCGTCGGGGAGCTTCTTGCCATCTACCATGTAGAGGATGATGTCCGCGTCTTTCGCCGCTTCTAATGCCTTGTTCTTGACTTTATCAAAGAGCTCGTCTCTATCTTCGAGCCCTCCCGTATCCAAAAGCTCCGCCTCTTTCTCGCCGATCTCGACGATGCGGCGCTTGACATCTCTGGTGGTGCCTGCTACGTCGCTCACAATCGCGTCGCGCTGCTTGAGGATGCGGTTAAAAAGCGAGCTCTTGCCCACATTGGGTTTTCCGATAATCGCTATCTTTTTCATATCTTTTCCGGTAGTTTTTCTATATAGATCGATTCGCTTGGAAAAGCAAAATCGCTGCCATGTTTTTGGACTATCTGCATGATTTTGAGATTGACGTCTTCACGGATCTCTAGGTATTTCGCCCAGTCGGCGGTGTTGGTGAAGCAGTAGATGAAGACGCTAAGCTCACTACTGCCAAACTGGTCGAAATTGACCAAAAGTGTCGCTCTTTTGGCGATGCCAGGATGTGATTGTAGCATATTTCGGATATCTTTGACGATGGCTTCTATTTGCTCTTGGGTGGTGGAGTAGACGAGGCCGATGCGCATCTTGATACGGCGGATGTTGCGGCGGGAGAAGTTTTCGATGGGGTTGTTGGCGATGATCTGGTTCGGCACGGTGACCAGGGATTTTTCAAAGGTGCGGATCTTGGTGGTGCGCAGTCCTATCTCCTCGACGGTACCTTCTATGTCGTTTACCTTGATCCAGTCATCCATCTTGAGCGCTCGATCGGCCAAGATGCTAAGCCCCCCAAAGAGGTTGGCTGCCGTGTCTTTCGCCGCCAACGCAAATGCCAAACCTCCAAGCCCGAGTGAAGCGATGAAGGCGCTCACATTGATATCCCACTCTTGGAGTATCGAGACCAGCCCGATGGCGAAGATGAAGATCTTAAGCGTTTTGATGAAGAAGGCTCCGATCTCTCGGTAGAGCTCCTTGCCGAATTTTCGGGCGAACTTGTAGATAGCCTCGTCCAGGATATGCACAGCGTTGTAAAGGAGCCAAAAGATGAGGATAATGACGAGGCTCTTGATGATCTTGGCGCTTATTTCGTTGTCGATGCCGGCGACTTTGAGGGCGAAGTAGAAGCCCAGGATGACAAATCCGAACTTCGTGGGGCCCTCGAGGATCTGGATGAGCTTGTCGTCGGCGGTCGATTTGGTCAGGCTCGCCATCTTGTTGAGGGTTTTGAGGACGATGAGGGCGAAGAGTTTGCGCAAAAACAAAAAGAGCAAAAATATACCCAGCGCTTGGGCGAATTTATAGAGGGGAATGCCGATGACGCTGTTGTTGTTGAGGAAGTTGAACATCTCTTGTTTGAGATTGAGCAGATAGGTCTTCCAGCTTCCTAGCTCCTTTTGCATGGTGTAGGCCAGCGTGGTCTGCAAGGCTTGGGGTAGATGGGGGGTGATGGAGTAGCGCTTGGCGAAATCGACGATCTCTTTGGCGATCTCCAAAGCCTTTTGATCCTTGGCTTTGAGGGCTGCGAAGAAGAGTTTGAGCTTGGCTTTGATATATTTTTTGACGTAGCGCTCTCTTTTTTGCAAAAGAGCGGTGATATCCTTTTGGATTTTTTCGATTCGTTTTTGATCCTCGAGTATTTTCCATCTCTCAAGTTCGATGCGAAGTTTCTTGATACGTTTGTTGATATATTCGATTTTCTTCTTGGCTATCTTGAGGCTTTTGTCTACGTTGGTGTCGAATTTGATCCTGGGCAGCTCCAGCAGCAGGGCGTCGAGCCATTTTTTGTAGTTGGCGTTGACGTAGGTGACGAATTTTTTATCTTGGCGGCTGAGGTGTTTGTAGTAGGCGAGCTCGAGCTCTTGGGTCAGCGTGGCGTTTTGTTCGAGATCCTCTTCGATATCCTCTATCTGCTCTTTGATATCTTCGATTTCGTCCTGTTTGGCTTTGGCCTGGGCCAGCGTGGAGGTGATCTTGAAAAAGAGATCGACGAAGTCGTCGTCGCTCTTGATGGCGAACTCTTTTGGTTTGATGGGTTCGATATCTTGGGAGAGAGTCTGGGTGATTTTGTAGATGAGCGTCTTTTGTAGGGTATAATCGGGTGAACTGGTATTGAGCTCTTTGAGCAGGTTTTTATAGAATGTTGCGTTGGTTTCGTTGACGATGGTTTGGTTGATATCCGCGATCGAAGCGGTGAAAAAAAGAAAAATCAACCATACAAAGCGCTTCATGGATGCCTTTTTTTGTTACAATTTTAGCAAATGAAAGATAAAGAGGAGTTAATGAGAGCTCTACTACTTTTTTTTGCGGCGGCTCTGGCGCTCTTTGGGATGGAGCTGGAGTCGTCGTACAACGTCACTTACGGGATTTTCGGCAAAGTAGCCAAGGCTCGGGCGGTGCTGGAGCGCAACGAGACCGACTACAACATCAGCGTCAAGGTCTACTCCACCGGCATCGCCAAGGTGCTCAGCAACAATAGGCGAGAGTACTATTTTAGCCGCGGGAAGGTGGTGGACGGATTTTTGCGCCCGGAAGTTTTCAAGCGCGTCAAAGAGAGCACCAAGCGCAAAGATGTCAAAGAGTACCATTTCGATCACGCCAAGCGCCAGATCATCGTCAAATCGGAAAAGAACAAATACGGCAAATTCCATACCAAAAGCCAAGAGGTGCTGCCTTACTATACAAAGGACGATATCTTGAGCCTCTATTTCAATCTCAAAAAGCTCCTCAAACCCAAGCAGACCAGATACACCTTCTACGCCGTAGGGGGATCGGAGCAAAACGGCAAGATCGATCTTATCCTGCCCCAGGGCAAGGAGCTCAAGGAGCTCAAAGAGGATCTCAAGGTGAGCGGCCTCTATCTCAAAGTGATCTTGTATCAAAAGATCTTCGCCAGCAAGAAAGGGGAGCTCTACTTGGTAGTGGACGAGGACGGTGTGACCAAGAAGGGGCTGCTCAAAGACGTGATCTTTTTTGGGGATATCGTAGGGACGCTGACGAAGAAAAGGATCTATGAGTAACGCGCCAAGCATTGAGAGGGGAGTGTTCTACATGCTCCTCGCCTCCCTTCTTTTTGCGGGGATGGGGGTCTTCGCCAAGCTTTTGAGCCACTCTATGCCAAGCCTTGAGGTGGTCTTCTTTCGCAACGTTTTCGGGGTGCTGTTGGTAGGCGTCTCCCTTTTGCACCGCCCTATGAGAGGCGTCGGCGGGAGGCCTTGGCTTTTGCTCTTTCGAGGGCTCATGGGCTTTTTGGCGCTTTTGTGTTTTTTTTACGATATCGCCCACATTCCTTTGGCAGAAGCCATGACCTACTCCAAGACCTCTCCCATATGGACGGCGCTCTTTGCCTACCTCTTCTTGCACGAGGCGCTGAGTGGGCGGGCTTGGATGGCGGTTTTTGTAGGTTTTTTGGGGATCGTTCTCATCACCGATCCCTTCACGACCCCTTTCGATAAATATGACATTTTAGGAATCTTAAGCGGCGTGGGGGCGGCACTGGCCTATACGAGCGTACGGGAGCTCAAGCGCTACTACGACACCAGAGCCATCGTGCTCTCGTTTATGGGGATGGGGACGTTGGGGCCTCTCGTGCTCATGGCGATAAGCCCCTATGTGGAGGCTAAGTGGCTCGATTTTATCTTCGCTAAGTTCGTGGTGCCGGAGAAGAAGCTGTGGTGGATGATAATCGCGATGGGAGTGTTGGCCACGCTGGCTCAGATCTTCATGACCAAAGCTTATGGAGCTGCCAAAGCGGGGATCGTGGCGACGGTGAGCTACAGCAACATTTTGTTCTCCATACTTTTTGGAGTGATCTTTTTGGCCGATCCGTTGCCAGATTTCGTGAAATTTTTGGGTATAATCTTGATAGTTCTTAGTGGCATTTTGGTAGCAAGGAGATAAAATGGCGGCGGCACTGAAACTTCTTCGGCGGTATAGCTATGATGATTATAAAGAGTGGGAGGGGCGATGGGAGCTTATTGATGGTGTCGCTTACGCTATGGCTCCAGCTCCCTATCCCAAGCATCAAAGAGTTGTGTTTCAAATAGCAAAAGAGCTCGATAGGACGCTTAAGTGCGGGGAGTGCGAAGTCTATATCGCCCCGGTGGATTGGAAAATCGATAAACACAACGTCGTCCAGCCCGATGTGGCTATCTTTGGCGAGGAGCCTTCTAAGCAGTACTTTACCAAAACGCCCATTTTGGTGGTGGAGGTGCTTAGTTTAGCTACGGCTTTAAAGGATTTGACGGTAAAATTTCAACTCTATGAGCGTGTAGGGGTGCCATACTATGTGATTGTCAATCCTGAAAGCGAGGAGGTTGAGGTCTATAAGAACTCTCCCAATGGATTTCAAAAAGAGGAGTTCGATGAAGAGGTGACCTTTCTGTGGCCCCAGTGCCAAGCGAAAATCGATTTTACAAAGGTGTTTTCATGATACTTATCGCAGGACCTTGTGTCATTGAGTCAAAAGAGCAGTTGGAGATTATCGCTTCTGATCTCAAGCCCTACCATAAATCGGACGAGATCGACTTTTACTTCAAAGCCAGTTTCGACAAGGCCAATCGGACCTCTTTGGAGAGCTACCGGGGTCCGGGGCTTGAAGATGGGCTGAAGATGCTGGCCGAGATCAAGGAGCTCTTTGGCTACAAGATTCTCACCGACGTCCATGAGACCTCACAGGTCAAGAGAGTGGCCGAGGTGGCGGACGTCATCCAGATACCGGCCTTTTTGTGCCGTCAGACCGATCTGTTGGTGGAAGTAGCCAAAACGGGCAAGAAGGTCAATATCAAAAAGGGGCAGTTCATGCACCCCGAAGATATGAAATACAGCGTGCTCAAGGTCCTCAAGACCAAAGGGTACGAGCTGTGTGATTTTGAGACGAGCCAAAAGGCTGGAGTGTGGCTGACTGAGCGGGGGACCACATTTGGGTATCGCAACTTGGTGGTCGATATGCGAAGCCTGCCCATCATGCGCCAATTTGCGCCGGTGATTTTCGATGCGACCCATTCGGTCCAGATGCCCGGCGGCGGCGGGGGCAAGAGCTCCGGAGCGAGGGAGTTTGTCGCTCCCCTTGCCAAAGCCGCAGCGGCTGTGGGAGTGGACGGGTTTTTCTTCGAG
>PUXX01000023.1 GCA_009659895.1 Campylobacterota bacterium
AAGAGCTCCCTGCTACCAGGCCAAAAGAGCAATATCAAGCTCTATCTTCTTCAAAAGGCCTACGTCGTGCCAAACAGTGCCGTCGTCGATATCGACGGGCAAAGCGGTGTATTTGTCAAAGTCGAAGGTGGGGTTACCTTCGTGCCGGTAGAGGTGCTTGGCAGAAGTGAGGAGAGAGTCTATATCCAAAGCGACAAGCTCACTCCCGACTCTTTCATAGCCGTCAGCGGCGTTATCACCCTCAAAGGGGCTTGGGAGGCGGACAATGATTGACAAGCTCATAGCCTTCGCCCTCTCCCAGAGGCTTTTGGCTATTTTTATAGCGCTTGGTATCGCGATAGCCGGGATTTTCGCTTATAACAAGCTCACAATCGACGCTTTTCCCGATGTCTCCACCACCCAGGTCAAGATCATCATCAAAGCGCCGGGAATGACACCCAAAGAGGTGGAGCAGCAGATCACGATTCCAATTGAATTGGAGATGCAAGGGATTCCCCATCAAAGAATTGTGCGAAGTATCAGCAAATACGCTCTTGCCGATATCACTATCGATTTTGAGGAGGGGACCGATATCTACTGGGCCAGAAACGTGGTCTATCAACGATTTAACAACATCAAAAACGATCTTCCCCCCTCGATCACCGGCGGTATTGCTCCTATCACCACGCCTCTGGGCGAAGTCTTTATGTTCACCATAGAAAATGACAATCTATCTTTGATGCAAAAGCGAACCCTTCTTGATTGGGTGATTCGCCCAGCCCTTCGCAATATCGAAGGGGTCGCGGATGTCAACGCTCTTGGGGGACTCGTGCGCACCTATCGGATTTTGCCGGATTTTTCCAAGATGGCGACACTTGGCATCACGCTGGATGATATAGAGGCAAAGCTCAAAAAGAACAACGCCAATTTTGGTGCTGGGCGGGTAGAGCGAGGGGATGAAGCGCTCTTGGTGCGATTGCCGGGACGGCTCTCCACGATCTCCCAGATCGAAAATCTGGTCGTAAGAGTGGAGAAAAACGGCGCGGTGCTTCGGCTCAAAGATATCGCCCAGGTCGGTATCGACGCGCTTACGCGATACGGATATGTCACAAAAGATGGCAAAGGCGAAGCGGTAGAGGGATTGGTGCTCAGCCTCAAAGGGGCTGATGCTTCGAAGCTGACCAAACGGGTCAAACAAAAGCTTCAAGAGATCCAAAAGAGCCTCCCCGAAGGGACGGTGATCAACGTCTTCTACGATCGAAGCGATCTCATTACCAAAGCGGTCAATATGGTCAAAAAGGCTCTCTTGGAAGCGGTGGTGCTGGTGATGGTGGTGTTGCTGCTCTTTTTGGGAAGCGTCGTCTCGGCTATCACCGTGGCGCTCATTTTGCCTCTGGCTATCTTGGCGGCGTTTGTGCTAATGTATAAATATGGCATCAGCATGAACCTCATGAGTCTTGGCGGGATCGTGATAGCGATCGGGATGATTATCGATTCGGGTGTGGTGATGGTCGAAAATATCATCGCAAGGCTCTCCGAAAATCCCAACAAGCCAAGACTCAAAGTGATCTATGATGCGGCCAAAGAGGTGAGTATGCCAATCATTAGCGGCGTGATGATCATCATCATCGTCTTTACTCCTCTTTTGATGCTCAGCGGCCTAAGCGGCAAACTCTTCGCTCCCGTGGCTCTTAGCATCATCTTTACGCTGGGCTCGGCCATTTTGCTCTCGCTCTTCGTCATCCCTACCATCGCCTCATTTTTTATCAAAAAGCCGCGGCACGAAGATACGATTTTGATGAAGGTGCTCCTCAAAGCCTATCTGCCTCTATTGAAGGGGGCCTTTAAGATCGAATATCTCATCTACGCCGTTTTGGCCGTGTTGGTGGGAGCGACTGTCTGGGCCTTTGGCAATATAGGAAAGACCTATATGCCAACAATGGATGAGGGCAATATCGTCATCGGTATCGAAGCGCCGCCCTCGATCAATATCCCAGCTGGAATCAGGCTCAACACAAAAATCCAGCAAGCCCTGCTCAAAGAGGTGCCAGAAATCAAGTCGATCATCGCCAGGACTGGTAGCGATGAGATAGGGCTCGATCCCATGGGGCTCAATGATACCGACACCTTCTTGGTCCTTCGGCCCAAAAAGGAGTGGCGAAAGCCTGATACCGAGTGGCTCAAAGAGCAGATGAGAAAGGTACTTGATAGATTCGACGGGATCGAATATAGCTTCACCCAGCCTATTGAGATGCGAACTTCGGAGATGCTCACCGGATCAAGGGGAGATGTGGTGATCAAGATTTTTGGCGAGGAGATCGACAAGCTCAACGAGCTTGGCACCAAGATCAAAGCTATCGTCGAAAAGACTCCCGGCAGCCAAGATGTCTATATGCGCCAAAACGAAGGAGTCGCCTACTACGAGCTTCGCTTCAATGACGAGAAGCTTGGCAACTACGGGCTTGATAAGGCGGATGTGGCTCATCTGCTCAAAGCGGCTATCAGTGGTGTGGAGCTTGGTGTGATTTATGACGGGATGAAGCAGTTTCCCATCATCATACGAGGCGATTTCAAACAAAGGGAGCTGAGTGAGCTCTATCTTGTGGGTCAGACAGGTGAGCCGGTGCGGCTTTTGGAGGTGGTGCAGATCGTAAAGAGCAGCGGTCCGGTGGAGATCAAGCATGAACACGCCAGACGATTCACCTCTATCCAGACCAACGTGAGCGGCACCGACCTTGTGAGCTTCGTGGAGGCTTTGAAGAAGAACATCGCCCAAGAGGTGAAGCTGCCTTCAGGATACTACATCACCTACGGTGGGCAGTTTAAGAACCAGCAAGAGACGATGAAGCGGCTCATGATCGTGGTACCCATCGCTTTGGTGGTCATTTTTATGATCTTGTATATGACCTTCAAATCACTGGTGCAAAGCACCATCATCTTTACCACCATTCCTCTTGCGATGATGGGAGGGGTCTTTGGGCTCTATATCACGGGCGAATACCTCTCAGTCCCGGCTTCGGTGGGATTTATCGCGCTCCTTGGGATCGCTGTGCTCAACGGGGTGGTGATGATTAGCTACTTTAACGAGCTCAAAGAGCATATGCCAATAGACAAAGTGGTCATAGAAGGAGCCAAAAGACGCCTTCGCCCGGTGATGATGACGGCGACTATCGCCGCTCTCTCACTCGTGCCGATGCTCTTTGCCGACGGTCCCGGTAGCGAGATCCAAAGACCTCTGGCCATCGTCGTGATTTTTGGGCTTGTGAGCTCTACCTCCTTGACGCTCATTCTTTTGCCGATGCTCTATCGAAGGTTTGTCAAAGATTGATCTTTCCGCCTTTGGGCGGGAAGCGTTGGCAAAATTTGCTACAATTGCACTCAAAAAAGGATCTCTTTGCGAAAACGAGTGGTCACCAATATCGTCTCACGAGGGTTCGGTAAGTTCGCTTCTCATCGCTTTCATCCGATTTTGCAAAAGTTCATCAACCGTTCCTACGTGAAGCTTTTGGATCTTGACATGAGCGAATTCAAAGATCCCGAAAACTACGAGAGCCTCAACGCTCTTTTTACGCGGCCTTTGGAGAAGGAACGCTCTTTGGGTGAGGAGATTATCTCCCCGACCGACTCTTTGATCACCGAGTGCGGGAGACTTGAAAGAGATAAAGCCTTGCAGATTAAGGGGATGAGCTATAGCGTGGATGAGCTCCTGAGGGAGTGCGACGCTCAAAAAGTCTATGACGGGGAGTATGTCAACTTCTACCTCTCTCCAAGAGACTACCACCGCTACCATATGCCAGATACCCTCAAGATCAAAAGAGCTATCCATATCCCCGGCAAACTTTATCCAGTCAATATGCGCTATCTCAAAAAGAAGCTCAATCTCTTCATAGAAAATGAGCGAGTTATTTTGGAGTGTGAGAGCCAAGAGGGCAAGAGGGTCTATATCGTCTTGGTGGGGGCTTTGAATGTAGGAAAGATGACGCTGGTCTTTGAGCGCCGCATCGAGACCAATAAGAATAAAGAGATAGCCATCTATGAGTATGAAGATCTCTGGCTTCAAAAAGGAGAGCTCTTAGGGTATTTCAAGATGGGATCAACCGTGCTGCTCTTTTTTGAGCCGGGATTTTGCCAGCTTGTGGTAGAATCGGGGAAGAGGGTGCGATTTGGAGAGACGATCGCGCGCAGAGCTTTACAATCACACAAGGAGTCTTCATGAGCGAAGAGATCAAAAGCGACGATATTTTGGTCGTCGAGACCGAAATCGTGCCAAATGGTATGGGCGGATGGATGCTAAGATGTGTCAATACCGAGACGGGAGAGGAGAGAGTCTGTAATACGATCGAAGAGTATAGCGCCTTTTTGAATGAGTGTGTCTATACGACGAACAAGGAGAATTTCCAGGCCGTCTGGCTAGAATCTCCTCAGGCGACGCCCCAGATGATCGCTGATGTGAGGGCGAAGCTCATGGCCTTTTATAATGAGATGGAGGGTCACTCCCCACTGTAAGGGAGCTTCGCCTTCTTCCATTCCAAAAATCCTCCTTCGACGTTGTAGACGCCGCTAAAGCCCTCTTTTGCCAAGATATTGGCGGCGTAGGCGCTTCTGGCACCGCTTCTGCAAATCACCAAGATCTTTTTCGCTTTTGTCAGCGCTATCGCCTTTTTTGCGCTTTGGAGGAAGTTTTTGTTCTCAATTGGTGTGATATCGTAGATCTTGTGTGCGTCGAGGGCCTTTTGGTGCTCCTTTTGAGCGAACTTAACACGCAAGGTGATAGCTTTTGGCTTGTAGCTATACTCAAAGACCGGGATACTGACTGCGCCAAGAGGATGTCCGGCGTAGATATATTCGCCCGCAGTGCGAACGTCGATGAGGATTGCTCCTTTTTGCATCATTTCATAAGCTTCTTGGACATCGATATCCTCTTCGTAGGAGATCTTTTCTTGTGCGAAGAGCAAGAGCGCATAGACCAACACTCCTAGGGCTTTTTTCATTTCGATCCTTTTTTGCTTGAAAGCATAGAGAAGAGAGACTTATAATTATGTTAATATTTGATTATGATTTTTCCGTTAATTATGTAAATGATAATGATTATCATTATTTTAGTTTAAGGCTGAGAGCTCTATAATGACACGACGAAAAGGATAGTTTAGGTGAAGAGATTTTTGATGTTGTCTTTGTCGCTCCTTGTGGTTTTTGGAGAGAATGACTACTCTTTGAGGGAGAGGCTTGGCAACTTTGACGTGACGAACCATATGAGTGCTGAAGTGAGATTTGGCTATATCCAAAGCGATGCATATGACTTTTTGGGAAGTGGGGGCCATATCCACATTCGTACACCATACCATAAAGGGCTAAGGCTCAATGGCAGTCTCTATGCCTTTTATGATCTAGAGCAAGGAGCCGCTACCCAAAGGCAAAAGGATCTCTTTTGGGCGGAGGCCAATATCGAGTATCTCTATCGCTATTTGGATCTGATGGTAGGACGGTTCATGGTGGACACTCCCTATGCGGACAGCGACGATATTCGTATCGTGCCCAACTACTTCCAAGGTGCTAGGCTGCTTTACTGTGACGGTGTAGTGGGATTTGAGTTTTTGTATCTATCGAAGATGGCTGGATGGGGTAGTGGTGGAGATATTGGACAGTTTAAATCTCTTTCTGAGGTGATGGGGATTGATGGGATCGGTTCGCTCTTGGGAGTGAGGTTGGCGCTGTTTGACGATTTTGTCTGGTTCTATCGCCTGGAAAATGGTGCAGATCTAGCCTATGTGGATCTTGATTTTGAGGATAGAGGCTATCGTGTCGCTTTTCAGGGATGCTACGCTGTCTCAAGCGGCAAGGAGCTTATGGGATCTTTTCGCAGTGCCGTTGTGGGGATCCTCTTATCTAAAGAGTTTGGTCCTTTTGGCTGTTTTGGTGCCTACAACAAGAGCCTAGAGGGGTTTGCCATGCCAGCATTTGGAGGTGGGCCATACTTTACCTCCATGGAAGAGCTGACGCTAGATCTAGCAGGCCAGGGAGGTCAGAGTGTCGTTGTTGGAGGGAGCAGGCGGTTTGGAGATTTGAGTGTAGGTGTCGTTGGCGGGAGATTTTTTTCGTCAGGTTTTTCTCAAAAGGAGCTGGATATCTATATAAGCGGTACCTTGCTAGATCGTATCCAAATCGAGTCTGTTTACGCTAAAGTTATAGATAGATATGGCCATAATAGCAAAGATATTTTTCGACTGATTCTAAAATTTGGCTTTTAGGAGGGAGAATGAACGTAACAGATATGAAGATAGGAGATCAGGCGATCATCAAGCGGGTCAGGGCTCAAGAGCCGGTGAAGAGTCGCCTCTTTGCCATGGGGATAGCCAAAGGCAATCGTATCAAACTCCTCGATCACACACTAAAAAAACAGACATGGGAAGTGGAAGTGGATGGCACGAGAGTGGCGCTTAGAGATGAGGAGGCCAAAGGAATCGAGGTAGAGCCATGAAAAAAATCAAAGCGGTCATGGTAGGACAGCCCAACGTGGGCAAATCCTCCATCATCAACGCCATAAGTGGAGCCAGGCTCCATGTGGGCAATTTTGCCGGCGTGACGGTGGAGAAGAAGGAGGTAGAGGTCAAAAAGGATGGCTGGGATATTCAGATCGTCGATCTGCCTGGCATCTACTCCCTCAACGCCTACACCCCCGAAGAGCATGTGGCCAAGAGGTATCTGCTTTTTGAGGATTATGATGTCATTATCAATGTGGTAGACGCCAACGTCTTGCAGCGAAACCTGGTCTTTACCCTTCAGCTGCTGGATATGCGAAAGCCTACCATCTTAGTGGTCAATATGATTGATGAGGTAGAGGAAAAAGGTGGCAGTATCGATAGGGAGAAACTAAGCGAACTTCTTGGCGTGCCGGTAATCCTTACAAGTGCCAAAGAGAGACGAGGTGTCGATGAGATCTTAGATAGACTCATCCAGATCCATGGACAAAAGAGGTGTGGGTGCAAGATCTACTACAATGAAAAGATCGAAGAGGAGATCGAGCGCCTTAGCAAAATACTCCTCAAATCTCCCCATTTTACCGACTATGATCAGGCGAGATTTTATGTGATTCGGCTTTTGGAAAAGGATGAAGATATCTACAAGATCGTCCACGATCTGCCAATCTTTTTGGAGCTCCATGAAGCTTTGGGAGAGAGTATGAGGAGGCTCTGTTTAGAGTTTGATGCTGAGGATGTACGAGATATCTTCGCGGATGAGCGCAATGCCCTTGCAAGATCCATTGTGATGCAGGTGATGGTATTGCCCCAAAAAGAGACCTTGACCGACAAGATCGACAAGGTCCTCATCCATCCCGTTTTCGGACTTCCTATCTTCTTGTTCTTTATGTGGGCTCTATTTCAGATCACCTTTGAGGTGGGTTCCATTCCGATGGAGTATATCGACGAGACCATCACCAACTTCGCCGCGTGGCTAAGGGGGATCCTGCCTCCAGGAGACTTTAGCTCCGCCATCACCGATGGAGTCATCCCGGCGGTCGGGGCTATTTTGATGTTTTTGCCCAACATCTTGATCCTCTTTTTGGGGATCAATCTTTTAGAACAGACCGGCTATATGGCCAGAGCCGCATTTTTGCTCGACGGTTTTTTGAAAAAGTTCGGGCTCCAGGGCAAAGCCTTTATCCCTCTTGTGAGCGGCTTTGGCTGTACGGTGCCGGCCTACATGGCGGCAAGAACGCTCAAAAACCCAAAAGATCGCCTCATTACGATGCTGATTTTAGGCTTTATGAACTGCTCGGCAAGACTTCCGGTCTACGTACTCCTCATTGCAGCCTTCTTCCCTACCCACAACGCCGGCAACGTGCTCTTTGCCATCTACATCGGCGGGGCGCTTCTTGGTCTCTTGGTAGCCAAGGTACTTCGCATGCTCCTTTTCAAAGGAGAGCCAGAGCCATTTGTCATGGAGATGCCTCCATACCGTTTCCCCTCTCTCAAAGCTTTGGGGATGGAGCTATGGATCAAGGCGAAGATATTTATCAAAAAGGCGGGGACATTTATCGCCTCAGCTGCCATGATCATTTGGTTTTTGAGCAGCTACCCTAAAAATGAGGCGTTGGTACAAAGCTACCAGCAACGAATCGAACATGCCGCTCCCCAGGAGAGAAAAGAGCTCCAAAACGAACTACAAGCCAGGCTTTTGGAGCAGAGCTACTTAGGACAGATCGGCAAGGCCATCGAGCCAGTTTTCTCACCTCTTGGGTTTGATTGGAGACTCAGCGTAGCGACTCTTAGCGGTCTGGCTGCCAAGGAGATTATCGTCTCCACGCTGGCGACGCTCTATGCGGTGGGGGAGGCGGACGAACACAGTACGACTCTCATTTCAAAACTTCGTGAAAATATCGATTTCAAGACGGCGGTGGCCCTTATTGTCATCATCATGATCTACAGCCCCTGTGTGGCGGCCATGAGTACCTTTTATGCCGAGATACCCCAGTGGGCGTGGAGAGCCTTTTATACCATCTACCCCAACGTCTTGGCCTGGATTTTGGCTTTTGGTGTCTACAATCTTTTAAAATTTTTAGGTTATTAGGCAAAATTTGCTATCATTGAAGCAAAAAAGGGGTCTTTATGCGAAAACTCTTTTTTGCTTCTTTGCTCTTTTTTTTGGTGGCTTGTAGTAAAAATCCCTATACCCATCGCAACCAGCTCATCCTCATCTCCCCGACCCAGGAGGTCCAGATGGGACTCCAGGCCAAAGAGCAGATCTTAAAAAAGGCCAAAATCTCCAAAAATCCCTACTACAACGCCCTGGTCAAACGTGTGGCTACGAGGATCGCGGCCGTGGCTGAGAGGGAGTTTCATCCTGGTTTCAAGTGGGAATTCTACGTCCTTGAGTCCCCTCAGGTCAACGCCTTTTGTCTGCCTGGTGGCAAGATCTTCGTCTATACCGGACTTTTGAAACTGGTCGAAAACGAAGATCAGCTCGCCGCCGTCATCGGGCACGAAGTAGCCCACGCCATCCTGCGTCACGGCAGCGAAAGAGTCTCGATGGCGATGATCAGCGATATTGGCAAGCAGCTTATTGCCAAAGGGCTCCAGGTCAGTGGCGCTAAATGGGGACCGCTGTTTGACTTGGCCTATGGTGTGGGGGCACAGTATGGGGTGATCTATCCTTATAGCAGGAAGTTTGAGTACGAAGCGGATCAGCTGGGACTCTATCTCATGTACAAAGCCTGCTACGATCCCAATGAAGCGATCAAGTTTTGGTATCGGATGATGCGCCTGCCCAAGCAAAAAGTGCCCGAATTCCTCTCCACGCACCCCAGTGATCGCAACCGAATCGCCGCCTTGCAGCGCTATATCCAAAAACTTCGCAAAATCCCAAGGGATTGTAAGAGAAGTTAGGGTATAATCGCAAGCAAAAAAGGGTCGATATGGAGTGTGAATTTCCCGAAATCAACGAAGATCTAGAAGAGATCAAGAAGATCTTCGAAGAGGTCCGCACGATAGCTGTTGTAGGGCTCTCCCCAAATCCTCTCAAAGATAGCCACAAAGTTGCTGCCTATTTGCAACGTGCTGGCTATAAGATCGTGCCTATCTATCCCAAAGAGGAGGAGATCTTGGGTGAGAAGGTCTACCGCAGCCTCAAGGAGGTCCCTTTTGCCATTGACATGATCGATGTCTTTCGTAAACCGGCGGCTTTGCCGCCCATCGTCGAGGCGGCGATCGAGCGAGGAGACGTGAAGGTGGTCTGGTTCCAAAAGGGGATCGTCAACAACGAGGCAGCCAGGATGGCGAAGGAAGCGGGCATGAAAGTGGTACAAAATCGCTGTACCATGGTCGATCACAAAACGCTCTTTGGAGAGTAGATGATCTTGTTGTCACATATTGAGGCTGCCGCTAAGAGGATCGAGCCTGTTGTTAGCCATACCCCCTTCGCTCATGCACCGATCCTTAGCAAGAGGGTGGGGCATGAGGTCTTTTTGAAAAAGGAGAACCTCCAAGTCACCGGCGCATTCAAGCTAAGAGGGGCTTTTAACAAGATCGCTACACTAACCCCAAAAGAGCAAGAGGGAGGAGTCGTAGCGGCAAGTGCAGGCAACCATGCCCAGGGTGTAGCCTTTAGCGCCCACTATTTTCAGATCCCAGCGACCATCGTGATGCCCGAAAACACCCCTCTAACCAAAGTCAACGGCGTCAAGGCCTATGGGGCCCAGGTGATCTTGCATGGCGCCAATTACGACGAAGCCTATGGATATGCTGTGGAGTACGCCAAGGAGCAGGGCAAGACCTTCGTCCACCCTTTTGCCGATGAGGAGGTGATGGCAGGCCAGGGTACGATCGCTCTGGAGATTCTCCAAAGCGCTTCAGATCTGGATGCTATCGTGGTGCCAATAGGCGGTGGCGGGCTCATCGCCGGTATGGCCAGTGCCATCAAGCAGCTCAAACCCGACATCAAGGTGATCGGTGTCACCGCAGCGGGAGCCCCGGCCATGCGCAACTCCTATCTGCTTGGCAAAGCTGTCGATAGCATCGAGGTGCGTACTATCGCCGACGGCATCGCCGTAAGGGATACATCACCCAAAACCCTTGAGATCATCCTTGAGACCGTGGATGACGTGGTGGAGGTCGATGATGAGGAGATCGCCGATGCCATCCTCTTTTTGCTGGAGAACCAAAAGCTCGTGGTAGAGGGTGCTGGCGCCGTGGGCGTAGCAGCACTGCTCTATGACAAACTCTCCCTGCCCCAAAAGAGCAAGGTAGCGGTGGTGCTAAGCGGAGGAAACATCGACGTGACGATGCTGAGCGTCATCATCGAAAAGGGACTTATCAAGAGCTATCGCAAAATGAAGCTCATCGTCACCCTCATCGACAAGCCCGGAAGCCTCATGAAGCTCACAGAACTCTTGGCCAAGGTGAGCGCCAATATCGTCTCCATAGGCTACGATCGCACCAGCGCCAATCTCGCCTTTGGCGACGCCAATGTCTCTATCGGTCTGGAGACCAAGGGCAAGGAGCATCAAGAAGAGATCCGTGCCCTTTTGCAAGCCCATGGATATCGATTTCATGAGGAGCGGTGATGGCGACAGGGATTGATATTGGCTCAAACTCCCTAAGAGCGGTGAGAATCGATTGCGCTCTGGCGCAAAAGGTAGCGGAGTATGAGAAGGTGGTCCGCACCGCTCAGGATCTGCAAAAGCTAGGCATCATAACCCAAGAGGTGATTGAGCGTATCTGCCAAGCGATCGAGGAGGCCAGGGAGGAGATGGGGTTTGATCTACCTCTCAAAGCGGTAGCCACCGCAGCCTTTCGCAAGGCCAAGAACGCTCAGGAGGCCTTGTCCCAGATCCAGCAAAGAACGGGCATAGAAGTAGAGATCATCGATACCCAAAAGGAGTGTTTTTATAGCGCCAAAGGGGTGGAGTTTGGCCTTTTGCAAAAGGGGATCGATACCCAGAAGTTTTTATTGGCTGATATTGGGGGAGGCTCTACCGAGCTTATCCTCAAGCACCGATCTGGTCTGGTGTGTGAGAGCTTTGATGTGGGGATCCTCACCGCCATCGAGCGCTACCGTGGCCAGGAGGAGCTGCGGTTTGGGATCAGGCAGCTCATGAGACCTATGAGGGAGTTTTTGAGGGATATCTACGAAATCTTTGGCAAGCCCAAGATCTTCGTGGGTACTGGAGGCACACCCTCTACCGTAGCGGCTTTGAAGCTGGGAATGGTCTATGAGAGCTACGATGCTAGGCGTGTCAGCGGCACGGTCATCGATCTAGAGGATATTCGATCTAGCTATCGCAAGCTTTTGATCTTGGATCCCAAGAAGAGAGCCCAGATCGTAGGAGTAGGCAGAGAGGAGGCTATTATGGCTGGATTGATGATTTTGGAGGAGCTGATGGATATCGCTGGCTATTATGAGATGGTGGTCAGTGATGAAGGTGTACGAGAGGGTGTGGCCCTTGAGCTCTGTGAGAGGGTGGCGCCCAAATAGGACAAATTTTGTTTGATTTTTTCTCTATTTTGGGTACAATTATCACAAAGAAAGGCTAGGAGACGCGATGGCTACAATAAGTGGCGCACAGATGGTCGTAGAGGCGATGCGCGAAGAGGGTGTCGAGGTCGTTTTTGGTTACCCCGGCGGTGCGATCATGAATGTCTACGACGAGATCTACAAACATAGATATTTCAAGCATATCCTCACACGTCACGAGCAGGCTGCCGTCCACGCTGCGGACGGGTATGCCAGGGCGACGGGAAAGGTAGGAGTGGCTTTTGTCACCAGTGGCCCAGGATTTACCAACGCCGTAACAGGACTGGCCACGGCCTATATGGACTCAATTCCTATGGTGGTGATCAGTGGGCAGGTACCACTATCGATGATCGGGACCGATGCTTTCCAGGAGATCGATGCGGTAGGGATCAGCCGGCCCTGTACCAAGCACAACTATCTGGTCAAGAGCGCGGCGGAGCTGCCCAAGATCTTGGCGGAGGCCTTCTATATCGCTCGCACTGGACGTCCAGGGCCTGTACATGTCGATATCCCGAAGGATGTGACGGCAGAGCTTGCTGAGTTTGACTATCCCAAAGAGGTGAAGATCGACACCTACAAGCCCACCATCAAAGGCAACGCCAGACAGATCAAAAAGGCGGTGGAGGCGATCGCCAGGGCCAAAAAGCCGGTCTACTACCTAGGAGGAGGGATCATCCATTCCGATAGCGCGGATCTGGTCCGCAAGCTCGTGGCCTCCACGCAGATCCCGGCGGTAGAGACTCTCATGGCCAGAGGCACGCTTCGCTATGATGATCCGATGCTCCTTGGCATGGTAGGGATGCATGGTACCTATGCGGCCAATATGGCCATGAGCGAAGCGGATCTGCTCATCGCTTTGGGGCCTAGGTTTGATGACAGGGTGACAGGGAAGCTCAGTGAGTTTGCCAAGTATGCTGAGATTATCCATATCGATATCGATCCTAGCAGTATCGGCAAGCTTGTCCATGTGGACTATCCCATAGTAGGTGATCTCAAGGAGGTCCTCAAAGAGCTGGTACCTCAGGCCAAAGAGAAGGTCGATCCTAGCAGATACGAAGGGTGGAGGGAGATACTGCGGCGCTACCAGGAGCTCCATCCACTCAAGTACGAAGATAGTGACCAGGTTTTGAAGCCTGAATGGGTGATCGAGCGTATCGGCCAAAAGCTCAAGGGCAAAGCCAGGATCTCCACCGACGTGGGACAGCACCAGATGTGGACCGCCCAGTACTATCCCTTTACGAGGCCTAGAGAGTTCATCACCAGTGGCGGGCTTGGGACTATGGGATTTGGATTTCCCGCAGCAATCGGG
>PUXX01000046.1 GCA_009659895.1 Campylobacterota bacterium
ACGCCTATGACGGCGGCCCTTTTGGAGCAGGTCATCAAACAGGGCCTCTCCAACGTCCTTTTTCATATCAATCACGTCACGGTGCCAGAAGTGATGCGTGAGCTCATCGATAGCCGTGACGAGCATATCGACAGCTACAATAACCGCATCGATGCCTTTTTAGGACCAAGCCACGTGAGCGTAATTGCTGGAAGCAAGATATACGAGGAGTTTCCCGCAAGATACAATCGCCCGGTGGTGGTGGCCGGATTTGAGCCGGTGGATGTGATGGAAGGGATATTGATGATGGTGCGCCAGTTCAAAGAGGGGCGGTGCGGAGTGGAGGTGCAGTATAAAAGAAGCGTCACAAGAGAGGGCAATAGGGCTGCTTGGGGTTTGATTGAGAAATATTTTGAAAAAAGAGCTCTTTTCAAGTGGCGAGGGCTTGGCAATATCCCTAAAAGTGCTTGGAAACTTAGAAGTGAGTATAGTGCGTATGATGCGGAAGAGGTTTACAAAGATATCTTGCCTTTAGAGGAGATCGAAGATCATAAGCTTTGTATCTGCGGCGATATCTTGCGAGGCATCGCCAAACCTACCGAGTGTCAAGTCTTTGGGAGCGCTTGCACGCCGGCAAAGCCCCTTGGCAGCTGTATGGTCAGCAGCGAAGGGGCCTGTGCGGCCTACTATAGATACGGCAATCTCTTGGAGGTGTGATGAAGCAGATAACACTTGCGATGGGCAACGGCGGCGTTGAGAATCGAGAGCTCATAGAAAAGATTATCTTTCGCCACCTCAAAAACGATCTGCTCTTCCAAGCAGAAGACGCCACGTTTTTGGGCTCGCTCCAAGAGGCTCTCTTTACCACCGACTCCTTTACCATTACGCCTCTTTTTTTCCCCGGAGGGGATATCGGCAAACTCTCGGTCGCCGGGGTCTGTAACGATCTGGCGATGATGGGGGCGAAGCCGAAGTTTTTGAGCCTTGGCTTCATTATCGAGGAGGGGTTGAGTGCGAGGGATTTTGAAAAGGTCGTGCGATCTATCAAAAAGGAGCTTCTTATCAACGAAGCGGCGGTGGTGACGGGTGATACGAAGGTGGTGCCAAAGGGGAGTTGCGATGGGCTCTATATCAACATGAGCGCTATCGGAGAGCGGGTGGCGCATGTGAGTGAGCGAAACATAGAAGTAGGCGACAAAGTCCTTCTTAGCGGCGATATCGCAAGGCATGGGGCGGCGATTTTTGCTGCCAGGGAGGGGATCGAGCTTGAGAGTGAACTCAAGAGCGATTGTAGCTCCTTGTGGCCTGTGGTGGAAGAGCTCTTGGCGGTTGGCGGCATCAAAGCGATGCGAGACGCCACAAGAGGAGGAGTGGCGGCGGTCTTGAACGAATGGGCGATAGCAAGAGATGTGAGCATCGAGATAGAAGAAGCGAATGTGCCTTTGAGCGAGGAGGTGCGGGGGATTTGTGAGATTTTGGGGTTTGATCCGTTGGTCTTGGCAAATGAGGGCACCTTCGTCTTGGCGGCGGAGCCGGGGCGCGAAGAGGCTCTTTTGGAAGTGTTGCGCCGCCACAATCCTAAAGCCCAGATCATTGGAGAAGTAACTGATGAGCATCCCAAGCGGGTGCTCCTTAGAAGCGAGTGGGGCACGAGACGCTTTTTGGATATGCCAAGCGGGGAGATACTGCCAAGAATATGTTAGAATACTCTTAAAAGCACTCTAAGGAGCACTCTATGGTGATTAACGCAAACGAGGTGAAGCGAAGAGGGGTCAGTATCTTTGAAGAGCTCCTTCAAAAGTTTGATGAGGTGATTGTGAGCGTAAGGGGCAAAAAGAGATATGTGGTGGTCGATATCGAGCGTTATGAGGAGCTTCGAGCCGCCGAGTTGGAGAAAGCTTATCGAGAAGTTTTAGAAGATATCGAGGCTGGGCGGTATAGAGTTGTATCGGCGAAGGAGCATATAGAGTCTTTAAAAAGAGACCTTGATGTATCGGATCGTTGAGAGTCAAAGATTTTATAAAAAAGCGTTAAAACTTTTTAAGAAAAATCCAACTTTATTGAAAAAGTATGAAAAAACTCTTGCCCTTTTAGAAAAGGATCCCTATCATCCTTCTTTGAGGCTTCATAAATTCCAAGGAGAGCTCAAGGAGTTCTATTCGGTCTCTATCGATATGAGTTATCGGCTCATTATCGATTTTATCATTCAAGACGATCGGATTATTTTGCTCGACATTGGCCTTCATGATGATGTCTACTAAGATTTTGCTTCTTTGCGACACTTTCAACTCTCTTACACAGCGCATCTTTTGCTACCTGCAAGATAGAGGGTATGAAGTGAGCGTGGAGTATGCCCTTTCGCCTCAGACGATGAGAGAAGGGGCAGAGCTTTTTGAGCCCGATCTCATCATCGCTCCATATCTTACGAAAAAGGTCCCAAAAGAGGTTTATAAGCGCTATCCCACCTTCATCCTTCATCCGGGTCCCTTTGGCGATCGAGGAGCGTGGGCGCTTGATAACGCTATCTTGAACGAGGAGCCTATCTGGGGCGTGAGCCTCATCGAAGCAGTAGAGGAGATGGACGGGGGACCTATTTGGGGGAGTGAGGAGTTTGCGATGCCAAAGGCATCCAAGGGGGCGATCTATCGCACGATAGTAAGCGACTTGGCCCTCAAACTCATAGCAGAACTCTTACAAAACCTCGACAAAGCCCCCTTGCCAAATTCCCTCTTACCTCCGCATCCTCCTATCACGCAGCGGCGGCGCCGAATCGATTGGCAAAAGGATAGGACGAAAGAGATCATTACAAAGATCAACGCCTCGGACAACTATCCCGGTGTCAAGGATAGCTTTTTTGGTATGGAGCTTTTCCTCTTTGGCGCAGTGGAGGAGAGAGAAGGGCTGGAGAAAATCGAAGCGAAGCCAAAGGAGATTATCGCCAAGCGAGATGGAGCGGTCCTTGTCAAAACTATCGATGGTGCCGTCTGGATTCGCCAGATGACGAGGATAGAAGATGGGGTGCGCCAGATCAAGCTTCCTTCGACCTATGTGCTCAAATCAAACATCAAAGGGGTCAAGGAGCGGCGCATTCTCCTTTATGTCGAGCCCTCTCTTGAGACTTTCAAAGAGATCACCTACTATCAAAAGGGGCGTGTTGGATTTTTGGGCTTTGATTTTTATAACGGAGCGATGAGCAGCGATCACTGCATCCGGCTCAAATACGCCGTAGAGACACTTAAAGACAAGGTCGATATCTTGGTGCTCTTGGGCGGAGAGCAGTTCTTTAGCAACGGGATTCATCTATCTATCTTGGAAGATAGCAAAAAGCAAGGAGAGGATGGCTGGAGCAATATCAACGCCATGAACGATCTGGTGCGAACGATTCTTTTTAGTGAGGATATTCTCGCGATTACCGCCTTTCGAGCCAACGCGGGAGCTGGAGGGGTCTTTTTGGGACTTGCCGCCGATATTGTGGCAGCAAGAAAAGGCGTCGTGCTCAATCCCCACTACAAGACTTTGGGCCTTAGCGGTAGCGAGTTTCACACCTACACCTTGCCTCGCCGTGTTGGAGAAGAGATGGCCCGGAAGCTTCTTGACGAGGCTCTGCCTATCAGTGCCGAAAAGGCCAAAGAGATCGGCATGGTCGATAGGCTCTTTAATGATCTGAGCGAAGTGGAAGCCTTTGCCTTGGAGCTTGTTGAAGATGAGGATCGCTACTACGATCTGCTCGATGCCAAGAGGGATCGCTTGGAAGCGGATGAAGAGAGGATCGAAAAGCTCCTTCAGGCCGAACTTACGAAAATGTATCCCCAATTTTGGGATGAATCAAGTCCCTTTCACGAGCTTCGAAGACAATTCGTCTACAAGATCTGCCCCGCCCAGACGCCCAAACGCTTGGCAAAACATAGGAGAGAGGATGCATGAATACTCCATAGTCCAAAGCCTTTTAGACATCATCGAAGAGAGCGCCCGTAGACACGGCGCAAAAAGAGTCAATAGAGTCGTCGTCAAGATAGGGGTGCTCAGCGGCGTGGAGCCCCACCTGCTCAAAGTCGCCTTCGATACCTTCAAAGAGGCGAGTATCTGCCGTGATGCAGCGATGGAGATGGTGATCCAGCCAATCGTGGCCAGATGCAAGGAGTGTGGTGAGGTGAGCGAGTTTGAAAGAGGAGAGATATTTTTCGAGTGTCGAAAGTGTGGTGGTGTAGAACTTGATATAATCGACGGAGAGGATATGATCTTACAGAGCTTGGAGATGGAATGAAAAAGCTACTTTTACTTATCCCTTTTATGTTGATGGCGAAGTGCGACGTGGTGAAGGTCGTCACAGAAGATTTTGATAGCGTGAGAGTCGGTGAGGTGCCCTTTGGCTGGGTCGCTTCCCAGACCAATAAAAAAAGCCCGGCTATCTGGGAGGTGGATAAGCACAAGCGCCTTGTAATCCTGCGCCCGAGGGGCTATAGAAGCAAGGAGCGCAACATCTTCTTCACCAAAGACTACTACTTTCGCGACGGCTCCGTCGCTGCTGATGTGATGCCAGGCCCCGATGGAGGCGTGATATTTCGCGCCCGAGATCGCAAGGACTACTATGACGTGAGGATCCAGCAAGGCCAGCTCATCGTAGAGAAGGTACAAGACGGGAAAATAGAAGAGCTTGGGCGCTTCAAGATAGCCAAAAAGGATCGCTACCGCTTGAAAGTGAGCTACTGCGGCGATAAGGCTACGATCTATCTCGATGGCAAAGAGGTAGGCAGGATCGATATCGAGCCTATGGAAGGGGGCGTGGGGGTCTGCGCGTCGGGCCAGAGCAAGGCCGTATTTGACAATATCAGGATCGAAGTGGCTCGATGATTCAGATCTATACGGGTGATGGCAAAGGCAAAACCACCGCCGCGGCGGGATTGGCCTTGAGAGCCGTGGGAGCTGGGAAGAAGGTCGCCTTTTTTCAGTTTATGAAAGGAAGAGAGAGCGGTGAAGTAGCGATGCTAAGTCGCCTTGGCGTAGTGGTGGATAGAGAGTGGGACGGGGCCTTCGTGGTCGGTGAGCCGACAGAGGATCAAAGACGCATGGTTCAGCTACAATACCACCGAGTGATCAAGGCCGTCGGAGGGCTTTACGATCTGGTGGTGCTCGATGAGATTATCGTAGCGCTTGGATTTGGGCTTTTAAGAAAGGAGCAGGTGCTAAGGCTCTTTGAGATTGGGCGGTGTGAGCTGGTGCTCACGGGACGAGGTGCTACCAAAGAGCTGATCGACCGGGCCGACTTGGTGACCGAGATGAAAAAGATCAAGCACTACTTCGACAAAGGTGTCGCCGCCAGAGAAGGAATCGAATTTTGATACAATTTCGCTAAAAAAAGGAGGAGTTATGGCAAAAGGTTTCAAAGGCAAATATTTCTCACTGGCGGCGATCACCGCTACCGTTTCGATGATACAGCTTCAAGCGATTGCGGCGAGTGTCGAGGTTCAAAAGGTGGTGGTGAGTGCAAGCAAATATGAGGAGCCGCTGGATGATGTGACGGACGACGTGACGATTATCAGTGCCGAAGATATCGAAGAGCAGGGGCTGCGAACGCTTAAAGAGGCTCTTGAGTATGTGAGCGGCGTCAATGTGGTGAGCAACGGCGGGGTCGGCAAAGCGACCTCTTTGTATCTTCGCGGACTTGCCAACGACAAGGTTTTGATCCTCATCGACGGAGTGCGATACAACGATCCCTCCAATATCTCCGGCCCTTCGATCGAGCATCTGCTACTCAATAACGTGGAGCGTATCGAGATCATCAAAGGAGCCCAAAGCGGCATCTGGGGAAGCGACGCGGCGAGCGGTGTGATCAATATCGTCACTTCCAAAGAGCGCACCAAACGAGTTTCTGCCCTTGTGGGGAGTTTCGCCACTAAAAATATCGAAGGTGTCTATACCGACAGACGGGAAAATCTTTTTTATTCACTGGCACTAAGCTACTACGATACCAACGGCTTTTCCGCCATAACTCCTTACAACGAAGATCCAACCGACTTCGAGGCCGACGGCTACACCAACAAAAGCGGCCAACTCAAACTTGGCTATCTCTTCGACGACGGCTGTTTGGAGATAGGATCCCATCTCATCGACGCCGAAAACGAAGCCGACGGCTACAATCCCCAAACCTACGCCCCCGATCCCAACTCCAAAAACGACGACGAGTTCAAATACTACGCCTACTATCTCAACGGCACCTACGCTCTGGCTTCCCATACCTTGAGCCTCCATGCCGACACCACCAAAACCAAAAGAAAATTTTTGGACACCACATGGGGGGTCAACCGCTTCGAGGGCAAAACCTCCAATATCGAGCTCAAGGATAGATTCGACTATAGTTTTGGCTTGTTGCAAGGGGGGATCGGCTACCAAAACTTCAAGAGCGAATATAGCGAAGTGGGCGGCAAGAGCGGCGATGTGAGCTACGACAACGGCTACGCCTACCTTACCAACAAAAACCGCTTTGGCAACCTTTTATTGACCCAGAACCTGCGCTACGACGATTTTGACAAATTCAACAACCAGTGGACCGGCAAGGTGGGCTTAAAGTATACCTTCAAAGAAGGAGCGCTCTTCGCCAACTGGGGCAGAGCCTACAACGTCCCAAATCAGATAAAGATGATCAACCCTTGGGGCGTGAGCAATTTCGACCTAGGTCCCGAAAAGACCACGAGCTGGGATATCGGCATCGAAGCCTATGGATTGAAGGCCGTCTATTTTGAGGAGCGGGTCAAGGACCTTATCAACTGGTTCGATCCCAATCCCGACAACTGGGGCGACGAATACTATGTAAACTATGATGGCACCAGCAAATTCAAAGGGGTCGAGCTTAGCTACCGACAAGCCCTAACCGATACCATATTCGCAAAAGTCGGCTTCACCTACCTCGATCCAAAAGATCCCGACGGCAACTATATCCCCCGCCGGGCCAAAACCAAATATAGCTACTCCTTTACATGGTATCCCACCGACGTGCATACGATCAATATCGACGGCTACTATGTCGGCAAACGGTGGGACGATGCTGCCAAGCGTATTAAGACCGGAAGCTACAACGTCACCAATCTCACCGCCTCCCACCGCTTCGCTAAACGTTTCAAAGGGTATGTGCAGATCAAAAACATCTTCGATAGGCGCTACCAAGAGGTCTACGGCTACGGCTCGACGCCAAGGAGCTACTACGTCGGAATCGAGGCCAGCTTTTGAGGTTAAGGCTTCGCCCCTATCTTTACTATAAGTTTTTCAACTCCCTCTTTACGGGGCTTTCGGTAGGGAGCGTCTTTATCATCTACGCTCCCCTCAAGCCCTCCATCTACTCTTTTGGGGGGATTCTTCTGGCCCTTGGGATGATGGTTATCGCCAAGTTCTACGACTACCTGCTCAATATCCGCCGCTACTTCCAAATAGGGCTTTTGGTAGAAGTGGTGATGCTTGCGCTGGTGATACTTTTCTTGCTTCGCCCCTATACCTACACCACCGCTCTTTTGGTCTATACCGGCTATCAGCTCACATTCATGTTCGGTGCCTATTTGGTTCGTGCCGAGACGCTGATCGTCAAAAGGGCATCCTACCTTTCCAAAGTCGATATCTTCAAGCAAGCGGGCTATCTGGCCGGGATGGTGGGGAGTTTTCTTTTCTATCAGATCGTGACGGGGACGAAGGAGGAGCAGGTTTATCGGCTCCATTATCTTCTGCTTTTGGTAGAAATTGTTATAATTTGGCTGTTTATCAAGTCGTTCGAAAGGAAATCATGATACGAAAATGTCTCTTTCCGGCTGCAGGGTATGGTACTAGGTTTTTGCCGGCGACGAAGGCGATCCCAAAGGAGATGCTCCCTATCGTCAACAAGCCTTTGATCCAATACGGCGTCGAGGAGGCGATCGAGGCCGGGATGGATACGATGGCGATCATCACAGGACGAGGAAAGAGGGCGATCGAGGATCACTTCGATATCAGCTACGAGCTTGAGCATCAGATCAAAGGGACCTCCAAGGAGCACCTCTTGCACGATATTCGAGCCCTCGTGGAGAACTACACCTTCACCTATACCCGACAAAAGGAGATGAAAGGGCTCGGCCACGCCGTCTTGGTGGGACAGACCCTGATAGGCAGCGAGCCCTTTGCCGTGGTGTTGGCGGACGATCTGTGCGAAGGGGAGGGCAAAGGCGTGCTGGCGCAGATGGTGGAGCTTTATAAAAAGTTTCGCTGCTCCATCGTAGCGGTGATGGAGGTGCCAAAGGAGAAAATCTCCAAATACGGCGTGGTGAGCGCCAAAGAGATCGAAGAGGGGGTCTATATGGTCAGCGATATGGTCGAAAAGCCAAGCCCCAAGGAGGCGCCGAGCAATCTGGCGGTGATTGGGCGCTATATCCTCACCCCCGATATCTTCGAGATCTTGGAGCGCACCGAGCCCGGA
Source organism: Campylobacterota bacterium (assembly GCA_009659895.1). Lineage (GTDB taxonomy): Bacteria > Campylobacterota > Campylobacteria > Campylobacterales > Nitratiruptoraceae > Nitratiruptor. The sequence continues at coordinate 8,414 of PUXX01000046.1, forward strand.
GCCGGAGGGGAGATCCAGCTTACCGACGCTTTGAAAGAGCAGGCCAAGAACAATATGGTCATCGCCTATAGGTTCAAAGGCAAGCGCTTCGATTGCGGGAGCGTGGAGGGCTTCGTGGAGGCGACCAACTATTTTTATGAAAAATTCAAAGCAAAGTAGCTACAATAAAAGAAAAAAAGGATAGATATGAAAGTAGGAGATATCGTCATCGTAGCCGATTTGGGAGAGATGAAAGTCTATAGAGCCGAGCCAAGAGATCTGGAAGCGGAAGCGGGGCTCAAGCCTACCAACGTCAAACTCGATCTCATCAACGCCGTCGATTACGTCGAGGCCCACTGGAAGGTCAAGGATATCGTCACCGACGAGGCGGGGCGGTTCAAGGCGGACGCCGGGAAGATGGGCGCCAACGCCGGAGAGCGCCACGGACTTGAGGCGAAGATGGAGGAGGATGTGATTCGAGCCATCGCCGAGGATATCACGAAGATGGTGGAGCAGTACAATCCGCCCAAATACTTCTTGGCTCTTCCTCAGCCGATCTTCAAGAGAGTGTGGGATCGTGTGGGGCCGCAGGCCAAGCAGAAGCTCTTTCGATATATCGAAGAGGATTTGACGAAGATGGACAAAAATAGACTCCCACAGATGTTCAAGGAGAAGGGAAAACACTTCTAATCCCATGCGGGTTTTGGAGCTTTTTAAACAGATCGCTTCCATTCCACATTGCAGCGGCGATACCGCCGCTTTGCGCGACTTTATCGTTGAGTTCGCTCGAAATTGTGGTTTCAAAAGCCTTGTCGATAACGCCGGCAATATCCTTTGCTACCGCTCCAAGCGCCGCATCTGCCTCCAAGCTCATTACGATATGGTATGCGTGGGTCAAGCCCCGAAAATCGAGCTTATCGAAGAGGATGGGTGGCTCAGGGCCAAAAACTCCTCTCTTGGAGCCGACAATGGGATTGGCGTGGCGATGATGCTGGCTTTGATGAGAGAGGGCAAGGAGGCGGAGTATCTCTTTACCAACGACGAGGAGATTGGGCTCATCGGGGCTATCAATTTAGGATTGGAGCTTGAAGCCAAGCAGATGATCAACCTCGATAGCGAGGAGTTTGGGGCGATCTATGTGGGATGCGCCGGGGGTGCGGATGTGGAGGCCGCTTGTGTGGCGGCTTTTGAGAAGAGGGACGGGTTTTTCTACGAAGTGCGGGCCAAGAACTTCCCCGGCGGCCATTCCGGCGTCGATATCGACAAAAACATCCCAAGCGCTATCAAGGAGTTCGCCCATTTCGTCGGAGAAGCCGAGATCGGCGCTCTAAAAGCCGGTGAGCGGCGCAACTCCATCCCCGCTACACTCACAGCCAAAGTGGCTACGCGAATGCCTCTTGAATCCAACGAATTTTTTGACGTCGAAGCTGCCCGGCCTTTCGAGGTGGCCAAAGCGCCCATTGTCCCTATGCTCTTAGCCTATGCTCATGGAGTGAGGGGTTGGCACAAGGAGTTTGATATCCCCTACAAGAGCGCAAATCTCGCAATCGTAGAGCTTGATGCGCAGCGGCTTGCGATCCAAACTTCTCTTCGGGCCAATAGCGACGAAGCGCTTGAGCGGCTTGTCGATGAAGAGAGGGCTTTTTTTGAGCTTTTGGGCTTTGATGTGAGTGTGAGCGGCGAGTATCCGGCGTGGGAGCCAAAGGTCACGCCTTTGGCGCAAACGCTCCAAAGAGCCTACGAGCCCTATGGGGGCGCTTCGCTCAAGGCGATCCACGCCGGGCTTGAGTGCGCCGTTTTTGCCAAAAAGTATCCCGATATGCAGATAGCCTCCATCGGTCCTACCATCGAGTATCCCCACTCCCTTCGAGAAAGAGTCCGCATTGCCGACATCGAGCCGATATACTCCATCCTCAAAGGTCTCCTATGAAAAGGGCGGTGCTGGCACTGCTTTTTGTTTTTTTCGTTGTCGGATGCGGGGAGAGGGAGCTTACAAAAAGGAGCGTAGCCGATATGGTGGCCGGTCACTTCATGCCCCGAAGCTCGATCGATATTTTGGTGCCTAAAAAGATCGATGTCAAAAAGATAGAAAAAAGCGATCGCAACGCCAGCGCTCAGATCTGCTATAGTGTGCGCTTCCTGGTGGATCTGGAGGCGCTAAAGCGATTCATGGCCGATAGACCCGATTCGGATCTGGCTCGAAAAGATCGCTCCTTGATCAAAGAACTTGAGATAAAGTTTGGAGACTTTCGCCGCAACGAGATCAAGAGCCGCTGTGATAAAGTGCTCTTTACGAGGCGGGATGGGGTTTGGACTCTTTCGAAGATATAGGCTTTTTATTTTCGCTCTTACATAGATCGTACAAGAAGCACTTCTCACACTTGGGATTTTTGGCGGTGCAGATGTAGCGTCCAAAGAGCACCATCGCTTGATGTAGTGCCGGCAGATCGCTCTTGAAGGCTTTGACGAGGTCCTCTTCGGTCTTTTCGGGAGTCTTCGCATCACTCAGCCCCAATCTATGGGCGACACGAAAGACGTGGGTATCGACGGCCATGAGGTTTTTGCCCAGATACTCTATCATCACTACGTGAGCCGTCTTTTGCCCCACGCCGGGGAGCTTGATGAGCTCTTTTTCATCTTCAGGGATTTTGCCTCCATACTTTTCCATCACCATTTTCGCCATCTCTACCAGATTTTTGGCCTTGTTGTTGAAAAAGGAGCAGGTTTTGATGAGCTCTTTGACCTCCTCTATATCTGCTTTTGCCAGTGCTTCGATAGTCGGGAAGCGCTCGAAAAATTTGGGTGTGATGATGTTGACCCTTTTGTCGGTGCACTGGGCCGAGAGCATGACGGCGACAAGAAGCTCATAGAGGTTTTTGTAGTTGAGTTCCGTCTTGGCTTTGGGGTAGTGCTCCAAAAATCTTCGCTTGATCTCTTCGATCTCTTTGGGTTTTCTTCGGACCATCGAGAGAGCCTTTTTTGATATAATTCTATCCAAATTTAACGTTTTAGGAGAATCTATGGCCGGTCATAATAAATGGTCGAAAGTGAAGCATATCAAAGCCAAGGAGGACGCGAAAAAGGGGAAGGTCTTCACCAAAGCGGTGCGTGATATCATGACCGCCGTGCGAGACGGGGGGCCAAATCCAGACACTAATGCCGCTTTGCGTCTGGCGATCGAGCGGGCCAAAGCGGTCTCCATGCCCCAAGACAACATCAAGCGAGCCATCGATAAGGCCAGCGGCAATCTGCCGGGCGTCAAATATGAAGAGATCACCTATGAGGGCTACGGCCCCGGCGGGGTGGCTTTGATGGTGGAGTGTCTCACCGACAACAAAAACCGCACCGTCGCCGCCGTGCGCCATGCCTTTAGCAAGAGTGGCGGGAGTCTGGGTACGAGCGGAAGCGTAGCGTGGATGTTTGATAAAAAAGGTGTCATAAGTGTTGAGAGGGGAGAGAGGGAAGATGAAATAATGGAAGCTGCCCTTGAAGCCGGAGCGAATGATATCTTGGAGTTTGACGAGGTGCTGGTGATCGAGACCGAGCCGGTGGACTTCAACGCGGTCTTGGAGGCGGTGGAGAAGGCGGGAGCTCAGATCTTGGAGAGCAGTGTGGGGCTTGTGGCCAACAACGAGATGGATGTAGATGATGAGACGGCGGCGAAGGTGGAGAAGCTCATCGAGATGCTGGAAGAAAATGACGATGTCCAAAACGTCTATCACAATATGAAGTAGTTGATTAATGAAAAGTAGTTATAATTTGGCTACAACTTTACAAAAAGGATGGAAATGAGAAGATATCTTGTAGGTGGACTTGTGGCATTGAGTCTTATTGCTAGCAGTGCGGTAGCAGGAAAGGTGCTCGCTGAGGTCAATGGGAAGAAGATCACGACGGATGATGTCGCACCCATGCTTGCGCAAAGTGGTATGAGTTTTGATCAGTTGCCTCCTCAAATCAAGCAAAAAGTGGTCGATCAAGCGATCGAGCGAGAGCTCTTGAAAGAAAAAGCGATCAAGAGCGGGATAGAGCGAAGCAAGGAGTTCAAAGAGGCCCTTGAGAAACTCAAATCTGATCTTGCTCTTGAGATCTGGATGAGAAAGCAGTACAACTCCATCGAGGTCAGTGACAAAGAGGCGAAGAAGTTTTACGAAAAGAATATCGACAAATTCAAACAGCCTGAGATGGTGCACGCACGCCATATTTTAGTCAAGAGCGAAAAAGAGGCGAAAGATATCATCAAAGAGCTCAAGAAGACACCAAAGAGCAAACTCAAAGAGAAATTCATCGAACTTGCCAAAACAAAATCGGTAGGCCCCAGCGGCAAGCGAGGAGGGGATCTGGGATTTTTTAGAAAAGGGCAGATGGTCAAGCCTTTTAGCGACGCGGCCTTTAGCCTCAAACCCGGAGAATTTACCAAAAAGCCTGTCAAGACTCAGTTTGGATACCATGTGATCTATGTAGAGGAGAAAAAACCGGCTTCCACGACCCCTTTTGCGCAGGTCAAAGAGAAAATCAAGCAGCAGCTCAAGATGCAAAAATTTCAAGAAAAGATCAAAGCTGAAGCGGAGAAACTGAGAAAAAGAGCTAAAATCAAGAAAAATATCTAAAAGGGTAGCCTATGGGTGTGCGAGAATTTCTAAAGCCCGGCGTCGTCTGGGGCGATGATCTGCTCAGACTCTACGAATACGCCAAAGAGCACAACTTCGCTCTTCCCGCTATCAACGTGGTGGGCACCAACTCCTGTAATGCCGTTTTAGAAGCGGCCAAGGAGGCCAACTCTCCCGTCATTAT
>PUXX01000020.1 GCA_009659895.1 Campylobacterota bacterium
AGAGTTTGGCAAGTTGATAGAGGAGCTTGGTATCAAGCCCCGTGATGTGGGCCACTTCGCCGGGTTTGTAGTTTTGGATATGCTTGACAAAATCCCTCCAGCCCTTGGTGCGATCTTTGATGAAGCGCTCGTCATACCAGCCCTGCTCCCAGATGATATAGGCAAGGCCATTGAGGAGCGCCAAATCGGTGCGGGGCTTCAGTGGCACGTAGATGTCGGCTAGTTGGCTCGTTTTGCTACGTCTTGGATCGATGACCACGATCCTTTTGTTTTTGCGGTTTTTCATCAGGTGGTGGACGATGATAGGGTGGTTGTCGGCGAGGTTCGCGCCGATGACAAAGACCGCGTCCGCTTTGGCGATATCTTCGTAGCTGCCGGTAGGGCCGTCGCTGCCGAAACTCTGTTTGTAGCCCATCACCGCACTTGCCATACATAAAGTGGTATTGCCGTCGTAGTTGTTGGTCTGGAGTCCAAGCTGGACGAATTTACCAAGAGTATAGAACTCTTCGGTCAAGAGCTGTCCGGTCGATATCACCGCTACCGCTCCTTTGCCGTGAGCTTCTTGAATCGCTTTGAACTTTTGGGCGGTGTAATTAAAGGCCTCATCCCAGCTGACATTGGTGAGTTTGCCGCTCTTTTTGATCTTGGGATAGAGCACTCTATTGGAGGCGTAGAGCATCTGGTGTTCGCTTAGCCCCTTAGGGCAAAGTGTGCCGATATTGACGGCGTGGGCGGGGTCCCCTTTGGTGTAGGTGGCGCGGCTATCTTTGACGCCGATGTAAAGACCACACCCCACACCACAATAGCCACAAGTCGATTTAACCCAAAAGTCGGGCTTTTTGGCTTTGGCGATCTTGCCAAAGATGGGATCGTCTACGAGGGCGTATTTGTCCTCTTTGATATCAAGTCCTAAGAACTCTTTGATTTTTCCTATCATCGTTGCGCTCCTGCGAAGAAGTTGCCGGGCATTCCGGTCTTAATAGCGGTGCTATAAAAGAGAAGTCGACCTACGATCTCACTGACAAATCCAAGCGCTACCGCCGCCGCTACGAATAAGAAGCCAAAGCCAAAGCTTCCGGCGTTGATGGCGATGAGCCCAAAGAGCGGCAGCACCAAAGCGGCCAGAGGCAAGGAGACCTTGCGAAAGTGGTAGAGGCTCTTGAAATTCTCCTCTAAAAGCCGCTTGGCTCTTGCTATTTGGTAGAAGTAGGGGTGGCTCTCGTCTACTCTTTCGTAAAAGCGCTGAGACTCCCAAAAGAGATAGAGCTGTGCCGCTCCTAATAAAATAGCCAGTGCCAAGAGGATATTGGCTACGTTTGGCTCATTTTCAAAAAGGGCAATGAGCGCCAAGAGGCTCATGGCGATATAGCCGGTAGCGAAGAAGCGATAGGTCGTCGTGGTGCGGTTCCACGTGGGCTTGGCCGGGATGCGATAGATCATCGACTGAGCGTAGATTCCGTATATCCCGATAGCGGCGGTGACGAGCTCCGCTAAAAGCCTTGCTATACCATCAATTTTGAAGTAATACATCGCCGCTACGACGCCCATTCCCGCTGTGAAGGCCCCAAGAGCCGCCGCTTCACGACTGAGCCACGAGGTTTTGAGATTTTTCATCGCCGTCAAAGCTAAAATGGGGCGTCCAAGATGGAGGGCAGAAAGGGGAAGCCCTAAGGCGCTAAGCAAAAAGATCACAAAAGCCATGATGAAGCTTGGCTGGGGAAGGTTGGTAAATTTTGCGGCCAGATCGCCTAAGAGAAGGGCTAAAAAGCCAATGAGGCTCACTTGTGTTAGCACCGTCATGAAGACCAAAGGCAGCTCTTTATGAGCCGGTTTGACAAGCTCTTTGTCCAGAGGTTCGAGTTTGGGCATATTTTCAGGCAGTATCCAGCGGGTCGTGGAGTTGGTAAGCCTAGCATCCACAAGACCCGGGGCGTTGCCCTCTTGGTCGATAGCATCTTCTAGCCACTCTTTCTTATTGACCACTTCGATCTCGATAGCCCCTTCGGGACAGGCTTGGACGCAAGCCGGAGTCTGATCGGCGCTGATACGATCGTAGCACATATGGCACTTGGTGACGATGTGGCGCTCTTCGTGGTAGGTCGGCACGTCGTAGGGGCAGTTCCAAGTGCAGTATTGGCACCCTATGCAGACTTCGTCATGATGAAAGACGATGCCGTTGTCCATCTTTTCGTATGCGTTGGTGGGGCAGCCTTTGAGACAGGCCGGATCGATGCAGTGGTTGCAGCTCATGGACAAAAAGAGCTGGAGGGTATGAGGAAACTCTCCCCCTTCCGCTTCGCCGACGCGCCGCCATTTAATCTCGGCCGGGTTGTTGTTTTGCTCATTACAGGCTACTTCGCAGCAGTGGCAGCCGATGCACTTGGTCGCATCGAAGACAAATCGATACTGTTCGCCCTCTTGAAGCTTTGGCAGATCGATGGAGTAGCTGCCGCACTGCATATTGGTATCGGCTTTGTAGCCTATGAAACTCTCTACCGCCGTCATCTTCTCTCCGAAATTTTTTTGTCTATTGTATAGTTTTTTTGCAAAAAATGTTGCTTATTATTTCAGCAACAAAAAGAGTAAAAGAAGGTTGAGCAAAAAGGAGATGACAAACGCCGCTTTGTAGACCTTGATAGGCTCTCGCTCGATGAGCGAGGCGTTGGGATCGAAGTAAGGTTTGACCTTTTCTGGGTTGCTCAGCTCAAAATCCATCTCGCTATAGTGCTGATAGCGCCGCTCCTTTTGGGGTTCGATCGCTCGCATGATGATAGCCTCGAACCATCCGGGCACCTTTTTGTTGAGCTCTCGCACTCTTTTGGCTCTTTTGAAGATAGGATTTTGAAAAGGCTCGATCTCTCCGTAGGGAAACTTTTTGGTCAGTGCTTCATAGAGCGTCACGCCGATAGCGAAAATCTCCGTCGCTTCGCTGATGGGTTCTCCTTTGAAGCGCTCTGGTGCTAGGTAACTCGGCGTCCCGGCCCGGCTTGTGATCGAGAATATATCGACGATAGAGCCAAAATCGACCAGTTTGTAGACCTCTTTGCCGTGGCGGCGGGTGATGATGATGTTTTCCGGTTTGATATCGCCGTGGACGAGGTTGTATTTGAGCAAGAAGCTCGAAGCTTTGATCAAAAATTTCGCCAAGTCGATCCCGTCGTCGATATTTAAAGGGCGCTTTTTGATGCGATCTTTCAAGCTCTCTCCCTCGATATACTCCATGATGTAGTAGCGCCGGCTTCGGTTTTTGGGGATGACCGCTTTTGGGAAGAATCCGGCTTTGAGCCTCTTGGCGTTCCAGGCCTCTTTGATGAAGTTATCGAGCGCCGCCTCGTCTTCGATAGCCTCGACGAGGGGGAACTTCATCACATACTTCTTGCCCTTTTGCTCTACGAGCCATGTGCGTTCATTTTGGATGAGGGGTTTGATGAGTCGGTAGCCGTCAATCACCTCGCCCTCTTTGAGTTTGGTCGGGATCGGGAGGTTTTGCTGTTTGAGGTGGGTGCGGGTGTCGATCTCTTTGATTTCGATCACCACAGCGCTGGTGTCGTCTGGGAGATCGTCTTGGACCTCCTTGCTGGCCGCTTTGACAAGACTACTGGCGTCAAACTTGAGCTTGGATCTGATTTTCTCTTCGTCCAAGACCGCCGTCAATCCGTCGCTGGCGATGAGAATCTTATCTTTTGGGTGGATGAAGTTTTCAAAAAAGTAGGGCTCCACCTCTTCGCTCATGCCGATAGCTTGGGTGATGACGTTGGAGTCCTCTTCCAAAAGATGATCGAAAGAGAGCTTTTGGAGCTTCTCGTCTCGCAAAAGATAGATGGGACTATCGCCCACGTTCGCGCTGTAGAGCCTGTTGCCTTGGATGACCACCATCGAAAGGGTGGTAAGGAGTTCTGGGCGCTCATATTCGGCGAGACCTTCTTTATAAAGAATTTCGTTGATGTTTTTGATGAAGGCGAGGATCGTCTTTTCGAGATCCCAGCTTTTGGGGCGGTTTTTGAAGTTGGCGAGCATGTAGTTGACCACCCGCTTCGCCGCTTCTTGCCCCCCTTCGGCGCTTCCAACACCATCGCACACGATCCCAAGGACGATATCGTCGTATATGCGCACGGCGTAGGCGTCGTCGCCTACCAAATCGCGGCCTTTAGCGAGGCCGAAGGCGCTGGTTTTGTAGTGCATTTAGATCTTTCCTCCCGCAGTGGCGCCCCATGTGGTTCGCCATCTGGTTTTGACCATACTAAGTCCAATGATAGCCAAAATCACGATAGCCGCAAAGATATAAAATCCCACGTCGTAGCTATTAAAGGTCGCTTTACTCCATCCAAGGGTCTTCACAAGCGCCGTTCCTCCAAGTCCCCCGGCGCATCCGACGATACCGGTCATGATGCCCATATCCTTGCCAAATCGTTGAGGCACGAGCTGAAATACCGCGCCGTTGGCCATGCCCAAAAAGGCCATGATGAGAAAGAGCACCAAAATCGCCATGTAGAAATTGTCCACAATCGTGGCGTTGATGATCGCCAGCGCCGCCACCGCCCCAAAGAAGATGTAGAGGCTCTTGACGCCGCCGATCCTATCGGCAATGGCGCCTCCTACGGGGCGCAGCATCGCTCCTGCGAAGATACAGAGCGCTCCAAAATATCCGGCGACTACTTTGACGTTGCTCTCGCCCAAAATCTTCATGCCGATCTCTGCCATCTCCTCGGCGTAAACGTTCATGAGATAGACTTTCATATAGTTGGCAAACCCCACGAATCCGCCGAAACTGACCGCATAGAAGAGGCTAAACCACCATGTATCTTTGTCTTTAAGGAGCTTCAAATAGTCGCTGAGCTTCTTCTTTCTTGGCTGATAGACTTCCGGCGGGGCGTCTTTGGCCATGAGGATGTAGGTGATGAGGATGATGGTAGATAAAATCCCCCCTACCAAAAAGACCGTAGGCCATCCCCAGATTTCGGCGATTTTTGGCGCGAAGATATAGTCTATGACCACGCCGATATTGCCAGCTCCCGCGAGTCCTAAGACAAGGCCCTGCAATCTTGGGGGATACCACTGCCCAGCTTGTGGCAAAGCCACAGCGAAGGAGGCTCCGGCAAATCCTAAGCCAAAGGCGACGGCCAAGAGCTCTTGGTAGGTGATGCTCTCGCCTCGAAAATAGGTATAAAAGAGCGAGGCGATGACGACGAGCTGGGCGATGATGGCCGTCTTCTTGGGCCCTATGTTGTCCACCAAAAATCCAAGCACGATCCTCAAAATCGCTCCGCCAAGGATCGGGATCGCCAAAAGCGTCGCTTTTTGGTTTGGATCGAGGATATAGCCGTGTTTTGCCAAAGATTCGGCGATCTCCGTCGCCAAAGGGCCCAGCATCGTCCAGACCATGAAGCTAAAGTCGAAGTATAAAAAAGCCGCTATGAGGGTGGGCAGGTGCCCGGCGGTCTTGAGTTCTCCCAGTTTCATCTGCTTCCTTTCGCTTTTTTTGAAATTGTAGTAAAAAACTATCCAAAAAATTGTTTAAAAATTATTCAAATACCCATTTCAAATTTGTTTCTTTTATGTGCTTATTAGTTATTCAATTTAAAAATAATTTTATTTAAAGCATAATTTTTATACAATTTTGCAATCAAAATGAAAAGGAGCGAAGATGAAAAAGATCGAGGCGATTATCAAGCCCTTCAAGCTCGACGACGTCAAAGAGGCTCTCACGGAAGCCGGTATCACGGGAATGACCGTGAGCGAAGTCAAAGGATACGGACGACAGCAAGGCCATACCGAGCTCTACCGAGGGGCGGAGTATGTGGTAGACTTCATCCCCAAGGTCAAGGTGGAAGTGGTAGTCAAGGATGGCGATGTGGATATGGTGATCGACAAGATTGTCGAATCGGCGCGCACGGGTAAGATCGGGGACGGAAAGGTGTTCGTCAGCGATATCGAAAAAGTGGTGCGTATCCGAACGGGCGAGACGGATGATGAGGCGATATAAGGAGAAGCGATGAAGATTGTAACGGCGGACAACGTATGGATCTTGACCTCGACGGCTCTTGTGCTCTTGATGACGATGCCGGCTCTTGCACTCTTTTACGGAGGGCTGACCAAAGTCAAGAGCATCCTCAATACGATGATGATGGTGGTGGTCGCCTTTTGTATCACCTCCTTTTTATGGCTGGTGTACGGATATAGCATGGCTTTCGGTCCCGATGTGAGCGGAATCGTGGGGAGCTTGAAGTATCTTTTCTTATCAGGCATCAATCCAAGCGATCCCGCTCCCGCGGCTGAGAATCTTTATCACTACCTTTTCATCTTTTTTCAGATGACCTTCGCTGCTATTACCGTAGCCCTCATGGCGGGGGCTTTCGTGGAGCGGATGAAGTTTGGCGCTTGGATGCTCATATCGGCTCTTTGGGCGACTTTTGTCTATTTTCCCGTGGCTCACTGGGTCTGGGGCGGAGGATTTTTGGGCGATATGGGCACGCTTGATTTTGCTGGAGGGCTCGTGGTCCATGAGACGAGCGGCGTCTCTGCGCTTGTAGGGGCTATCTTGCTTGGGCGCAGGAAAGAGGCGGTGATGCTGCCAAGCTCACTGCCCCTTGTGGCTATCGGCACCGGGCTGCTTTGGTTTGGGTGGTTTGGCTTCAACGGCGGGAGCGCTTTGGGGATGAACGCCCAAGCGGTGAGCGCCGCGTTTGTGACGACCATCGCCGCTTTTATGGGAGGGTTTGTCTGGATGCTTTTGGAGTGGATCAAGTTCAAAAAGCCGACCTCTTTGGGGCTCTTTACCGGTATTATCGCGGGACTTGCCACCATCACGCCGGCCAGCGGGTTTGTGGATATTTTTGCCGGGGTGATTATCGGTATCTTGGCGGCGATTGTTTGTTTTTGGGCGGTGGTCTATCTCAAAAACCGCTTCAAGTATGACGATAGCCTCGATGTCTTTGGGGTTCACGGTGTTGGGGGGATTTTAGGAGCGATCCTTTTAGCGCTCTTTGCCAAGCCGGAAGTCGCCGAGGTCAAGGGGCTCTTCTACGGCGGAGGGCTCTCGCAGCTTTGGCCCCAGCTTGCGGGCATCGCTATCGTGGGCGTCTATAGCGTGGTGCTGACATTCGTTATCTTCAAGATAGTGGACAAAGTAGTGGGACTAAGGGTCAGCAAAGACGAAGAGACCGAAGGGCTCGACGAGACGACCCACGGAGAGAAGGCCTACGCCAAAGAGATCTAATAGATAAGCACGCGCCGATAGGGCGCGTCGATACATGGGCGAAGGGTCGAGGCCGTCGCCCAGACTCCCGCTTCCAAGCACTTTGGCGCGATGACGGTAGCCGAAGCGAGGGTGATGTCGCCTTTGAGGATATGGGAGAAGCGCTCTTTTTCTATCTCATAGCCCCTTTCATAGTGGGCCGAAGTGGCTACGGCGCAGTCGTGAAGCTCGAGGTAGCGGATGAAGCGGTCCGGATTTTTAGGATCCTTGACGCCGATGCGATAGGGCGAGCCGTCTGGTTTTTTGCCGTGGAGATAGAGGTCTCCGCCAAAATTGATAAGAGCGCTTTTGATTTTTCTTTTTTTCACCTCCAGTAATGCTCTATCCACCGCATACTCTTTTGCAAATCCTCCAAGATCGATTTTTGTAAAAGGGTTGTCGAAGAAAATCTTGTTTTTTTTGATGCTAAAGCGCTCGCATCCGAGGTAAGGAGTGAGCCGACGGAGGCAGTCGTGAAGCTCATCGAGGCTTTTGTGGCGGTAGCACTCCTTGATCGTGGCGATCGTGATGTCAAAGAGCTTTTCTGTTTTGTCATAAAACTCCCGCGCCCTTTGGAGGAGGTATTTGGTCTCGGGATCGAGATCGGCGGTTTGGCGGGCATTGATGCGGCTAAGAAGCGAGGTAGGATCGTAGTAGTTGTAGCGCTTTTCGATCCTTTTTACTTCTTTAAGAATCGCTTTGGCGCACTCGTCGGCTTTTGGCTTGGGGGCGTAGAGCCGAAGCTCGCACTCCGTGCTCATTGCCCGAAAGCGGTAGATATGTTTAGAAACGATACTCCACTCCTATCGAGCCGTAGGCGGCGTCGAAATATTTTTGGTGGTAGAAGCTTCCTTCTACGTTGAAGGCTATTGTATCATTAAACCGGTATCGAAGACAAAGGGTCGCTTCGGTGGAGCTAAAAGAGCTGATCCGCCGATCGCTGGAGGCGTATTTTTGATCGGTGAAGTAGTCTTTGGCGCCGCTGTAAAACTCGGCTTCGCTTTGGGTGTAGAGGCGAAGCTTGAATGTGCCAAGGAGGGCTTTGGTGAGCTCTTTTGTCAAGGAGCTCGTGATGGTGTGGGAGGTGATATCCCAGTCGTCGTGGTAGAGCCGGTAGTGAAGGGATGTGTAGATATCGCCAAAAGCCTTTTTATATTCAATAGTGAGCCCATAGGCTTGGCGCTCGGAGGGTTTGCGCTCAGGTGTGATTTGGGGTGCGTAGCTATCGTAATAGCGTACGACTCGCATGTAAGGATTGCTAAGATAGCCGTTTTCGCCTATGAAAAAGAGCGATCCCTTCACAAGTGACGTTTTGGTAAGAATCTGAGTCATCCCCACCTCGGTGCTAATCACTTCAAGCCGCTTGGTCTTGACGCTGGCTCCCGTCTCGCTGTCGCAGTCGCCGGTATTTAAGAAGCAGTAGATTTTTGGGTGGTTGAGCTGATAGGAGATGCCAAAGGTAAGGGAGCGGTTTTTGCTCCTATCGGTGTAGTGCAGATACTGCAAAGAGGCTTCACGGGAGATATAGTCGTGCTCTTTGGAAAAGCTCCAGCCAAGGGTTATCTCGTCTCTGCTTTGGGGAAGCCTTTTGGTCAGGAGCGCTTGGTAGGATCGGCGCTGATCCTCGTAAGGGATATCGCCGTAGACGATATCTTGGGGCAGGAGCACCCCTTTTGGGACCTTCGCCGAAGCGCCGCTGGCGGCGTCGTAGAAGGTGGGGCTCGCTCCCGAGACGCTGTCGTATGCGTAGGAGAATTCCGCTACATAGTCGGTGCCAAACTCTTTGGTGATATGAAGATGGGGCGATTTGATCGTGGTTCTTCCGCTATCCTCGTCGTAGTAGATGTAGTTGAGGCTTACGGAGTCTTGGGCGTGGAGCGAGCCAAGGAGCAGGGCACTAAGAGCGATGGACTTTAGTTGCATCCGCATCCTCCTCCGGCCACGCCGCCTCCTCCTTTGGAGGCCTCTTTAGAGAAGTAGACGTGGTTTTGAAACTTGGTGTAGTTTTTGCTGCATGCTCCTTGGTTGAAGGCCTCTTTGGCCAGTGTCGCCTTTTGCCACGGCTTGACGTTTTGGACGCTGCATCCTCCAAAGAGCAGGGCTATAAGGAGCGCCCATCTCATCGAAGCTCCTTGAGGATTTTGGCCAGATCTTTATCGATATGGGGTCTGGCACCTATGATGGAGTGGACGACTTCGCCGTCTTTGATGATGTATAGAGCTGGGATACCGGGAGGATCGAACTTAGAGACGATCTCTCCTTTTGGATCGTAGATCACTTTGAATTTGAGGCCAAGTTTTTTGACAAAAGCCTTGCCATCATCCATATTCTCATCCACATCGACGCCTATGATTTGGACGGAATCCATGGCGTTGAGGAGCGGGAGCTCCTTTTGGCAGGAGTGACACCAAGAAGCAAAGAAGTCTATCACATAGACTCCCTTCTCTTGGATGCCAAGCTTGCTCATCAAACCTCTATCCATCCCAAAAAGAGACAAAGCCACAAGAAGGAGCGCTAACTTTTTCATAAAGCACCCTTACTCGATAGGCTCTACGGTGATGACGCCCGGTGCATCATTTCGAGGTCCATAGCGATAGTGGCAGTAGTTGCAATCAAAATACTCCGCTCCTTTGTGGCTAAGCTCATCGGAGTGGTTGGTCACTTCGCCCGTTTCGATATTGACCACTTCGGCGGTAAAGTCTTTGCCCACCAAGTTTTCAAGAGGTGTGTTGAAGTTTTCGCCCTGACCCTTTTTGATCACGGCTCTAAGGGTAGTGTTGTCTGCGAAGCGAAACTGAACCGTATATTTACCAAGCTGATCTTTGGAGAGGTCTTTGTATTTGGATCTATTGCTATCCCATGAGGCGTAGAGCTTACCTCCGGCAAAGCTGTGGCAAGTGGCACAGTAGCGTCCGTGGCAGTGGCTTCGTCCGCCGTTTATTTCATCATCACTTGGGATCGGCTCGTTGGTGATGTTGATGAGGGAGTTGGCTTGATCGAGATTGGCGAGGAAGGTTTCGCCTTTGTATTTGAGATCGTGTTTGGCGTTGAGCATCACGTATCCGCCTTCGTTGACGAACTCATTTTTATAGCCGGAGTTGACAAAAGTCTGGAAGTTATAAATCGGTGCGGTGCCAAGGGTGATGCCATCTTCCAAAGGATTGTCGGCGCTGACCGCTTTGAGTGTGCCACCTCCGTAATTGTCGGTGTTGTCTACTCGGACGAACTTGTATGGTGTATAGTAGTAGCTCGCGTCAAAATCCATTGTCCCTTCTGGCTGGGCTATCATGACGTTGGCCCAGAAGCTGTCGTCCTTGCATTCTACTTTCGTGCCCTCAAGCAGACAGGCTCTTAGAAGCATCTTGCCCGTATCTGGATTGAGGGCGAAGGTGTTGTAGATGTAGTATTTGCTGGTGCCCGCGAGGCGGTAGTCGTATTTATGGCCTCTGGTTTCGGTCATCTGGGATAGAAGCATCGCTTTTGGGGTGGAGCCGTCTTTTTTGGCGGCGTAGATATAGTCGTCGTCGGCTATGATGACCATATCGTCGGTAAAGAGGCGAATTCGAGCTGCCTTGAGACCAGAGCTTATCTGCACTTCTTGCTTTTCATTGAGATTGTATTTGTAGAGGTTGCCGTCTTTGACGTAGTAGAGCGTATCTTTGTTGAGTGCGTAGGGGGTAGTGTGTCCGACACGAGGAGGTAGGACTACGGCGAGCTTCGTAGCTTGGTTGGTGGCTCGATCATAGGCGTAGGTGTCGCCATCTACGAGGAGGATGAGCTTGGTCGATCCTTGCACATTGCCCACGGTGCGCAAGGATTTGTCGTATGTTAGGATATCAGTGCATCTTTGCATGTCAAGTGAGCACTTTTGAAGCTTTTTGTTCTCTTCATCCTCTACCAAGTAGCCGTCTATCGCCGCTCCGTAGGATGGGTAGGTCACATCTACGAGCGATTTGCCTGTAAAGGGCAAAGGGGTGTCGCCTGGTCCCATTTCGGGGGTGATCAACACCTCTTTGCCATCTTTGGTCTTGGCGGTGAGATACTGCTTGGTGCCGAGATATTCGATATCAGTATAGCGAAGCTGGCGGGAGGTATTGAGAGTGGCGTTGCTTGTGCGAATGGGATTTGGAGAGCTTGTGAGATCGACCTTGTAGGGGACGCCTTGGGAGACGAAATGGACATACTTCATCTTCAGTCCGCTGTATCGGTGTGTGGCCGGGTCATAAGAGTCTATCGTCGTGGTGATGGCAGGGCGTCTGACGTCGGTGGTGTCGTCGTTTTGATAGAGGATCTGGGTTGGGTTTGCCGGATCGATGATACGGATATTTTTGATGCCTCCAAGAGCGCTTTGATCAGTAAAGCCGTAGAAGAGGAGAGTTTTGGGTGTGGTGGACTGTGTCGCTGCAAAAAGGATCTTGCTACCTTGGATCTGGGGAGTCAGATCTGGGAGAGGATCTGGGATGCTATCACCATCTATATCTAAATAGTCAAATGTTGGGGCTCCATTGATCTCTTTTTTATCCATCAATTTGTAGACATCATTGTTTGCGATGACGATCCATGAGTAAGCATTGGTATGGTAGCGCTCTTGATCTAAAGGAAAATTGATGAAGCTAAAAAGAGCGCTAGGATGTGCGAGATCGATATCTTGGGGTATGGAGTCCAGTTTTTTCCATTTGAAATCTCCTATGCCGTTTTGAGGATCACCAAAAAGCTGGTAAGGTTCACCATTTGAGGCTACAAAGAGCCAGTCATTGGCCTCAATTTTGCCGTTGTGGTTGAAATCATACATATAATATCGTCCATCTATTGTGAACTCACTATTTTGGAGGTAGCTGATAAGCTCTTTGACGTAGGTACTATCGGCGGTGGCGGCGAATAGGGATATGGAGGCCACTAGACTCAGACCCAATGCTTTAAAAGATGCCATAAGTGCTCCTTAGGTTTTGTTTTAAAGAATGATAGAAAGTTTGTATTAAGTTTTTATTAATTTAGAGGTCTAGGATGTAGCCTTCGCCTTTGATGTTTTTGATTTTTTCTTTGCCGATGAGTTTGCGAATGCGGTTGATGTAGATGCGTATGGAGCCAATACTTGGCTCCTCGCTGGGGTGCCAGAGGTGATTGATGATCTCGTCTATGGTGGTGCATTTGCCTTGGTTTTTGATGAGGAGTTCGAGGAGCTTGAAGGTTTTGACGGGGAGGATGATCTTTTCGCCGTTGCGTATGATGGCACGTTGTTTGGTGTCGTAGACGCAATCATCGGTGAGGTGGATGAGGTCTTCGGTGTTGTTGTAGCGGTGGAGGATCGCTTCGATGCGGTAGAGAAGCTCGTCGATGTCGAAAGGCTTTTTGATATAGTCGTCCGCTCCTGCTTCGTAAGCCTCTTTGAGGGTCTCTTTGTCGGTGTAGGAGGTGATGAAAATGGCTGGAATATCGTCTCCCTTTTCCCTCAAATAGCGCAAAAACTCCTTGCCATTGAGTTTTGGGACGTTGATGTCGAGGATATAGAGATCGAAAGTTTCACCAAAGTGAGCGTCTAGAGCCTCTAGACCATTAGAGACTCTGACAATTTCATATTTGTCATGTAAGAGTTCTTCGATCGTTTCGCTCAAAAGCTCATCATCTTCAAGCAGTAAAACTTTTCTTCTATTTTGCATATGAAAAATATATCGTTAAAGGATTAATTGTTTGTTAAAGTTCATTAGAATATGAAGCGATATTTTTGGCAAAGGAGAGTCGTGAGAGGCGTTTGGTGGATAGTCGGGATTTTGGTGTGGGCGATTTTCTATGGGCAGAGACGGCACCCAGGCTTCGTGTATATACCGGGGAGGTGATATGCTCGGAGCTCGTGGTGGTAGACGGGGATACGCTAAAATGGGACGATAAGAGGCTGAGGCTCTACGGGATCGACGCCACGGAGAGCTACGGGAGCAA
>PUXX01000069.1 GCA_009659895.1 Campylobacterota bacterium
TTTCACAACGATTGTTGCGAGTGTCTAGAAATTTGTCCAAAAGATGCCTTTTTCTTCGATCGAAAAAGGCTCTCTATCGATTTTGAGAAGTGCACCAATTGTAGCGTCTGTCTAGGTGTTTGTCCTACCGAAGCTCTATCTTTGGAGTTTTTCGATCCGAACGATTACATTGTGCGCCAAAGCGGTGATGAGGTTTTGTTGAGCTGCAAAAAAGACATCCCGTGTCTAAGCGCTTTCGATAGCGAGCATTTTGGCGCTTTGTTGCTGCGCAAAGCCAAAGTGGCCTGCGATCTTAGCCACTGCGAAGGGTGCGAGCTCAATCCTGAAAATAAGACGCTAAACTCTATCAAAAGCCGTATCGACGAGGCCAATCGATTCGTAGCAGAGCTTGGGATAGAGAAGAGTATCGACGAAGAGCGTTTCGAGGATTCGAGACGAGGCTTTTTCAAAGCGATTTTCGGCGCGGCCAAAGAGGTAGCAAGAGAGGAGCGTCTAAGTGATCTTAAAAGTGCTGTGAGCCGCGTGCCCGTGAAGCTCACGCTTCTTAAAAACAGCGTCAAAGCCGATACCGATCTGCCCAACAAGCGCATCACCACCGACTTTAGCTTCATCGCTAATAAATCGATAGATACAAGCTGCACCAATTGTGGCGATTGTGTCCAGTTTTGTCCAACAAGCGCTCTTTTTTTCGCAAAAGAGGGCACGGCTATCTGGTTTATAAGCGGCAAATGTATCGATTGTAGTATCTGCAACGATATTTGCAAGCCCCGATCGATTCACGACAAAGAGGAGATCGACATCATCTCTTGGGCTTTCGATAGAGGTGAGGAGCTCATCGAGCATACGTTGAAAATTTGCCAAGAGTGCAAGACCCCTTTTCCATACCGAGGTGAGCTTATTTGCGATCGTTGCAAGAGTTTCGTTGAGGATTTTGGTGACATCTTCAAGCTCGCCAGCGAGGAGTAGCTTGATTTGAATCAATGACATTTCCGTGGCTCTGGGATAAAATTCAGACAAATTTTATCTCATTTAAGGAGCGAAGATGTCACTCATTCCACAAAACGCCCAAAAAGTCCCTGTCGAAGGGGCGACGGTCGATTTTTATCGATGGAGCGAAGGGGATACCACCTACTACGCTTTCGATACCTCCCGATGCGGTCCCCCCGAGCCGATGGTCAATGCAATGGCCGGACTCAAACTCGTCACGGACCCCAACACCAAGCTTATCATGATCAACCACAAGATGCCTATGGGGCTCCTCAACAAAATAGAGCAAAACTACGACATCCAAAAAGAGGAGTTGGATGACGGTAGAGTGAAGCTCGTCTTTAGTTACAAGCCCGGAGAGAGCGAGAGGGCGGATCTGAACGATAGCCACTGCCACGGATAAGGAGAGGGCGTGTTCAACATCTCAAAGGAGTTTGCTCCGCCTTTTCGCCTCATCGCCCCCTTTTTCGTAGCGGGGGTGATCTTCTATCTGCTGAGCATGGCGGCGCTTCTTTTTTATAGCCCCGATTTCCACTTCAGCGAGCTTAGAGTCGCCGGATGGATCCATCTCTTTTTGCTTGGATATGTAATGACCATTATTTTTGGCGCTATGGCCCAGCTGGTGCCCGTAGTATTGGAGACGGGGCATTTTAGCGTCGATTGGTACTATGTGATCTTTCCGTTGCTGCTGTTTGGCACTATCGGGCTCATCGTCGGATTTTGGCTCGATCCGATTGTGCTTAGTTTTGGCGGGGTTTTGGTCTTGGCGGCGATGATCATTTTCGCCGTGGATGTCTTTTTGACCATCAAAAAGACCAAGCTCAGCACCATCGTCGTCAAAGCGGTCAAAGTCTCCAACATCTTCTTGCTTTTGGGGATCGTGAGCGGCTTTTTGCTCGCTTTGACTTTGAGCGGCTTTTTGAGCGTCGATATCGGCGAAATCCTCAAGGCACACGTCTTCGCGGTGGTGGGTGGGTATGTGCTCCTGACCATTTACGGCATCTCTTTGGTTTTGCTGCCGATGTTCGGTCTTGCTCACGGATTTGACGAAAAGCCGGTCCATATCGCCTTCAAGCTCATGATCTGGGCGGTGGGATTGGTCTTTGCGGGAAGCTTTGTAGGAGCGGATTTTTTGAGCCAGATCGGCTATCTTTTGGCCATACTCTCGGTAGCTTTTTACTTCTATCAGATCTATCTTATTTACAAAACGAGAGTGCGCAAGGAGCTCGACATCTGGTACAAGTCCATACTCTTTGGATACGGCAGTTTCGCTTTGGCGGTGGTTTTGGGATTTATCTATATCCTTAGCGGCGCTACGCTTGATAGCGTACTGCATGCCTCCTTTTGGTTCTTGTTCGTATTCTTCGCCTTTTTGATCAACGGGCATCTATATAAGATCGTCCCTTTTTTGGTCTGGTTCCATCGCTTCAGCCCCCTCGTGGGCAAGCAAAAGGTGCCTATGCTGCACGAGATGTATCCCAAGCGCCAAGCGGAATTCGAGTTTTGGTTTAGTGCTGCGGGTGCCTTGTTGGTGGGTATCGGATTGCTCAGCGTCAACCAAGAGCTTTTCAAAGCCGGTGCCAGCTTTTTGTTCGCGGGGGCCATCTTTTTGGCCACCAGCGTGAAATGGATGCTAAATTTTAGGAGTGAGTAATGGCAAAAGTCACAAAAGATCAAGTATATGATGCGATACGAACGGTCATCGATCCCGAAGTCGGATTCAATCTCGTGGATATGGGGCTCATCTACGATGCGGACGTAGATGATGAGAACAACGTCCACGTCAAGATGACCCTTTCTACAAGAGGCTGCCCTTTGCACCAGATGATGCAGCAGTGGGTCAAAGAGGCGGTGGAGAGAATTCCCGACGTGAAGGAGGCGACGGTGGAGATCGTCTGGGATCCGCCGTGGAACATCTCTATGGCCAGCGACGCTGTGAAGAAGGCTTTGGGTGCGGGAAATTAAAAATCTACTGCGCCATATCTACGGTGCCGGAATTCTGTTTTTTTACTATATGAAGTGGCCGATCGTCCTCGGACTGCCGGTGCTCTACTTCTATCTGGACTATCCCAGATACTGGGTGCTCGATCTGTTGTGGATCTACTCGTTGGGTCTTATTGTCAAAGATTTTGCGGTGATGTTTTTGCGCTATAAAAGAGGAGAGAAAGTATGGAGATAACATTGCAGACCAAGATTTACGATCTGCTCAAGGCTTACCCCTTTTTGGAGGATGAGCTCATTCGTATCAATCCAAAATTCAAAAAGCTCAAAAACCCGGTATTGCGCCGCACGGTTGCTAGGATCGCCTCTATCAAACAAGCGGCGATCGTAGGAGGTATGGATCCGATAGATCTGCTCAACAAGATCCGAGAGGCGGTGGGGCTGGAGCCGGTAGAGGTAGAAAGCCAAGAGACGCAAGAAGAGCCGGTGCCCGAATGGGTCACCGAGGAGCCGGTCGCCGTGCTTGACGCCAACGAGCTGCTCGATCAGGGCAAAAACCCTCTGGCCGAGGTGATGAAAAAGCTCAAAGAGGCCAAAAAGGGGGATGTGATCTTGCTCAAAGCCGACTTTCGCCCCGAGCCTCTCATCGACGAGCTGCGCAAAAAGGGCTATGAGGTCTACAGCGCCCAAAGCGGAGAGGAGCATTTTACCTACATACGGCGCTAACTTCACGATCTCTCCACAAAAAAGTTTTATACTTAGCAAAAAAGGAGAGAGAATGAGGGTGTTTGTGTTAACGCTTTTGGTCTTTGGGGTGCTTTTTGGCCGAAATATCGCCCTTCCGGGCAGTTATGATGAGTACCCTTATCAAGAGCAGTATGGTGCAAGTAGCAGTTGTGAGGCCTCGATGGCCTTGGAGCCTTATAAAGATCGCTACTCCTTGACGCAACAGAGGGCTTTCAAAGATCTCTACTATAAAATAGTAGAAGGAAAATGGCTCTATAAAAGACTTTTTAGATCTACGAAAGCCAAATATTTTTATAAAAGAAAAAAGGAGCTCAATTACTGGATAGCCAAGCTGCGAAAAGAGGCACGAAGATTTGGCGTGGCTTTGGATCTAAGAAATGAAGCTCTCCAGTACTCCCCAGGCTTTTCTACCACAGATCTGCGCAAGGCCTTTTATACCGTGTTGCGATACGAACAAGATCTCCATAGGCTCCTGACTCAAAAGCAGCGATATCTCTATTCTATGAAAGATATTTTATACCGTATGTTGGCTCAGAATGAGGAGGCGCAGCAAAAGCTGCGCTGCGTGGTCGATATGCTATGAGATCTTGATCATCTGAGGCCAGAGCTCTTTGGTGAGGAGGATCTTTTTGACCCTCTCTTGCCAGATCTTTTGGAAGCTCTTTCGATCTTCGATGGAAGCGTTGCCGCTAAGAAGCTTTTGCATCAGCTCCTTCATCTGAGGATTTGGCGGTACGACAGAGGGGTCGTAGCTTAGATCCACTTTTTTGTCGCTGCCAGCTATCTTTAGCTGCACTTCCCCATCTATATCGGCGCCGTAGTGAAGCTTGCCGCTTCTATTGAACTTGCCGCCGATCCCTTTGAATCCCGCCTCGTCGCTGACACCACAGATATAGGCGATGAGGTTGCCTATGACACCGTTGACCCCCTCGGCTTTGGCCCCTTTGATAGAGACCTCTATCTCTCCTCTAATAGGCAGAGCATCTGGAAAGAGATACTCTAGCCCCAATTTGGCCATGAGGTATGCCCCAGCTACCGTTGGGCATGAGTGGCCTGCAAATTTGACAGCGTCGATATAACGAATCTCTGTCTCTCCTGCTTCGATTGCCCCCAAAAAATCCGCCAACGGATCATATAGAAGAATCGAATCGACTTCATCGAAAAAAGATGGATAGGTCATGATGGTTCCTTTGTTTGAAATTTTTTAATGTTATCCAAATTTAATTAAAAAAATTTTGATGCAAATCAAATTAAGAGAAAATTTGTCTTTATTTTTTCTAAAGAAGTTTTATTAAATTTGATTTATGTCAAGGATTAATAATGATAATGTCTGTAAAATTGATAGTGTGTATAAATAAGCTTAAATTATAAGCGACATAAGAGGAGGCTTCAATGGCACTTAGTAGAAGGGACTTTCTAAAGAGCACGGCTGCGGCTGCGGCTGCTAGTGCGGTAGGGCTTTCGGTTCCAAAAGATTTGGAGGCCGCAAGCAAAGAAGCGGAGAAAGGATGGCGCTGGGACAAGGCGGTTTGTCGATTCTGCGGTACCGGATGCGGGATCATGATCGCTACCAAAGACGATCGTATCGTCGCGGTCAAAGGTGACCCTCTCGCTCCGGTCAACCGCGGGCTCAACTGTATCAAAGGGTACTTCACCGCTAAGATTATGTATGGGGCTGACAGACTCAAGACGCCGCTTCTAAGAATGAATGACAAGGGTGAATTCGACAAAAAAGGAAAATTCCGCCCAGTCAGCTGGAAGCGAGCGTTCGATGAGATGGAGAAGCAGTTTAGAAAAGCCTACGAAGAGCTTGGGCCTACCGGTGTGGCCTTTTTTGGATCTGGACAGTACACCATTCAAGAGGGGTATGCTGCTGCCAAGCTCATGAAAGCGGGCTTTCGAAGTAACAACATCGACCCTAATGCGCGCCACTGTATGGCGAGTGCAGTTGCAGGCTTCATCCAGACGTTTGGTATCGACGAGCCTGCTGGATGTTACGATGATATCGAGCTTACTGACACTATAATCCTTTGGGGTTCGAATATGGCAGAGATGCACCCGATCCTATGGGCGCGCTGTACCGATAGAAAGCTCTCTAATCCAGAGAAGGTGAAAGTGGTTGTTCTTTCGACCTTTACCCACCGAAGCTGTGACCTGGCGGATGATGTAATCATCTTCAAGCCAAACACCGACGTAGCGATCTGGAACTATATTGCTAGAAGTATTGTCTATGATCATCCAGATGCTATCGACTGGAATTTTGTCAAAGAGTACACCGTCTTTGCTACCGGATATCCAGATATCGGCTATGGTATGAGAAATCCAAAGCATGCCGAAGAGCTTGGCTACTCCAAAAAAGAGATGGAGACAATCTGGAAACAAGACCATAAAAAACTCAGTGACGCTGAGAAGAGAGCATTGGCTCCTTTTGGCTATGGTAATGTGGATGTGATGAAGATGAAGCATGCCAAAGCGGCAGGCAAACACTGGGCGATCAGCTTCGAAGAGTTCAAGAAGTCTTTAGAGCCATATACCCTTGATTATGTAGCTCAAGTGGCCAAAGGTGATCCAGATGAGAGCCTTGAGAGCTTCAAAGCTAAGCTCAAGCGACTCAAAGATCTCTATGTGGAAAAAGGACGCAAGGTCGTCAGCTTCTGGACAATGGGTATGAACCAGCACACCAGAGGAACATGGGATAATGAGCTTAGCTACGTAGTGCACTTCTTGCTTGGTAAGCAGGCCAAGCCAGGGGATGGAGCGTTCTCACTCACAGGTCAGCCAAGTGCGTGTGGTACTGCACGAGAGGTCGGGACCTTTGCTCACAGACTTCCAGCCGACATGGTCGTCTTCAATCCAAAACATCGAGCGATCAGCGAAAAGATCTGGAAGCTTCCAAAAGGAACCCTCAATCCAAAAGTAGGAAGTCATATTGTCAAAATCATGCGAGATCTAGAAGATGGCAAGATCAAGTTTGCATGGGTGCATGTGTGTAACCCATGGCAAGACACTGCCAACGCCAACCACTGGATCAAAGCTGCAAGAACGATGGACAACTTCATCGTCGTCAGCGACGGATATCCAGGAATCAGTGCCAAGGTGGCTGATCTTATCTTGCCGAGTGCGATGATCTATGAAAAATGGGGAGCCTATGGCAATGCAGAGCGACGAACGCAGCACTGGAGACAGCAGGTCACGCCTGTGGGTGATGCGATGCCAGATCTATGGCAATATACAGAGTTTGCTAAGCGCTTTAAGCTCAAAGATGTCTGGAAAGAGCACAAGCTTCCAGATGGCACCGTGCTTCCAAATGTCCTTGAAGAGGCCAAAAAGATGGGATATAGTCCGGAGGATACCCTCTTTGACGTCCTTTTTGCCAATGACTATTACAAATCTTTCAAATGGCCAGATCCAATTGGTGAGGGATTTGGCAATACCGAAGCCGAAGGTGATAAGCGAAATGTCATCGGCACAGATGGCAAACCTTTCAAAGGATATGGATTCTTCATCCAAAAAGCGATGTGGGAAGAGTATCGAAAATTTGGTGCGGGACGAGCCCACGACTATGCGCCGTTCGATGTCTACCACAAAGTGCGGGGACTTCGCTGGCCGGTGGTCAACGGAAAAGATACGCCTTGGCGATTCAATGTCAACTACGATCCATACGCCAAGAGAGAGAAAGAGCTTGGCCATGTCAAGGGAGAGTTTGCGTTCTACGGACACGCGCTCAAGACTATTCCACAAGGTAGCTTGACAGGACCAGATAAGAACAAACCAAAAATCCATCTACCAAACAAAGCGAAGATTTTCGCAAGACCTTATATGGAGCCACCTGAGACTCCAGACAACGAATACGATACTTGGCTCTGTACAGGACGGGTACTTGAGCATTGGCACAGTGGTACTATGACTATGAGAGTACCTGAGCTCTACCGAGCGGTCCCAGAAGCACTATGCTACATGCATCCAGAGGATGCCAAGAAGCGAGGTGTCAAGCGTGGGGATCTCGTCTGGATCGAGTCACGACGAGGAAAAGTCAAAGCCAGAGTTGAGACTAGAGGTCGTAACCGACCACCAAGAGGACTTGTTTTCGTGCCTTGGTTCGATGAGCGGGTCTTCATCAACAAGGTAACTCTCGATGCGACCTGTCCGATCTCTAAACAGACCGACTACAAAAAATGTGCGGTCAAGATCTATAAGGCGTAAAACCCTTTGAGGGGAGGGGAAAATGGATAAAAATAGAAGAGCCTTTTTGGTATCGATGGCCCAAAATGTGGCCATCGCTGCGACTGGAGGATTTTTGTGGAGCGCCTATGTGGACGAGGCCAAGGCCGCGCCGCTGACGCTTCGACCTCCGGGAGCTAGGAAAGAGGATGAGTTTATTAGCCTTTGTATCAAGTGCGGGCTTTGTGTGGAAGCCTGTCCTTATGATACGCTCATGCTGGCCAAACCTGGAGATCACAAGCCTCTAGGGACGCCTTACTTTATACCGAGGGATATCCCGTGCTATATGTGCGATGATATTCCTTGCGTGCCGCCGTGTCCTACTGGAGCGCTTGATATAAAGAGCGTGACAGAGGAGAAAAACGGCGAATTGATCTTTGACATCACGAAAATGCGTATGGGTGTGGCGATCGTGGACATGAAGAGCTGCATCGCCTTTTGGGGAATCCAGTGCGATGCGTGCTACCGGGCATGTCCTCTGCTCGATCAAGCCATCTATATGGAGTATCGCAAGAACGAACGCACAGGCAAGCACGCCAAGCTCTTGCCGGTGGTCGATCCAGACTATTGTACCGGTTGTGGGCTTTGCGAGCATGCATGCGTCACAGAGATCGCAGCTATCAAGGTATTGCCAAGAGATGTGGCTTTGGGTAAAGTCGGAAAGCACTATGTAAAAGGATGGGAGAAGAGTGACGAAGAGCGATTAAGAGGCAGCAGCGGTATCGAGACCACCGTGACCGAAAGAAGCAAAAAAAGCGCGGTTGACACTCTCAATGAAGGGATCGACTTTGAGTAATTTCTGGAAAAAATATCGCTTCTTAATCATTCGACGACTCACTCAAATCACCATCCTTATCCTTTACATAGGCGCGAATCTTTGGGGCTGGAAAATTTTGCAGGGCAATCTTAGCTCTTCTAGTCTTTTTGAGACAATACCTTTGGCCGATCCATATGCGGTGTTGCAGATCTTTGCCACCGGTAGTTTGATAGCTGCCGATGCGATCATTGGAGCAATAATTATCGCTCTTTTTTATGCTGCTATTGGCGGTAGAGCCTTTTGTAGCTATGTTTGTCCTGTCAATATGGTCACTGATTTGGCCAACTATCTCAGACGCAAATGGAAGCTAGACAAATATGAGAAGAAGTGGTGGGCTAGCCGCAACATCCGTTACTGGGTGATGGGGCTTAGCTTCATTCTCTCATTTATTCTAGGTACTGCAGCTTTTGAGATGGTCAGTCCCATCTCCATGACCCACAGAGGGCTGATATTTGGCATGGGCTTTGGATGGGCTGCGATCGTGACCATATTTTTGTTTGATCTTTTCATACTCAAAAATGGCTGGTGTGGTCATATCTGTCCGTTGGGAGGTTTTTACTCTCTTATAGGGAAATACAACCTCTTTCGGGTCAGACACAATCAGCCTAACTGTACGCTCTGTATGAAATGTAAAGAGGTCTGTCCGGAAAAAGAGGTCCTCTATATGATAGGCAAGAAGAGCCAGTTTGTGGATATGGGCGAATGTACATTGTGTGGGCGTTGTGTGGAAGTGTGTGATGATGACGCCCTCGAATTTAGCCTTCACTATTTTGTAAAAAAAGGAGAGAAAGATGAAACTTAAAAGACTCATAGGAGTTTCTGCGGTACTTGCGATGCTTTTCGCTGCGGGATGCGGAGCGGCGTCACAAAATGTGACGGCACAGACTAAAAAGGTAGTGGATGAGTCTCAGCTAGGATATGGAGACAGAGGGACCCCTCCGCCAGTAGAATATTCCAAAGCGGCTCCAGGTACATCCAAGAAGTTTGCTAGAAGTTACGAGAACGCGCCGCCGCTCATTCCTCACTCCATCGAAGGACTGGTGCCTATTACGCTCAACAACAACGCCTGTCTGGGCTGCCACATGCCAAATGTGGCCAAGAGCATGGGAGCGACACCGATGCCTCCGACACATTTCAAGGACTTTTTCTTCGATACAAAGAAAAAGTTGATCAAGCAAAATCTCTATGAAGATAAAGTAGCTTATAAAGCGAGGCTCACGCTCATGGCGAAAAAAGAGGATATCGCACCTCAGCGCTACAACTGTGTCCAGTGTCACGTGCCACAAGCCAATGCCAAGCCGCTTGTCGCCAATACCTTTAAGCCAGAGTTTAGAAATCCGGAGAACAAACACAAATCTACCCTGAACGAGAAACTTATGGAAGGTATACAGTAATGCAAAGAAGAGAGTTTTTCTCTTCCTTGCTTCGACCCCAAAAACGGGAGGAGATGCCTCTGCTTTTTCCTCCCTATTATGAAGATTTAGTCGATTTTGAAAAGTGCAAAGAGTGTGAAAGCAAGCCATGCATAGAGGCTTGTGAAGAGGCGATCATTGTCATAACAGACGAGAAGCCTGCTTTGGACTTTTCAGAGTCTGGCTGTACCTTTTGTGATGAGTGCGCGAAGGTGTGTGAGCCAGGTGTGCTCAGGCTTGAAGCCAAAAAAGAGCTTCCAAAGCTTCAAATCGATATGCTTTCATGTCTCGCGTGGCAAAAGACAATTTGTAGCATGTGCAAGGATATCTGCGACGTAAGGGCGATCGACTTTACGGGGCTTTTCAATCCGCAGATAAGCGATGTTTGCAACGGATGTGGCTTTTGTATGGCTGTGTGTCCGACGCAAGCGATACGATGGGAGGGGATAACGTGAAAAAGATTTTGGCTCTGATTTTGGTGGCACTTTCACTATTTGGCGTGGATCTCAAGCCTATTCAAGAGGCAAAGATTGAAGGTGCGGTGCTTGATATGGTTTTGGGGGATGGGAAGATATTTATTGCCACGGATGCTAGCAGGGTGCTTGTCTTAGATCAAAACTTCTCCATCCAAAAAGAGATCAAAGTTCGCCAGATCAAGGATTTTATGGGAGAGCTCAATAATGCTGATATTTATAGTATTGACTACGTAAATGGCACCATTTTGTATCTGGCTCAAGCAGAAGATGGCTATAGTGAGCTCTTTTTGTATAGAGATGGCAAGAAGATCAACGTACTGGACAAATCGAAGATGATGTATGCCAAGGCGGCGAAGTTCGTGGATGAGAAAAGAGCGGTCTTGGCCCTCATGAGTGACGAGGTGGTGCTATATGATCTAGAGGCGAAAAAAGTGCTCAAAAAAGCAAAAGCAGGGGAGTATTTTTACTCGGTGATGTCGATGGATCCGGATCGGAAATATATCGCTATAGGAGATGAAGGTGGTGAAGTAGTCGTCATTGATCCTAAGACTTTACAAAAAGTGAAGGCTTTCAAAGATATCAACAAGGATAAAATCCTCTCCATCTATATCAACGACAACCTAGTCGCTGCTGGTAGCCGCGCCGATAAGACGCTGGCTCTTTACGACATTATCAGCGGCGCGACGAAGGTGGTGAAGAATCCGGACTTCTTCATCTACGTGACGGGACTGAGCCCCGATAACGCCTTGGTTGTCTACGGAGATAACGAGAAATATATCTTGAAGGTCTTGGATACCAATTCCTTAAGTCTTCGATATAGGCTGGTAGGCCACAAGAATATCGTCAATGTCGTCCGTTTCGAAGATGAAAAGACGATTATCACCGGAAGCGAGACGGGAGAAATCAAAAAATGGAGGTTGAAATGACACTCAGTAGTTGTGTGGTTCGCTGCAATCCGCAAGATCTAGAGGCGGTAAGAAAGAGAGTCGAAGAGAGTGGAGTATGTGATATCCATATTGTAGATGAAAAGGGATATATCATCGTCACCATCGAAGGCGAAAATGTCAAAGAGGAGATTGATAAACTCAAGACCCTCCAGTTTTTGGAAGGTGTTTTGGGAGCGGAGATGGTCTATAGCTACTCCGAGGATGAGCTAGAAGCTCTTAGGGAAGATCTTGATATGCAAGATCCGGTGCCCGAGATCTTGGAAAAGGATGTAAGAGCTGAAGAGATCGTCTACAATGGAGATCTGAAGAAAAAATATATTTAAGGCCTGTTATGGATATCACATGGGATATGTTCATCGAGACTGAGGTGCCAAAAGATGAGCTTATCATCTCACGTACCGATTTACGGGGCGTAATCACTTATGTCAATGAGACTTTTGCACGTATTAGTGGATATAGTCCAGATGAGCTCATCGGCCAGCCTCACAATATTCTTCGCCACCCGGATATGCCCAAAGTGG
Organism: Campylobacterota bacterium; assembly: GCA_009659895.1. Lineage (GTDB taxonomy): Bacteria > Campylobacterota > Campylobacteria > Campylobacterales > Nitratiruptoraceae > Nitratiruptor. The sequence continues at coordinate 12,070 of PUXX01000069.1, forward strand.
TGTTCAAAGAGCTATGGGATACGATAGAGCAAGGTGAGATCTGGCGAGGATATATCAAAAATTTGCGTAAGGATCGGGGCTACTACTGGGTCTATGCGGAGATTAGTGGAGTATACAAAGATGGAAGACTTGTAGAGTATAAGTCGATGCGCAGTTGGATTCCTAAGCAAAAGCGTATAGAGATGCAGCGTATTTACGATGATATGCGGCTCCAAAACAGAGAAAATGTCCGGGGCGTGAGCTATCTGGACGTGGACACATACGATAAGCTTCTTCAAAAAAGTGAAGAAGCGGGCGTGAGTGTGGAAGAGTATTTGAAAAATTTAATAGAAAAAAACTAATTTATTGATTTAAATCAATAAATTGAAAATAAGTTTGATATATAATGTTGATAACATTTAATTAACAAATAAGCTTCTTTTAGATTTAATTATATTATGGAAGCTTATCTTAAAAAGGAGTGCAGATGAGAAAAATTGGATTAAGCTTGACGGCTGCCCTCGTTTTGTCAGCGGGAATGGTAAGTAGCGTAAGCGCTGGTGCTTTGGAGGAGATTATCTCCAATCCAAAGGTCAATCTAGAGATTCGACCAAGATATGAGTATGCTGATGTAGAGGATAATGGCAAATCAGCAGGAAAGGCTTTTACTGTACGTACGGCGATAGGGCTTAATGCGAACCTTTTTGGTGCAGAGGGCCTAAGCGGTGAAGTGCAGATGATCAATGTAGCCAATTTTGGTTGGATCGATGATTATAATGATTTGGCCGGCAATGGGACAGAGTATGACGTCGTAGCCGATCCTCCACAAACTCGCGTCACCCAAGCAAATGTCAAATATTCTGTAAACGGTCTTACGGCAGTTGTGGGTCGAGAGATGGTAGTCCTTGACAACGCTAGGTTTATTGGTAATGTTGGCTGGAGACAGATGCCACAGACCTACGATCTAGCGGCCCTTGTGTACAACGGAATCGAGAACCTAAGCCTATTGGGCGCATATGTTAACAGAGTCCATACCATCAAAAAAGATGGTCAATTTGATACCGGATCGGTCCTTTTGCATGGTACCTACAAGGTCATGCCAGAGCTTACTGTAA
>PUXX01000041.1 GCA_009659895.1 Campylobacterota bacterium
TCTATCTCCAAAGAGCTCGGCCCGGTCTTTGGGGCTTTGATGCTGGTCTCTCGGGCGGTGAGCGCCATGACGGCGGAGCTTGGCACCATGCGGGTGACGGAGCAGATCGACGCTATCGATACCTTGGCCGTCGATAGCAAGAAGTATCTCATCATCCCCAGAGTCGTGGCTACGACTATATCGACACCTCTTTTGGTGATTGTCTTCGTCTTTTTAGGCAACGTCTCGGCCTATCTTATCTCCACCTACGCTTTAGGGGTCAATCCTACCGAATACAAAAATACCATTACGACCTATTTGGAGTTTAGCGATATCGGCACGGGGATTATCAAGGCGTTTGTCTTTGGATTTTTGATCAGTATCATCGGCACCTATATCGGCTATTTTACCAGAGGGGGTGCTAGGGGTGTGGGGCTTTCGACCACCAAAGCGGTGGTCTACGCTGCTATGACCGTCTTTGCGGCCAACTACTTTCTCTCCAGCCTCTTTCTCTTTTTGGACTGGTAGTCAGTCGCACTTCTCGATGCCGAGGATCTTTAGAAGGTCCTCGAAGAAGGGCCCCGCTTTTTGATCGTAGTCGTCGTGAAATTCGATCACATACTCTCCCGTCTCTATCGTCTTTGGCTCTACCGTGATCTGGGGAGAGATGCGGTGCTTGACGATGAGATCGTTGACGACATTACAGATATTTTTCTTCTCCTCGACGCTCTCGTAATCGATCTCCATCTTGGCGTAGCGCTCCTCCATCGCTACGTGGGCTTTGCACTTTTTATCCATGATGCCTCCTTTATGATAATACTAACACAAACTCTACATCCAATCCACGATCTTTTCGACGCTATCGACGATGTATGTTTTAAGCTCGCTTCTTTGAATAGGCCTGGAGGGGACAATCGCTTTTTTGAAGCCTTGGCTTGCTGCTTCTTTGAGGCGAAGATCTTGCATCATCACCTCTTTGACCTCTCCGGTAAGCCCAACTTCACCCAAAAAGATACTCTCCTCGCTCAAAGGGCGCTCCCTAAAAGAGCTCAGAATCGCCGCTATCACCGCCAAATCCGCAGCTGTTTCGGTGATTTTGATACCGCCTGCGATATTGACGAAGACGTCGTATTGATTGAAAGGAAGCCCCAGCTTCTTCTCCAAAAGAGCCAAGAGCATGGTGAGGCGATTGCTATCGAACCCCGTGGCGCTTCGCTTGGGATTGCCGTATCCGCTCTCGGCCACCAAAGCTTGCACCTCCAGGATGATAGGACGGCTCCCCTCCATCACCACCGTCGCCGCCGAACCTATCGTGGCGCTTTTTCGATCGAAGAAGCGTCTGGCGATATTTTTGGCGCCTACGAGCCCCTTTTGGGTCATCTCAAAAATTCCCACTTCACTGATGGAGCCGAAGCGGTTCTTGAATCCTCGAAGAAGCCGAAGCTCTTTGGAGCTGTCTCCTTCGAAGTAGAGTACCGTATCGACCATATGCTCCAAAACTCTTGGCCCGGCAATCGATCCCTCTTTGGTGATGTGGCCGATGATGAAGATCGGCACTTTCGTCGCCTTGGCGGTGCGCATGAGCTCGAAGGTGACCGCTTTGACTTGGCTCACGGTGCCGGGGGCGGAGGGGATCTCTTCGGAGTAGATGGTCTGGATGGAGTCGATGACCAGCAGATCGTAGCGATCGGCATGGAGCTGGGCCAAGATGTTTTCTAAAATGAGCTCATTGAGCAGGTAGAGATTGGGGTGGTTGGCTTCGATACGATCGGCTCGAAGCTTGATCTGTCCGGCGGACTCCTCGGCGCTGACGTAGAGCACCCTCTTGCCGCTCTTTGCCAGATTGGCGCAGACTTTAAGAAGGAGTGTCGATTTGCCTACCCCCGGACTACCGCCTACCAGCACCAACGAGCCCTCGACTATCCCGCCTCCAAGTACTAGATCAAGCTCATCGATGCCAGAGGAGAATCGCGCTATGTTTTCTTGCGATATGTCGGTGATGGGAGCGGGAGTACTTCTATTTGACTGGCTTTGGGTCTGCTTGGAGACCTTGACCTGCTCTTGGCTTAGCTCCACGAAGCTGTCCCACGCTCCGCAGTTGGTGCAGCGTCCCATCCATTTGCTACTTTGAAAGCCGCATGCCTGACACTCAAAGAGGCTCTTCTTTTTAGCCATAGATCTCTATCTCCCATGGCGTGATGAGACGTAAGAGCTTGGGACCAAAAAATATATCAAAAAGATAGCGCCATAGCCAGATGGTGAGGACCATGAGGATTATATAGGTCAAAGCGATCCATTTGTGCTCATGAAAATCGAATTTCTCATCTTTGAAACGTGCCATAACTACGCCAATATAAAAAAATATGATCAGGCCAACTCCTGCAAAGAAAAGGAGCTCAAAATTATTTGAAAATCGCATCTAAAATGGTATCCACATATTCGTTTGGGTCAAAGGGGGCCAGGTCTTCCATCTTCTCCCCTACGCCTACATAGAGGATTGGAAGCCCAAGTTCGTGGCTGATGCTTAGAAGTGCTCCTCCTTTGGCGGTGCCGTCGAGTTTGGTGACGATGATGCCATCTACGCCGACCATCTCATCGAAAGCTTTGGCTTGATTGATGGCAGAGTTGCCTTGGGTGCCGTCGATGACGAGAAGCTTTCGATGGGGGGCTCCCTCCATAGCCTTGTTGCAGACGCGGACGATTTTTTTGAGCTCTTCGGCTAGGTTGGACTGGGTGTGGAGCCTGCCGGCGGTATCGATGAGGACATGATCGATCTCTTTTGCTTTGGCCTTTTGGATCGTATCGTACGCTACTGCGCTTGGATCGTGGCCTTGGCGGGTGGCGACGATAGGGACATTCAGGCGCTGGGCCCATTTGCTTAGCTGCTCAATGGCTGCAGCTCGAAAGGTATCAGCGGCGCCTAGTATCACGCTCTTGCCCTCTTGTTTGTAGCGGTAGGCCAGCTTGGCGATGGTGGTGGTCTTGCCAGCTCCATTGACACCTAAGATAAGCTCCACAAAAGGTTTGGCATCCACCTGCTTTGGCTGAGCCGGGGTGAAGAGGAAGAGGAGTTCGTTTTTGAGCGAGACTCTATTGACCTTGTTGGGTAAGGAAGCGACGATCTTTTCAATCAGATCGTACTCCACGTCCGCTTCGATGAGGAGCTCTTCGATCTCCTCCTTGGTGGCGTACTCCTTCTTTTCGACGACGCTCTCTTCGATATTCTCCACTGTCTTTTTGAGCGCTTTTTTAATAAATCCAAACATCACTCTCCTTTTGCACTTTTGATATCGCTCTGTAGGATCTCATAAGGGACCGCACCCACATAGTGGCGGTAGTATCTGCCATTTTTTAAAAGCACAAGCAAAGGTATGGGCATATTGGCCCCAGCGCCAAGGGTCGGATAGATCGCCTGGGCAAGCCTGTTGTTTTGATCGATCTGAAGGGATTGAAAGAATGGCGCTTTTGTCTGAGTTGGCTCTAGAGGCACTCCAAGAATGAAGAGATCGTGAGAAAAAGTTTGATATAATCGCTTGAGTTCCGGTTTTTGTGCTTTGCACGAAGGACACCAGTCGGTATAGAAAAAAAGAAGCACCAAAGGCTTTTGTATGCTGCTTTCGATTTGGTTGCCTTCGATCTTGATGTCTACCTTGGTGCCGTTGATATCTTTTAATATGAATACCTTTCCATCGGCTTTTTTGCTTTTGGAGCTGTTTGGAGCCGTGCTTTGGGGTGGATTGGTTTTGGGGTCCTTTTCGCAGGCTCCAAAGAGTATGATGGCGCACAAGAGCAGAAGCGTTCTCAATGGGGTCCTTTTTTGCCCCGATTATATCAAAAAGGAGCGGGATGGACAAAGAGGCCTTTCGTAAGAGATGTATCCAAAGATTCATGCGAAGGCGCTATGGGCAAGATAAAAGAGTGATAAAAAATCTGGCTCTTATACTTGATGCCCTCAATGCTAGCGATATCTTAGCGTTTATGCCAATGAGTCATGAGCCCAGGCTTTTGGGCTACTTTTCTAAACTCAAATTGAAAAAAAATATATATGTCCCCTTTATGCAAGGTGAAAGCTTCAAGATGGTAAAATTACGATTGCCTATAAAGAAGAAGCAATACGGTATCAAAGAGCCGCCCAATTCCTTTTTCAAGGCGAAGATCGATGTGGCTATCGTTCCCGTCGTCGGGGTAGACGGGGACTTTAGGAGGATCGGTTTTGGAAAAGGGATGTATGATAGATTTTTCGAAAGTCTTCGATATCGACCTGTTGTGATTTTTGTCCAGCGTAGACTCTGCGCTACCAAAAAGATAGTGAGCGATCCATACGATATACAAGGCGATTTTTTAGTTACCCCGAAAAAGATTTATATACGAGGGGATAGTCATGTGGGTAGAGATTTTAGTAGGAAGTTCTGCCGCCATTATCAGTGGCGCTGCAGGCTACTTGCTCTCAAAAAAGATCGAAAAAGATAAACTCAAGATCTACGAAGAGCAGGCCAAAGCGAAGGCCAAGGCCATCGAGCATGAGGCGGAGAAGTTTTTGCAAAAGGCCCAGCTCCAGGCCAAAGAGACGGAGCTTGCGTTAAAGAAGGAGTTTGAGAAAAAACTAGAAGAGCTCAAAAGAGACTATGATGAGCGCTTTAGCGAGCTGATGGAAAAGGAGATGTCGCTTAAGCAGATGTTCAAGGATGAGCTTAAGCACATCACGCTTGAGAAGCAGGAGCTCAAGGCCGAAAAGGAGCAGATCAACCGCCTCAAGGAGGAGTACGAAAAGCTCAAGGCTGAGTATCAGGAAAAGTACAACGAAGTCTTGGAGGCTTTGCAAGCTCAAGCGGGACTGACGATGGAGGAGGCCAAGGAGCTGATCTTGCAAAAGGCCGAAGAAGAAAGCCGAGCCGAGATAGCCAATATCGTGCGCAAGTACGAAGAGGAGGCCAAGAGAGAAGGGAAGCGCCGTGCCAACTATATCCTAGCTCAAGCTACCACCCGCTATGCTGGCGAGTTCGCCGCCGAGCGCCTCATCAATACCGTGAGCATCCCAAGCGAAGATATCAAGGGGCGCATCATCGGCAAAGAGGGGCGAAACATCAAGACCCTCGAGATGCTCTTGGGTGTCGATATCATCATCGACGATACGCCAAACGCCATAATTCTTAGCTCATTCAACCTCTATCGCAGAGCCATTGCGACGAAGGTGATCGAGCTCTTGGTCGAAGACGGTCGTATCCAGCCGGCCCGTATCGAAGAGATCTATGAGAAGGTCAAGGAGGAGTTTGACCAGCAGCTCCTGGAAGAGGGTGAGAATATCGTCATCGATCTTGGTATCGGACAGATCCATCCAGAGCTTGTCAAGCTCATCGGACGGCTCAAGTTTCGGGCCAGCTATGGCCAAAATGCCCTGGGACACTCCTTGGAAGTAGCCCATCTTGCCGGTATCATGGCTGCTGAAATGGGGGGTGATGAGTTGCTGGCTAAGAGGGCAGGGCTTTTGCACGATATTGGCAAGGCGCTGACCCATGAGTTTAGCGGGAGTCATGTGGATCTAGGAGCTGAGATCTGCAAGCGCTACAAAGAGCCCGATGCGGTCATCAACGCCATCTACGCTCACCACGGACATGAAGAGCCTCGCAGCATAGAGGCCGCCGCCGTATGCGCGGCAGATACGCTCAGTGCAGCAAGACCTGGAGCTAGACGAGAGGTGCTAGAGGCTTTCTTGAAGCGGGTGCAGGCGATTGAGGAGATAGCGCTCAGCAAGCCCGGCGTCAAAAAGGCCTACGCCATCAATGCGGGCCGTGAGGTGCGGGTCATCGTCAATGCCGAGCTCATCAGCGACAATGAGGCGGTACTCCTGGCAAAAGAGATCGCCAAGGAGATCGAGGCTGGTGTCCAGTATCCTGGCGAGATCAAGGTCAATGTCATCAGAGAGCATAGGGCGATAGAGTTTGCCAGGTAGAGGGGCGTCTTAGGCCTCCTCCTGGTGGATGGAGTCGTCGTAAGGATCTAAGTGGATGGTGAAGTGCCATTTGCTCTTTGGATCTAGCTTTTGGATCTCCTCTTCGATACGGTCGCTGACTTTGTGGGCTTCTAGGAGTGAGATCTCTGGAGTGAAGACCACATGGACGTCGACGAAGTTGGTGTCGCCACTACGTCTGGTCTTGAGGTAGTGATAGCTGGTCACTTCAGGCTGGGACTCTATGATCTTTTTGATCTTTTGGACGATCTCTTCGTCCAGTGCCACGTCTAGGAGCATCAGTGTCCCCTCTTTGATCAGCTCATAGGCTTCTTTGATGATATATATCGCTATGGCAATACCAAAAATCCCGTCGATCCAGTGCCATCCGGTGAAGTAGACAATGATGAGGGAGAGTAGTACGGCCGAGTTGGAGAGGAGGTCGGTTTTGTAATGTAAAGCGTCGCTTTTGACGACCATATTTTTGGTCTTTTCGTAGACTCTGTTTAAAAATATCACCAATCCGCCAGTGAGGATGATGGAGACGATCATGACGATGATGGAGCTGCCCAGATACTCGATCTCTTTGTGCTCGATAATATTCATCACTCCCTTATAGAAGATAAAAAGTCCAGAGATGGTGATGATCGTCCCCTCTATCACGGCAGCCAGGGCCTCGATCTTGCCCAGGCCGTAGTTGAACTTCTTTGTGGGGGCTTGTTCCGCTTTGGAGATGGCGAAGTAGTTGAACATCGACACGGCGATATCCAAGATAGAGTCGATGGCGCTGGCCAGGACGGCAGCGGAGCCGCTTAGGATCCCTACGACAAGCTTGATGAGCACCAAAATACCGGCGACGATACTGGCGACGATCGTAGCGCTTTTTTGGAGAGTCATTGGCTTCCTTTTGGAAAATTTTTTGCGATTGTATCTAAAGTAAGCTTAAGATTTCGCTAATGTGAAGACGGATAAGTCGATCGTCTTTGGGTGCTAGATCTGGATCGAATCGATCGGAGACCACTTTGAGGATGTGGCATCTTCGCCCAAATCGCCGTGTCGTCACCACCACCGCCGAAGCCTCCATATCGGCTAGATTTTTGATAGGTGTGTGCAGAGGACGGGGGTAGGTTTCGCAGGTGGCGTTTGGTAGTGCGGAAGATGGGGTGAGGTGGTAGACTTTGTCACTGCATCGATCGATCACTTTGTGGATATTGTACAGGGTGCCGACCTTTTGGCCAGCTGCATAGCCTATGTTGAGTACATCTTGAGGGTCGGTGGCCAGTGCCCAGCCAAGGGCCGATGCGCTATGAAGGGCCCCTATGCCACTGATGACCAATTTGTGGCTAGGGCCTTGATAGAGAAGATAGGGCTTTTGGTATACTTTTTGCAGTCCCAAAGCTTCGATCAGGGGAGTCGCTTCTGCAAGTGTGGCAGAGTGGATGAGCATGGCTCTTCCTATGTTTTTGGATAGATTGTAGCACAAAAGGAGCTTGATGGATATAGCCAAGATCAAAATAGAGAGGCAAAAGTGGCTGGAGTGGAAGAATATCGCACCATTGCGCCAGATGCTGGAGAGTTTGCCTACGATTGAGTGTGAGGTGGAGTTGGGAGATGTGGTGCGAATCGTCGCTGACGTAGATGATGAGCAAAGGGAGAAGATCGCTCAAATAGCCTGGGCGATGCGTCCGTGGCGCAAGGGACCGTTTGAGGTGCTAGGCACCTATATCGATAGTGAATGGAGAAGTTTTGTCAAATACAATCTTTTAAAACCCCATCTCGATCTTGAGGGCAAGGATGTGGCCGATATTGGGTGCAACAACGGCTACTATATGTTTCGTATGCTAGAACAAAATCCAAAGAGTCTTATCGGTTTCGATCCTTCGCCCCTCTTTCGGACCCAGTTTGACTTCATCGACCATTTTGTAAAGAGTCAGATCCACTATGAGCTCTTGGGTGTGGAGCATCTGCCATATTATGGGAAGAAGTTTGATGTGATCTTTTGTCTAGGTGTCCTCTATCACAGGAGCGATCCCATCGCTACGCTCAAGTGGCTTCGACAGGGGCTCAAGGATGGTGGAGAGCTCTTTTTGGATACTTTTTACATCGAGGGTGACGAGCCGGTGGCGCTGTGTCCGGGCAAGACCTACTCCAAGATCTCCAACGTCCACTTCGTCCCCACCATCCCGGCTCTACAAAACTGGTCTTCCAAGGCTGGATTTGGGTCCATGGAGATCTTGGCCAAAAAGCCCACGACCTCCTTCGAACAGAGGAAAACGGAGTGGATCTTGGGTGAGAGCTTGAAGGATTTTTTGGATCCAGACGATCCTAGCAAGACGATAGAGGGTTATGAGGCTCCAAAGAGAGTCTATGTGAGACTAAGGAGGTGAGGATGATCAAGGGTGTGTTGCTGGATATTGGCGGGGTGTTGTATGAAGGGGATCACCCAATTGAAGGAGCGCAGGAGGCTCTTAGACAACTAAGGGACTCCTATAAGGTGCGCTTCGTCTCAAATAGCTCAAGAAGAGCTCCTAGGGCAGTGGTAACGAAGCTTGTGGAGATGGGATTTGAGCTCAGGCCCAAAGAGGTCTTCACCGCACTTTCGGCGGCGAAACTCTTTTTGAAGTTTGAAAAATCTAGTGCGTACATAGTGGCTACCGATGAGGCGAAGAGCTACTTTGAAGATCTGACTTTTCCCCAGCGCTACGTCTTGGTCTGTGATGCCTACAAAAACTTCACCTACGACAGTCTCAACGAAGCCTTTAGGAGACTGGAGAGTGGATCTGGATTTTTGGCCACCAATATCAACCGCTACTTTAAAGATGAAGATGGGCTAAGTCTTGATGCAGGAGGATTTGTGAAGTGTCTGGAGTATGCCAGTGGCAAGAAGGCTAAAGTACTTGGCAAACCAAACTGTGAGTTTTTCAGTCTGGCTATCGCCGATATGGGGCTCAAAAAAGATGAGGTGGTGATGGTGGGCGACGATATCGAGAGTGATATCCAGGGGGCCAAAAGCTGCTGGCTAAAGACCGTCATGGTCAAGACCGGAAAGTTTAAACCCCAGGATCTACAAAAAGCCACACCAGATTTTTTAATCGACTCTATCGTACAATTACCAAAACTTCTCAAGGAGATAGCATGAAAGTCTACGGCATCAAGACCTGTGGCAGTGTCAAAAAAGCGCTCAAATTTCTCAATGATCGAGGGATGGAGTATGAGTTTGTAGATTTTAAAAAGAGTCCGGTGGGGTGTGACAAAATTGACGAGTGGATAGCAAAAGTTGGCATAGAGAAACTTTTCAACAAAAGAGGCACCAAATATAGACAGTTGGGTCTTAAGGATCTGAATCTGGACGAAAATGGAATGAGAGAGTGGCTATGCAAGGAGAATCTCCTCATCAAGCGCCCCGTCATCGAACTTGATGATGGTCGTGTGATCGTGGGGTTTGATGAGGAGCTCTATAAGGAGGTGTTTGGTGGAGCTTAGGACCCATCTTGGGATCGATTCAGATCTGTGTGGAGAAGTGGTGGAATTAGAAGCTGGCTACGCAAAAGTGGTACTAAGAACCACAGAGGTGATGGCAGCGGATGATAGGGGGCTGGTGCATGGAGGGTTTACCTTTGGCGCGGCGGATTATGCTGCCATGGCGGCCATCAATCACCCAAACGTAGTATTGGTGGCGGCGGAAGTGAGGTTCTTGGCGCCCGTCGTCGTGGGTGATAGGGTGGAGTTTGAGGCCCGGACCATCGCCGGTGAGGGAGCGAAAGCCCAGGTAGAGGTGGTAGGGAAGGTCTATAAAAAAGAGGTTTTTCAAGGGCGTTTCAAGACCTTTATCCCCAATACCCACATCCTAGATCGCTCGTAGCCAGTAGTCGACGAAGCGCTGTTCGTTCTTGATGGTGGTGGGTCCTCCATGACCAGGATAGACCGGCTTGTCGTAGGGGATTGCTTTGAATCTTTTTAAGCTCTCCTTCATTGCCTGTGGATCGCTGTAGGGAAAATCGACTCTGCCAATCGATCCGGCGAAGATGAAATCCCCGCTACACCAAAAATCACCAAAATCGATCACCGAACATCCGGGCGTGTGGCCCGGAAAGTGTAAAAACTTGATCCTCTCTCCAGCGATCTTTATATCCTCCTCTTCGACCAAGATGTCTGGTTCGCTCTTTGGCATGGCAATGCCAAACTGCTCGTTTTGGAGTAAGAAGGCGTCGTCTTTGTGGATGACGATGGGGATGCCAAGTCTTTCTTTGAGCTCCGCGTTGCTCCAGACATGGTCGAAATGGCCGTGGGTGTTGAGGATGGCTACCGGATTTTGGACATTTTCCATGACCCACCGGGTCGCTCCTACTCCTGGATCGACAATGAAATCTTTGTCGTTTATTGTTACAATATAGCAGTTGGTTTGATATTCGCCCATCGGCTTGGATTTGAGCCTCATTCCTATCCTTTGGAGTTGTGTTATGGAGTTTTTTCGCTCTTTAGAGACGATTATACAAATAGCAAATCCATACGAAAAGATAGCAAAATTTCGCCATTTTTACCAAGAGTACCTGCATGATAGACTCATCTATGACCATCAGCACGTCCCCAAGATCTTTCAAGATCCCTCCTACGTTTCATTTTGCTCTATCGTCGATCCAAGGGAGGTGCCCAGACGTCAGAGATTGGGCACTAGGGAGGGCAGGGCCGTTTTGCTCCATGCCGTAGCCCATATTGAGTACAGCGCCATAGATCTAGCACTCGATGCTGCTTATCGCTACAAAGGGATGCCAAGGAGCTTTTATGACGACTGGCTAGAAGTCGCTGATGATGAGTGTCGCCACTTTCTGATGATCGATGATCTTTTAAAAACACTGGGATATCGTTATGGTCACTTTCCCGTGCATCGAGGGCTTTTTGAAGCTGCCAAGGCAAGCTTGGAGCTCATTGATCGTATGGCGGTGGTGCCACGCTATCTTGAGGCCAATGGATTGGATGCCAATCCTGCCATCATGACAAAGCTGGCTAGATTTGACGACCCCTTTGCCAAGAGGATGATCGAGGCTTTGGAGGTGATCTTGGATGAGGAGATCGATCATGTCAAAAAGGGAGATCGCTGGTTTCGCTGGGCTTGCAAAAAGGCTGGTGTGGAGGATGTGGAAGAGGAGTATTTCAAACGTGTGGAACGGGTCTATCCCCATATGGTCCAGGGGAGACGATCTCTCAACGTCGAGGCTAGAAGGAGAGCTGGATTTAGCTGCAATGAGATACGAAAGCTAGCCAGTGGAGAAGTGGAATGTCGATAAAGTTTTTCCGATGTGAAAAGTTGTTTTTATTAATTGTCGGATTTATATATAAAAGCAATAATTAAGTGTTGATTTAGTATAATAATTTAATCCCTAAATGTCCCAGGAGCTCTATTATGAAAAAAATTTCACTTTTTTCTCTTCAGATCGGTAAAGAGGAGTCGGGGCAGATCCAGCAGGCCCTAGAGGGCAAGAGCAAAGCCAGTGAGCTGGAGAAGAGGTTTGGTGAGTATATCGGATGTGAATATGCCCTGACCACCAGCAACGAGACAGCTTCGCTGCATCTAGCGATGACTGCAATCGATCTTAAAAGAGGCGACAAAATACTCTGTAGTGTCAACGCCTATCCAAACGTGCCGGAGGTGGTACGCCACTTTGATGCGGAGCCTATATTTGTCGATATCGATCCAGATGATTATAACATCGATTTAGACGACCTTGAGCGAATACTTTCAAAAAATAAGAGCAAGAAGCTCAAAGGAGCCATCATCACCCATGTGGCAGGACAGCCCACCGATCTAGATCGTCTCTACGATATCGCCGAGCGTTTCAATATCCTCATCGTCGAGGATGCCCACGACGCATTGGGAGCCACCTATAAAGGCCAAAAGATCGGCTCGCTCAAAGCCGATATCACCAGCTTTAGTTTCAATCCTCACAAACGCTTCACTACCTGTAATGGCGGGATGCTAGTCAGTGACAATGAAATGCTCAGTGAGCGGGCCAGACTCCTTCGCAACAACGCCATCGTCAAGAGTGAGTGGGATGAGGATGGGGGGCTGGGATATGTCTATGATGTGGTAGATATCGGCTTGGAGTATGATATGAGCGATCTTGAGGCGGGATTCAATCTGGCTCAGCTCAAAAGGGTCGACAGTGAGATCAAGCGTCGCAAGGAGATCGCTGCCATCTATCACAAAGAGCTCAAGGGGACTCCTCATATAGAGCTGCCAAAGGAGCTTAGAGATCATATCTACTCCATGTTCATCATCAAGATCGACAAGAACCGAGACTCTTTTGCTAGAGAGCTCTACAAAAGAGGGATCGAAGTGGGGCTTCATTTTATTCCTCTTCATCTGCTAAGCTACTACAAACAAAAGTACAACTTACGTGTCAACGACTATCCAAAAGCGCTGCGCAATTTCCAGCAGATCCTCTCGATCCCTATTCATGCCGGGATGAGTGATGAGGATGTGGCCTACGTGATCGAGCAGATCAAAGAGGTGGCCAAATCGAGGGTATAGTCTCTTTTTTTGAGGATGGTTTCTACCGTCCGGGCCCTCTTCATCGCCTTGTCTCCTACGCTCTTTTGCCCATAAGTGCGCTTTATTGTGGTATAGCCTCTGTCCAAAAGGCTCTTGCGCCTTTGCAAATGCCTCCGCTTCCTGCCATAAGTATAGGAAATATCGTCGTAGGAGGTACAGGCAAAACCCCTCTTTTGATATCACTGGCGAAGAGATTTGAGAGGGTGGCGGTGGTGACAAAGGGGTATGGGAGGAAGAGTGTGGGTACTTTTGTAGTGAGTGAATGGGGGCAGATCAGCTGTGACGTGGATCGAAGCGGCGATGAGGCGATGATGATGGCCAAAGCCCTGCCACAGGCTAGCGTCATCGTCTGTGACGATCGAATGGAGGGGGCGGAGCTAGCCAAAAATTTAGGAGCTAGAGCTCTCTTTTTCGATGATGCCTTTCACGCTCCTATCAAGAAGCTTGATCTCGTGATCGACAAACCCACGCCAAATATTTTTTGCCTCCCATCTGGACCCTATAGGCTTCCTAGGGCGTTTTTACGAAGTGCCGATATGGTCTTGAAAGAGGGGGTCCACTTTTGGCGCCGCACCCAGATCCTCAATCCTACCAACAAGATGGTACTCCTTGCCGCCATAGCAGATCCTAGACGACTCGATCCCTATTTGCCAAAGATCGTGGCTAGATACCACTTCAAAGATCACCACCATTTCCAAGAAGATGAGCTTGAGCGGATATGGCGCAAACACAGACCGACCTCCTTTTTGGTTACGGCCAAAGATGCGGTAAAATTAGAGCGTTTTTCCTATCCTCTGTCGATTTTGGATCTTCGTGTGGAAGTAGCAGAGGATCTGGTCCAAAGAGTCCAAGAATATATCAGCAAAGGAGCGTAATGCAAAAAAAACTCCAAACAGTCCAGACACTCCTTGACGCACTCCCTTTTATCAAAAAGTTTCAAGGTGAGACTTTTGTCATAAAATATGGCGGCTCAGCCCAGATCGATGAGAATCTCAAGCAAAAATTTGCCCAAGATATCTTGCTGCTCTATACCGTGGGTATCAGGCCTGTCGTGGTCCATGGCGGTGGCAAGCGTATCACCCAGATCCTCTCACGTCTCAAGATCGATACCAAATTCATCGACGGGCAGCGTGTAACCACCGAAGAGGTGATGGAGATCGTGGAGATGGTCCTTAGCGGCGATATCAACAAAGAGATCGTAAGCCTTCTCAACAACCACGGCGCCAAGGCGATCGGTATTAGTGGCAAGGATGCCAACTTCATGCAGGCACGCCCGAAGGATTTTGCCAAGTTTGGCTATACCGGAGTGATCGATAGGATCGATCCGGAGGTGATAGACAAGCTTTTGGAAGAGAATTTCGTCCCTGTCATCGCTCCAATTGCCGCTAGTACCGAAGTAGGACATCCAGGATTCAACATCAACGCCGATCTGGCCGCTAGCAAGATAGCTGGAGCCCTCAAGGCCAAGAAGATCATCTTCTTGACCGATACTCCCGGAGTCCTGGACAAAGAGGGCAAGCTCATCTCCACTCTTACCAAAGAAAAAATTGACCTCCTCAAAAAGGATGGTACCATCAGCGGTGGAATGATACCCAAGGTAGATGCCTGTTTGGAGGCGATCGAAGGGGGAGTGGAGAAGGCCCACATTATCGATGGCAGGGTGGAGCATAGTCTGCTTTTGGAGATCTTTACGAGCGAAGGTATCGGGACACAGGTATTGGGAGGGTAGCATGAGAGTGATACTGTCGACATGCGCCAATATCGAAGAGGCCAAAAAGATCGCCAGGGCACTGGTAGAGGAGAAGAGGGCGGCATGTGTCAATATCGTCCCAAAGATCTTCTCTGTCTATGAGTGGCAAGGAGAGCTTCAAGAAGATGAAGAGGTACTGCTCTTGATCAAGGCTTTGGAATTTGAGCCGGTGCGCCAAAGAATCAAGGAGCTTCATAGCTATGAAGTGCCCGAAATCGTGGCATTGGAGATCAAAGAGGTGGATGGGGCGTACCTTCGCTGGATGAGGGAAGTTTTAGTATAATACGCGAAAAAAAGGCGGATGATGCAGTTTATTGAAACGAGAGGTAATGATGGTCTTAGGCCAAAAGAGGTGAGCTTCAGCGAAGCGATCCTCAATCCAGCCGCTAGCTATGGAGGGCTCTATGTGCCAAAGAGCCTCCCTGCACTGGATCTGCAAGAGTATAGAGAAGATGACTATAAGAGCATGGCCCTCAAAGTGCTCAAAAAATTCAATATCGATATCGACGAAGAGCTTTTGAAAGAGGCGGTGGATCTTTATGATAGATTTGATGATCCAAGCAATCCGGTACCACTTGTCAAAGTGGATGAAAAACTCCATATCGCCGAGCTCTATCATGGGCCTACTAGAGCTTTTAAAGATATGGCTCTGCAGCCTTTTGGCCATATTCTATCGGCTTTGGCGCATCAAAGGGGCGAAAACTATCTCATCCTTGCAGCTACGAGCGGTGATACGGGTCCAGCCACACTAGAGACGTTCAAAAACAAGCCCAATATCAAAGTGGCCTGCCTCTATCCAGCCGGGGGGACGAGTGATGTGCAGCGGCTCCAGATGGTGACAGAAGAGGGCAAAAATCTCAAGGTCATCGGTATCGAAGGGGATTTCGACGACGCGCAGAGCGCTTTGAAAAATCTTCTTGGAAGCGCGAAATTCAAAGAGATCCTGGCCCAAAAGGGGATTAGGCTCAGTGCCGCAAACTCTGTCAATTTTGGTCGTATCATTTTTCAGATCCTCTACCACATCCACGCCTATTTGGAGCTCTTGCGCCGTGGTGTGATCCAGATGGGCCAAAAGATTGATCTAATCGTACCAAGTGGCAACTTTGGCAACGCTCTTGGGGGGTACTATGCCAAGAAGATGGGGGTGCCAATTGATAAGATCCTCATCGCCTCCAACGACAACAATGTCCTCACCCAGCTCATCAGGGAGGGGCGCTACGACTTAAGAGGAAAGAAGCTCATCAAAACAAGCTCCCCGGCCATGGATATCCTCAAATCTTCCAATGTAGAACGAGTACTTTTTGACAAATTTGGTCCCAGCCGTACAAGGGAGCTGATGGAGAGTCTCAATGACAGAGGCTACTATGAGCTGACCAAGGAGGAGCTGGCCCAGATCCAGGAGGATTTTGATGCCGACTATACCACCGACCAGGAGGTGAAGGAGGTGATCAAGGAGTATGCCCAAAAGGGGTATTTGATGGATCCCCATACCGCTACCACTATCAAACTCAATCGTGGAGAGAGGCAAAAGGTGGCCTACTCCACCGCCGAGTGGACGAAGTTCGCTCCCACAGTCCTAGAAGCCTTGACAGGTGAGAGGAATGTGAGGGATCTGGAAGCTTTGGAGAAGGTCGCAAAACTCATGAATCTATCCATCCCAGAGCCGATATCCCAGCTCTTTTCCAAGCCGATCATACACGATACGGTGGTGCCAAAGGATCGGATCGAAGAGGAGATCGTTGCCTTTTTATAGTATAATGAGAAAAAAAGAGGTCCAATGAGAAAAATTATCGCTCTGTTTTTTCTTCTAGGCTCCCTTTTTGCCGGATATGTCGAAGATCTTGCTAGCTATCTTCTTCAAAAAAATTTCAAAATCGTAGGGACCTTTTATATCTACGACTCCCAGTGGCTTTTGGGGGTGGATGATGGATATGGGCATATTAGTGGCTTCTATCGTCTTATGGGAAGTGAGCCCACGGACAAAAACCCGTTTGGCTGGGAGCCATACAGGGTCAGTGATACCTCGCGGCTCAAGGAGATGGGCTATTTTGTCTATATCCACTTTCCTCAGGACGAGGATAAAAAGTATTCATGGATCTATATCGATAAAGCCACAGGGGCGATCTATAAGCTCATGGGCTCCAAAGATGGAGTCTTTGTCTATTTAGATCTTGATCGAGACGGTATCGCAGATCCTCTCCCTTTGTACTATCGTATCAAAGAGTTCGAGGTGATTTTCTATGATTGTAAGAAGAGCTATAGCCTCAAAGACGGCTCTTTGTCAGTGCTAACACTCTCCAAATCTTTCGGCCCCATCCGATATAGCTGCGAGGGGGAGTGGTCGAGCTCTAGACCCTTGGATCTTCAAAATATCACCATCTTTGAGGTGCTCAGGGGCGATGTGGAGCGTGAATATTTCATTGGTACCATATTCAAAGACCTCAAAAGGGGTATCGTCTCTATCGAAGGGGTGGCGCAAGGCAGATATATCTCCTGTGATCAAAACTACGCTCCTCTGGATCTGCAGTCTCTAAAGAGCGCTGAATTATTGGGCAAAGTGATCGATCAGTGGGGAGTTGGGAGTAAGGTAGCCGAAGGCTTGGTGAGTGATGGATGTCGCTTAGCTCCCCAAAGTGTCCAAAGATTTGATCTAGAGATAGAAAAGAGCATCACGCTCCAGGAAAAAAACGAAACCTCCACGCTCTTGGTCTACAAACAGATTCAAAAGCGCTGATTAGCCATTTTTCATTAACTTCCAGATCCAAAAGACAAAAGGGATCTCAAAAAGCAGCACCCCCAAGGTCACCTTGAGTGTGCCCTGGGGATCTTCTGTCAGGGGCAGTCCTCCCGTATTCATGCCAAAATAGCCAGTAATGAGGGTCAAAGGGAGGAATATAGCGGAGATGATCGTAAGCACGAACATGATATAGTTGGTCTTTTCATCCATTTTGGCTCTATAGAAGCTATAGAGATTGTCAAGCTTTTCTATCCCCGCTTTGGCAAACCGGAAGGATCGGTCGATATGCTCATGCAGATCCTTAAAAGCTAGCTCATCCAGATCGCTTCTATGGTATTTGACAAAACGTCCAAAAGCGATGAGGGAGTGGCTCATATAGCGCTCTATGAGCGTGAGCTCTTTTTTGAGAGTCATCCACTCTTTGGGAAAGCTTTTGTCTATCTGATCTTCATAGAGCCGATCCTCTAGCTGATCGATTTTGGTCTGGAGCCTGGAGATTTTGGCTAAGATCTTGTCGATACGTCGGTCCAGATAGTGATGAAGATCGTCAAAATCTCCCAAAAGCTCAAACTCCTCCTGGTCTCTGTTGTATTTGTAGATCTTGTCTGCGATCAAGAAAGCGTAGCTGATGATCTCTACACGGTCCTGGGTAATAAAAGGAAGACGCAAGATCAAGACACTGTATCGATCGGTGGCCTCAAAATCGCTTGGGTGGGCGCAGTTTTTGATATCGTCTATGAGGTATGGATTGATCTCAAATCTCATCTCATCGCCTCAAGGTGCTCTTTTTTCTCTTCAAGATCGATATATTCTTGGAGGAGTCTCTCATGCTCTTGCTCCAATCTCTCAAGCTCGGTAGAGATCTCTACGATTCCTCGCTCTTCATAGCACGATGGGTCGCTTAGACATTTGGTCAGTGTAGCGATGCGCTCTTCTAGATCTTCGATGAGCGTTGGCAGCTCATCAAGTCTTCTTTGTTCCTTGTAGCTCAATTTTTTGGGGCGCTCTTTGGGACGTTTTGGCTTGGGGGTCTTGATCTGGCTCTCAAGGGAGTCTAGCTCCATGAGCTCCTTTTCGATCTGGAGATAGTCGCTGTAGCTTTGATAGGACTCCTCTACGATGCCTCCACCTTTGAAGATGAGGAGCTTTTTGGCGATCTTGTCGACGAAGTAGCGATCGTGACTGACGAATATGATAGAGCCTGGAAACTTAAGAAGACTCTCCTCCAGGATATTGATAGTGGGGATGTCAAGGTCGTTGGTAGGCTCATCCAGGATCAGACAGTCCACCTTTTTCGTAAAGAGCAGAGCCAGTGCGACTCTGTTTTTCTCTCCGCCACTAAGAGCACCGATCTTTTTGTCCAGATACTCTTTTGGAAAGAGGAAATTTTTAAGATACCCATAGACGTGCATGTTCTTGCCCCATACCTCCACCCTGTCCCCTCCATTGGGGCAGAAGGTCTCTATGATGTTTTTGTTGTCATCGAGCATGCTTCTGTGCTGATCGAAGTAACCGATGCGAAAATCTCCTCTTTTGATTACGCCGCTATCGGGTTTCTCTTCGCCTAAGAGGAGTTTGAGCAGAGTCGATTTGCCCGTGCCGTTTTTGCCGACGATGGCGATGGTGTCTTTTTGCAAGATCCTGGTGGTGAGATCTTTGATGAGGAGTTTGTCTCCAGCATATTTGGTGACATTCTCCAGCTCAAAAAGGACCTTTTTTTTACTGATGCTCTCCTCTTTGTTGAAGTTGTGTTTTTCTCTTTGGAGCTCTATTTTGATCTTTTTGATGAGTGCTGGATTTTTTTTGGCCTGTTCACGCAGCTCCAAGATCCGCTTCTTTCGTCCTTCGTTGCGTTTGACTCTGGCTTTGACACCCCGATTGAGCCACTCCTCTTCTTGCTTGAGGAGCCTGAGGAGATTTTCGTGCTGTTTTTGGAGATTTTTTAAAAGCTCCTCTTTTTGGCGTAGGTAGTCACTGTATCCTCCTTTGAAGCTTCGTAGATTCCCATCTTCTATCTCTACGACCCTGGTGGCGATGCGATCAATGAAATAGCGGTCGTGACTGACGAAGAGCAGGGTATAGCGCTCTTTGAGGATAAGCTCTTCTAAAAATGAGACCATATGGACATCGAGATGGTTGGTCGGCTCATCCAGGAGCAAAATATCTGGCTTTTGGAGCAAAAGCCCAGCCAGCGCCACTCTTCTTTGCTCTCCACCACTAAGTGTCACTACCAGTCTATCCTCATACTCCTTGAGATTGAACTCTTGCAAGATCCGCTCGATCTTCTCATCCATATTCCACGCGTCATGATAGTCTAAGAAGTTTGAGAGTTTGGTGAGCCGATCAAGAAGGGTACTGTCGTCTGGATGTTTGGCGATACGAGCTGAAATCTCATCATACTCCTTTTTGGCCTGATTGATACTCTCTAGCTGCTCCATGATCGCCTTGCGTACGGTCAGAGTGGGATTGAACCTAGGTACTTGCGGAAGCATCTTGATGGTGATGTTTTGACGTACCTTGCGCTCACCCTCATCAAACTCCTCGATTCCTGCGACGATCTTCATCAGTGTCGATTTGCCGCTGCCGTTTCGTCCCACGATAGCGACTCTCTCTGCTTCGTCGATAGTAAAGTCGATGCCTTTGAAGATCTCTTGGGCCTCGTACTTTTTCTTGATACCGCTCAGATCTATAAGCGCCATTTATGACCTTTTTAATTTTTCTTAATGGAACTGCTTAATTTGGCAAAAACGCTCTTTGTAAATGAATTTGAGTATAATTGTTGCCAAAAAGTCTATTAAGGATCGAAATGCTTGGCGTAAGTATACTATATGGAATCTATATTTTGGTAAAAGTCTATGTGGCGGTGATGCAGGCTGGATTTGTCGCCAAGGCCAAGGACGGCAAGCCGGTGTTGATGATGCCTAGCAAATTTTTCAAGGCTGGACGCTACGCCGTCAAAAAAGAGCGGCTGGTGATCCTGGAGGCTTTTGTGGAGTATGGGCTCTTTATCTTTTGGATGGGGTATGGGCTTCGATGGCTAGATAGCGTGATCCAGATCAGCGATCCACTTTTGAAAAGTGTCGTCTTTGTCGATCTTTTCATAGCGATCAACTATTTAGTGACCCTCCCTTTTGATCTTTATCAAAAATTTGTTTTGGATGAGGAATTTGGATTCAATCGTTCCACCATCGGGCTTTTTATCAAGGATCAGCTCAAATCTGCGCTACTCTTTTTGGTTTTTGGCTCTTTGGTGATCTATGGGATTAGCTGGATTATGCTCAATATCCCAAACTGGTGGATCTGGGGATTTGTCTTTATTTTTGGGGTCATTATCCTTATCAATGCTATCTATCCCACACTGATCGCTCCGATTTTCAATAAATTTGAGCCTTTGGAGGATGAGGAGCTTGAGCATGATATCAAGGATCTGATGCGAAGGAGCGGATTTGAGGCCAAAGGGGTGTATGTAGTAGACTCTTCCAAAAGAGATACGAGGCTCAACGCTTACTTTGGAGGGCTAGGCAAAAGCAAGCGGGTCGTCCTTTTTGATACGTTGGTCCAAAAGCTCTCAAGAAAGGAGCTTTTAGCCGTGTTGGGCCATGAGCTTGGGCATTTCAAACACAAAGATATCCTCAAAAATATCCTCATGATGGGAGTGATGTTCTTTGCGCTCTTTTATATCTTTGCCAATCTGCCCGCTTCTTTGTATGAGAAGGTGGGGATACCGCCAAATATGCCTTATAGCGTCATCGCTATGTTCTTGCTTCTTAGTCCTGTGTTTTTCTTTTTCTTCATGCCTCTTGTCAATTTTGTCAGTCGCCGCAACGAATTTGCAGCTGATCGCTACGGATCTGAGATTGCCGGCAGAGCCAATCTTCGCAACGCTTTGTTGAAACTTGTGGAAGAAAATAGCCATTTTCCGCTGGCCCATCCTCTTTATATCTTTTTTTACCACTCCCATCCTCCTATCCTGGAGCGTCTGAGAGCCCTGGGATTTGAGGAGCATAGCGAGGCAAAAGAGGCTCTAAGAGGTGAATGTGCGGCGATCGATGAGGATTGATGAGGCCTTGAGGCTGGGCGCAAAGGAGCTTGGCGCTGTAGCGCAAAGACCTATACTAGAGGCCCAGATCCTCCTGGCTTACGCTTTGGGGGTCGATAGGGTCTATCTCCATAGCCATGCAGATCAACAGATCGAAGCTTTGGGATATTTTGATCTGATCAAAAGACGCAAAGCCTTTGAGCCGATCGAATATATCACCAATCGTGTCAGCTTCTATGGGGAGGAGTTTTTTATAGAGTCTGGCGTGCTGATCCCAAGGCCAGAGACGGAGCTGCTTATCGATCAGCTCAAAATGGAGCTTCGTGGAGATGAGAGGGTAGCTGAGATCGGAGTGGGGAGCGGGGTCATTAGTATTATGCTTAAAAAGCTCCTTGGCGATCTTAGGATCACAGCTACCGATATTAGCCAAAAGGCCCTTGATGTAGCGGCCAAAAACGCCAGACTCCATGGTGTCCATATCGATCTTGTAAAAGCCGATCTGCTAGAAGGAGTCGATGGGGTATTTGATGTGATCGTCTCCAATCCTCCCTATATCCAAAATGGTTTTCCTTTGGATAAAAACGTAGCTTTGTACGAGCCGGCCCAGGCTCTTTATGGAGGAGAGGAGGGGGATGAGATCTTGCGCCGTATCATCGATCTCTTTTTTGCATGCGAGGCTAGCGTTTTGGCCTGTGAGATGGGATTTGATCAGCGTCGCAGGATCGAGGAGTACGTGGGCGATAGAGGATCGCTGCGATTTTATAAGGATTTAGCCGGACTGGATCGTGGGTTTGTCCTCAAAAAGGAGCGAAGATGAAAAGATGGATCGATATAGCTTACTTGATGCTTTTGGGAGCTACGCTGGGATTGGTGCTAAGTCTTGGAGCTATTGTGGCTCCTGTGATATTCCATGCCAACGACTACTTGGATCAGGAGCTGCTTAGCCACTATCAGATGGGGCTTTTGATGACGGCGATTTTTCTAAAGGCCAACTACTGGCTCAACTTCACCGCTTTTGTGATCATCCTGCGGGAGGGGTATGCATACAAGAGCTTTGAGAGAGATAGGATCGTCGTCCCATCGGCCGCTACCGCAGTTTTGATGATATTTTTATTTACCTTATACTATACTAATCAGATCGTAAGCCTGCAAGCAAAAGGGCAAAGCGTGGTGGAGGATCCAACTTTTGAGACTATCCACAAAGCCAGTGAGATCGATTTTGGGCTTTTGGCTCTCTCTTTGGTCCTGTTGCTTGGACGCAGGCTCTATCTCATCACAAAAGGATGATCGTGGATCATATTATCCGCATCAAGGATCTGCACAAGAGTTTTGGTCCCAAAAAGGTCCTCAAAGGGGTCAATCTCAATGTGGTGCGAGGCAAAACGACCGTGATCCTGGGGCTTTCTGGTGGAGGGAAGTCGACAATTATCAAGCATATCGTACGGCTTCTCAAACCCGATAAGGGAGAGGTGTGGGTCGAAGATGTGGATATGGCCAGAGCAGATGAGGAGACGGTCTTTCGCATGCGAAAGAGGATCGGCTATCTCTTCCAAAGTGGGGCGCTCTTTGATAGTATGAATGTCTACGAAAATGTCTCTTTCCCGTTGCGCGAGCATACGAAGCTGAGTGAAAAAGAGATCAAAAAGAAGGTGGAAGAGAGGCTCTTGTTGGTCGGTCTCAATCCCAGGGATGTCCTCTATCTCTATCCAGATGAGCTAAGTGGCGGGATGAGGAAGCGGGTGGGATTGGCCCGCAGTACCATCCTAGATCCCCAGATCATCCTCTACGACGAGCCTACCAGCGGACTAGATCCGATTACCAGCGATCTGATTACCAGGCTCATTCGCAAAATGCAAGAGGAGCTCCATGTCACTTCCGTCCTCATCAGTCACGATATCAAGGAGAGTTTCAAAGCCGGAGACTACTTCGCTATGCTCTATGATGGCAGGATCATCGAATATGGTGACAAGAACTCATTTAAAAATAGCAGCAATCCATATGTGCGTCAGTTTCTGGAGGGCAGGGCGGAAGGCCCTATAAAGGTGGTGCGCTAATCTTTTTGGTTGCGCATCCAAGTGGGTATATCTAGGATATCTTCGCTCTCTTCATACTCTGCGCCGCTTACCTTTTTGCGGATGGTTCCCATCTCCTTGAGTGGATTGATGACATTTTGGGGCTGGGGCTGGGACTGCTCCTCTTTCTCAAAACCTGTGGCGATAAGCGTGATCTTGACCTGGTCTGGGGCCATGTTTTCATTAGTGGTGGTACCAAAGATCACATGGGCATCTTCGTCGGCGCTCTCATAGACCACCTCCATAGCTTCACCAATATCGACAAGAGGATAGTCTGGATGGATAGTGAAGTGGACAAGTACGCCCATAGCACCGTTGATGGAGACATTATCAAGCAGCGGAGACTCGATGGCGCTCTTGATCGCTTCGTAGGCGCTGTTCTCTCCTTGGGCCTCTCCCACACCCATGAGTGCCAGACCTCTGTGACTCATGACGGTCTGTACGTCGGCGAAGTCTAGGTTGATGTCATTTTGTCCATAGGAGAGGATCACACCGCTGATACCGCCCACGGCTCTGGCCAGCACATCGTCGACGATCTTGAAGCTCTCACGCAGCCCCATCTTCTTATCGACGATAGCTAGAAGTTTGTCGTTGGGGATGACGACGATGGAGTCGCTCTCTTTTTTGAGCTCCTTGATCCCCTCTTCGGCCAGTCTGGCTCTCTTGCGCCCCTCGAAGGTAAAAGGTCTGGTGACGACGGAGATGGTGAGGGCTCCTACCTCTTTGGCAGCCTGGGCGATGATAGGAGCAGCTCCGGTACCGGTACCGCCGCCCATGCCGGCGGAGATGAAGACGATATCGGCGCCTTCGAGCTTCTCTTTGATGGTGTCGTAGCTCTCCAGTGCGGCTTCTCGGCCGATCTCAGGCTTCATCCCAGCCCCAAGACCTCTGGTGGTCTTCTCCCCAAGCTGGATCTTGACGTGGGCCTGGGAGGTGTTGAGGGCCTGGGAGTCGGTATTGGCTACGATAAGCTCGATCCCGTCGATCCCCTCTCGGATCATATGGGCGATCATATTTCCGCCGCCGCCTCCCACTCCCACTGCTTTGATATTGGCTCCAGTGACTTTTTGCTTCTCTTCTATGTTAAAGACTTCCATCTAGATATCCTTTTGTCGTTTTTAAAAAAGTTGAGTAAACCACTGTATCATTTTTGAAATGCGTTCTTTGATCGTCAATCTCTCCTCCTTAAATTCAAGTTGTCCCTCGAAGGTCTCAAGGAGCTCCTCTTCGGGCTCTTGTGGACTGGGCTGAGCGGGTTCCTTGGTCAGGGTCAGATTATTGAGCGAAGAGGAGCCAAGCTCGATGAACTCATTTTTGTATCGAAGCTTTTTGTTTGAGTCGATCTCATAGGGAGTACCCTCTGCGATGCCGTAGAGCAGGAGCCCTACCAGGGTGGCATACTTTGGATCCTCTAGTGTATCGGCGATTTCAGAGTCGATCTTTTTGGGTTTGCCTATTCGCACCGGCATATGATCAAAGATCGCGACAGCTAGCTCACGAAGTCCCTGGAGCTTGGTCATACCACCAGTGAGGACCACGCCACCACCGATCTGTTCTTTGAGACCGCTCTTTTCCAAGGAGTTGGCCAAGATCATCAGTGTCTCTTCGACTCTGGCGTAGATGACATTGTAGACGATCTCTAGTGAGACTTGATTGAGTGTCTCTTCATCTCCGATGACCGGGATCTCGATATAATCGCTCTGGGGTGCTGAGAGATCGCCGTAGCGGATCTTGATCTCTTCGGCTACGGAGGTCGGGGTATGGAGCGCTAGGGAGAGGTCGTTGGTGATATGGGCTGAGCCGACCGCCAAGAAATCGTTGTAGACGATGGAGTTGCCCACATGGACGACCATGTTGCAGGTATATCCTCCCATATCGATGACACAGCTGCCAGCCTCTTTCTCCTCTGGACTGAGTGTAGCAATAGCGGAGGCGTAGCCAGCCAGGACGATGTTTTCGATCTCTATGCCAGCCTCTTTGACCGCCTTTTTGAGATTGAAAAGTGCCGATTTGGGTGCGGTGATGATATGGACGTCCACTTCTAGCCTGGAGGCGTTCATGCCGTAGGGATCTTCAATGAAGTCCTGTTCGTCGACACGAAACTTATAGGGCAAGACATGGAGGATCTCATATTCGTAAGGGATATTGGCGTTGTAGAGGGCCGTTTGGATCACTCTGTTGATCTCGCTGATGGTGATCTCTTGATTTGGGATATTGACCAGGCCGTGGCTACAGATGCTTTTGGTATAGGCTCCAGATATGGAGACGATCGCTTTGGACGGGGTGAGTCCTGCGATTCTAGTCGCCTGGTCGTAAGCGTTTTTGATGCTTTTTGAAGCCAGCTCAATATTGGTGATGACCCCTTTTTTGAGTCCCTGGGATCGTACCTCCCCAAAACCGGCTAGCGCAAACTTCTCATCGCTCTTTTGGGCGATGGCGGCTGCGATCTTTGTAGAGCCTATGTCGATGCCAAGGATCGGTTTTGGGTTCAATTTGACAATCCTTTATAGAGTTCTATTTTGAAATGGTGTTGAAGATATTGTAACAGATTTTGATCTTGGATACGAGCCTTGAGCTGCTGGGTCGTAGCGCTGATACGCTCCTTGTTGGCTTCGATCTTCTCCTTTTGACCAAGTTTTTGATCCAAGATCTTGTAGAGGACCACTTTGTTGTCTCCTAGCTGGATGTAGCCCTGGGGCTCTTGCTCCACGAAGAGCTTGCGCAAGAAAAGGGCTGCTTCTTGAGGCTGGAGATCGTGGATCTTGTCGATATCCTCTCTGGTGATAAAGGGTGTCTGCTTGCCTTTGAAGTTTTTTGCCAGCTCTTTTGCCTTTTGGATGAGCAGACGCTTTTTGAGCTCTTGTTCGTAGGCTTTTTTGAGCTGGGGCAGAGCCTCTTGGAGCGTGAGAGGTCTGGGGGGCTCTACGCTTTCGATCTGGGCGATGAGATAGCGCCCATCTACGTAGACAGGCTTGATGGTGGAGCTCTTTTTATCCAGAGCGATTTGGTTCGCTTTTTTGAGGATGCGCTGGGCAAACGCATCCCCAAATCGCTCCTGGATCTGGGATTTGGTGAGGGTGAGCTCCCGGGATGGCTGGATTTTGCCCTTTTTGAGCTCTATATATTTTCTGAGGGCCTCTTTTTTGCCCTTTTTGATCCTGTACTGCTCAAGGACACGCTCCCTGGCCTGCTCGAAGCCGATCTTCTTCCCTTCGTTGTCGGTAAATTTGAGGATATTTTTCTCATAGAAGGATCGAAGCTCCTCTTCTGAGGCGTTGATATCATGGACCGGCAGCTCAAGAAGAGCGATTTTGTATCGCTTGGGAGTTTTGTACTCCTGGCGGTGGCTGTCGAAGTACTTCTTGAGATCCTCCTGGCTGTAGCGGATCTCTAATTCATCGCCGCTTAGGGGTTTGTATTCGATCTTATCGGCTATGTAGAGGCCGCTAGCTAGCGTATCGAACTCCAAAGGTACCGTCTTGGGAGCTAGAGCTGCTTTGAGTTTGGCGATGAGGAGATCTTTTTTGACACTGGCCTCGAACTCTTTTGGCTTGAGTCTGTTTTGCTTGAGGATCTGCAAATAGAGCTCTTTGTCAAATTTGCCATCTTTTTGGAAGTAGGGCATGGACGCGATCTGTCTGGCCACCTCTTCGTCGCTCACTTCCAGCCCAAATTCCTTGGCCAGGGCTTCTAGCATCGCCTCTTGGAGCAGATCATTAAGAGCGATCTTGTCCAGTCCCATCTCTTTGGCTTTGGCATCATCGAAATTTTCGATCCTTTGGCGGTAGTAATCATAGAGCTCGCTATATCGTTTGTTGTACTCTTTGACGGTGATTTTGGCCTCGCCCACCTTGGCTAGCGTATCGCCGCTGGCTCCGAACTTATAGGCTCCCCAGCCCACAAATCCGGCCCCGACGAAGGCGATGGTACTGATCCAGATGGTGATGACGAGGTATTTTTTGTGCTTTTGCATCCAGCTAATCATAAGCAGACCTTAAATTTTATTTTTTATAATTTAATTTCATCGTTTTGTGTGCCACAACAATCTATCATTTTTATCGCCGTAGCGAAAATATGGTCATTGTGTCTTAAAAATTGTAGTGAAATCTTTATTAATATTTACTAAAAATCAGAGGAATTTGCGATGAATGAAGAGCTTATGGCCAGAGATCTTGCCCATATATGGCATCCGTGTACCCAGATGAAGGATCATGAGGCCATTCCTATCATACCCATCAAAAGAGCCCAGGGCGTATGGCTCTATGATTTTGATGGCAATCGTTATATCGATAGTATCAGCAGCTGGTGGGTCAATCTATTTGGCCATTCCAACCCCTATATCAACGAAAAGGTCCACGAGCAGCTCCAGACTCTAGAGCATGTGATTTTCGCCGGGTTTACTCATGAGCAGATCGTACGCCTAAGCGAACGTCTTGTAGCCCTCACGCCTGAAGGTCTTGAGCGCTGCTTCTATGCCGATAATGGAAGCAGCGCTGTGGAAGTGGCTTTGAAGATGAGTTTTCATTATTTTAAAAATAGAGGAGAGATCAGGCCATATTTCGTCTCTTTGACCAACAGCTATCATGGTGAGACCCTGGGGGCCTTGGCGGTAGGGGATGTGGAGCTTTATAAGCAGACATACGAAGAGATCCTCATACGCACTCTGCAAACTCCGGTCCCAAAGGATCGCTCCTTGGAGGCTGCCATGGAGGCAGCAAAAGAGTTTGAGAGCCTCTTGGAGCGTCATGCAAAAGAGGTGAGCGCGCTGATCGTGGAGCCTCTGGTCCAGTGTGCGGGGTATATGCATATGTATCATCCAGCCTTTTTGCGAGAGCTCAAAAGGATCTGTGAAGAGCACGATGTCCATCTCATAGCTGATGAGATTGCCGTAGGATTTGGTCGTACCGGCACGCTCTTTGCCTGTGAGCAGGCAGGAGTTTCGCCAGATTTTATGTGTCTCTCAAAAGGTTTGACCGGTGGATATCTGCCTCTGTCGGTCGTGCTTACGACCGATGAGATCTATGGGGCCTTTTATTGTGATTACAACGACTTCAAGGCCTTTTTGCACTCTCACAGCTATACGGGCAACGCCCTAGCATGCGCCGCCGCCAACGCCACGCTCGATATCTTTGAGCAAGAGGATATCATCCAAAAAAATCGGATCAAATCCCAATATATCGCCAAAAAGCTTGAGCGATTTAAAGATATTGATAAAGTGAGTAATATTCGTCAATATGGCATGATAGCCGCTTTGGATATAAAAGGGTATGATCCAAAGCAGCGAATAGGTTTGCGGATCAATCAAGAGTGCCTAAAAAGAGAGGTTTTCATACGGCCTTTGGGAAATGTGATATACTTCATGCCCCCGTACGTGATCAGTTTCGATGAGATCGATATGATGATGGATACGGTCTACGATGTCCTAAAGGAGCTGTAGTGGAGCGCCCCCACATACCTGTACTCAAAGATGAGGTAGTCGATCTCTTCGCCGATAAAGAGGGCTATATCATCGACGCTACTTTGGGCTATGGAGGCCATAGCGAAGCTCTCTTGAAGAGCAGTGACAAGATTAAGATCTTGGGGATCGATCAAGATAAGGAGGCCATAGCCTTTTCCAAAAAGATTCTAGCCCCGTTCCAGGATCGTGTACAGATCTATCAAGGTCGCTTTAGCCAGATAGTTCCTTCTTTGTTAGAGGAGTATCCTGTTGTCGGTGTGCTGGCTGATATAGGGGTCTCTTCACTACAGCTGGACAAAAAGGAGCGTGGATTTGGCTTTGAGAGCCAGAGGCTGGATATGCGCATGGACCAGGATGGGGAGCTGAGTGCTTTTGATGTGGTCAACCACTATGACGAGGAGAGATTGGCCCAGATCCTATACGACTATGGTGAGATCCCTCAGGCCAAGAGGCTAGCCAGAGCCATCGTGGAGCGCAGACCCATCCATACCCCAAAAGAGCTCAAGCAGATCATAGAGAGCATCTTGCCAAAAAAGAGGCGTATATCTCCGGCCACCACCGCTTTTCAGGCTATCCGTATAGAGGTCAACAAGGAGCTTGAGGAGCTTGAGGGGCTTTTGGAGGCTTTGGAGCGCGCTAGACCAAAAGGGGCTAAGGTGGGCATCATCACATTCCACTCCCTGGAGGATCGCATCGTCAAGAACCGCTTCAAGAAGTGGGCCAAAGAGTGCGTCTGTCCGCCCCACGCCATGCGCTGCGAGTGTGGCGCAGATCATGCCTTGGGGCGGATCTTGACCAAGAAGCCGATCGTCGCTACCGACGAAGAGATCAAGATCAATCCAAGAAGCAGAAGCGCAAAGCTAAGAGCGTTTGAGTTTAAGGAGTGAGTATGGCTCATGAAAAAAAACTTTTGGAGGGATTTGAGGAGTATGATGAGTCCAGGGAGCTGACCATCATAGATCTGCTTATTGTGGTGGTGGCTGTCTTGGTGGCACTGACCCTTTTTGTGCCCAAGATCTACATCGCCAATCAGATCTACTACAAAAGCAGGAATATCAACAAGCTCCTGGATGACTATGAGATCCTCAAGGAGGAGAATAGACTCCTCAATCAAAAGCTGGAGAAGCTCCGCTTCAAGACCCAGGTATTGGATACGATCTTTTGATGAGACGCTTTTTAGAGTTCGCCATAGAAAAATCGGCCCTCAATCACACCCTTTTGCTTTTGATACTGATCCTCTCAATATTTGCCTATCACAATGTCCCAAAGGAGATCTTCCCTCCCATCGCCATGGACAAGATCCTCATCACCGGAGGATATAGCGGCGCCAGCGCCCAGACACTCGACAATATGGTCGTCCAAAATCTAGAAGAGGAGCTCAAAAACGTCAAGGATCTTAGCGATATCGACGCCATCGTCAAAAATGGACGTTTCACGATCGTGAGCGATATCAAGGAGGGAGCGGATAATCTCTTGGTCCTCAACGATGTCAAGGATCGTATCGCCAAGATCAAAAAAGATCTCCCTCCCGATATGGATGAGCCTACAGCCACCATCCTCAAAAAGAGTTTTCCCCTGGTCCTCATCGCCATAGCGGGCGATGTAGCGATGGAGCGGATGCTGGAGGTGGCCGATCGACTCAAGAGCGATCTGAGCTCCATCAAAGATCTCAGCGACATCGACATACGAGGATACAGAGACAAGGAGCTTCGTATCGCTGTGGACAAACGACGCCTAGAAGCGCTGGGGCTAGATCTGACTCATGTACGCTCGCTTTTGTCCGAAATCTCCACTATCTTTCCTATTGGGAGTATCAAACAGCGAGGTGATCATCTTTTTTTGACCACCCAAAACGGTCCCAAAAGCCAAGAAGAGCTCGAAGAGCTCCTGCTTAGGATCGGTTCTAAACTGGTCAGGCTTGGGGATATCGCCCAGATATCCTTCGTGCTCTCAGATCCTACCACCCTCTCACACTTCAACGGCAAGCCAAATCTCTCCATCAACGTCACCAAGACCAAAAGCGGCAACGCCATAGAGCTGGTCAGACAGATCAAGAAGCTCCTGGCAGAGTATGAGACGATCTATCCTCAGTTGACCTTCCAGATCTATACCGATACCTCCGTATGGATCAGAAACAGGCTCAATACCGTCACCTCCAATCTCTTTTTTGGGCTTATTTTGGTCTTTGGGGCGCTGTTGCTCACTGTCGATTGGCGTATCGCAGTGGTAGTGGGTATGGGCATACCGGTGAGCTTCATGATAGGGCTCATTGCCATCGACTTTTTGGGATATAGTCTCAATATGCTCTCGCTCTTTGGAGCGTTGATTGCGTTGGGGATGCTGGTCGATGAGGCGATCGTGGTGGCGGAGAATATCTATCGCCATCTAGAGGAGGGCGAGGATCCAAAAAGCGCCGCCATCAACGGCGCTTTGGAGATGTTTCCAGCGGTATTGACGGCGACGGCTACCACTATATTTGCCTTTTTGCCCCTTATTATCATCAGTGGCGAGATGGGAGCATTTATCAAGATCTTGCCCATTATCATCTCCATCTTGCTTCTTAGCTCACTTTTTGAGGCTTTCTATTTTTTGCCTCTTCATGCCAAAGATATCCTCAAGGTAAGCCCCAAAAAGAGGCGCTCACACTTTTGGCAGCGTGTGGGGGATCTGTATGAGAGGATACTATGGGTGATTTTGAGGCGTAAGCATCTCTTCGCTCCTTTGCTCATTGGTGGAGTCCTTGTGGCTACCTTTTTGATGCTCAAGCAGACCAAATTTCAGCTCTTTCCTACCTTTGATACTACTCAGATCTACATAGCCGGCAGGGTGGATGTGGACTACGATACCCAAGATACCGAGCAGATAGTCACAAAACTTGAAAAAGCTATCCTAGACTCCATAGACTCCAAGGAGGTACGATCGGTCACGACCATCGTAGGGATGAAGCTAGATGCCAAGAACAACGCCCAATTGGGTGGCAATCTCTTCCATATCTTCGTCAATCTCCATGAGCTCAAGCCCCAAAACTTCGTCGATAGGTATATCACCCCTATTTTTGCTATCGAATATGACGACAGTGACATGATGCGCACCAGAAGCGCCAAAGAGATCGCCATGGATCTCAAAAAGATCGTCCAAAAATTTCGCAAAGCCCCCTTTGAAGAGATCAGTGTCATAGTCCCACAAGCGGGTATCGTCAAGAGTGATATAGAGATCAGCCTCATCTACGACAGACCCCAGCAGGTCCTGGAGGCGATCCAGATCCTAGAAGATGCGATGGCCAAAATCGATGGTGTCTACAATATCACCGACGACGCCAAAGAGGGGGAGAAGGAGCTCAAGATCATCCTCAATGACTATGCTGCCAAGCTAGGAATCACGGAAGGGTATCTGGCTAGATATCTCCAGGCGCTCTATCTAGACGCCGAAGTGGCCAAGATGTTTAAAGATCAAGAGCTTGTGTATATCAAGCTTC
This sequence comes from Campylobacterota bacterium, assembly GCA_009659895.1. Classification (GTDB taxonomy): domain Bacteria; phylum Campylobacterota; class Campylobacteria; order Campylobacterales; family Nitratiruptoraceae; genus Nitratiruptor. The sequence continues at coordinate 32,008 of PUXX01000041.1, forward strand.
GATCCCTGGACAAAGACAGTAAAGAGGCCTTTTTCGATCTTTTGGTCGATGTGCCAAACAGCGATCAAAAGGTGATGCTCTCTGCTATTGCGAACTATCAGATCATAGAGCACTTCTATGACATCATCAAAGAAAACGGCCACAAGATCCGCACCGTCTACGCCTCACTGGACAAGTCCAAGCTCACCTCTGCCGAGTTTTATGAGAAGATAGAGCCTATCCTTAAAAAGATCGAAAAACTCGGCGTCAAAGTCAAGATCAAAGGCGAACAAAAAGAGAATAAAAAACTCATGCGAGAGATTCTCAGAGCCTTTGTGATCGCTATCTTTTTGATCTTTGCTGCTTTGGTGTGGATGTTTAACAGTGTGCTCTACTCTTTGATTGTTTTGAGCGTCATACCCATGTCTTTACTTGGAGTGCTTATTGGCAACAAGATCATGGGCTTCAATCTCACCATGCCGGGTCTGTTGGGATTGGTGGGGCTAGCTGGCGTGGTGGTCAATGACGGGCTTATCATGTTGGATTTTTTACGCAGATGCAAAGATCTAGCCTGTGTCGTCCAAAGGGCCAAGCTGAGGGTACGTCCCATACTCCTCACCTCCATCACTACCATTTTGGGGTTGTCGACGCTTATGTTCTTTGCAAGTGGACAGAGTCTCATCCTCCAGCCCATGGCTGTGACCTTGGGATTTGGGATAGGGTGGGCTACCGTGATCAATCTACTGCTGGTCCCTCTGCTCTATGTCTGGCTCAAGAAAATTCCAACAAAAGTTTGATATACTTTTAGCTTAAAAAGGAGGGGAGAGATGTATTTTGAGGATGACGATATCATAGGCGGGACTCCAAAAAGCAGGTTTTTGGATATTGTCTTTCATGCCAATAGAAACGTCGTGGAAGGCGAGCTGGAGAAGATGGTGGAGTGGATGGCTGCTTTGGAGCTGATCATAGAGCAAAAGTGTGGCCTCGATGTGGAAAAAGAGGTCAAGCAGATCATCCACGACGAAGAGAAACGAAAAGAGCTAGAGAATAAGATGAACTCCATATATATTGAGTATATGGGACAGATTTTGAGTCAAAGCGAATAGTATCGATGCGTGAAGTCACCACACTTTTAGAACGTTTCATCAAAGAGATCGGCGATCCTTATGTAGCGGAGCTCTTTGGCAAGATCCCGCAGGGCAAGATGCTCAGAAGCAAGCTGATCTTGCAGATCGCTCCCACACAAGAGGGGGCTTTTTTGGCTGCAGTGGTGGAGATGATCCATGCTGCTAGTCTCTTGCATGACGATGTGATCGACGAGGCCGACAAGAGGCGGGGGGTCGCCTCCATCAACGCTATCTATGGGGACAAGACCGCCATCATGCTGGGTGATATCCTCTACTCAAAGGCCTTCTTCGAGCTCTCTTCCATGCCTGGACCTATTCCTCAGATCATCTCCGATGCAGTGACGAAGCTCAGTCTAGGCGAGCTTTTGGACGTGGAGCTCTCAAAGAGCTTCAATACCGATGTCGATGCCTATATGGAGATGATCGATAAAAAGACCGCTGCCTTGATAGAGGCAAGCGCTCACGCTGCCGCCCACCTAGCCGGCCTGGATCCAAAAAGATATGCGCTGTATGGCAAGAATTTAGGGCTGGCTTTTCAGATTGTCGATGATATTTTGGATATCACCCAGGATGAGGCCACACTGGGCAAGCCGGCTATGAACGATCTCAAGGAGGGCAAGACCACTTTGCCTTTTATCTATCTCTATGAGGCTTTGGGTCTAGAGGATAGAAAGAGACTCATGGGACTTTTCAAAAAGGAGCTCACTTCCCAGGAGAGGGCATGGCTTATGGATCGTTTCGAAAAGAGCGGAGCGCTCCAAAGAGCCAGGGAGCATGCCAGGGCTTTGGGTGAGGAGGCACTAGCGCAGCTCCAAAGCCAAGATAGCAAGCTTCGTGCCATCATGACTTCACTGATCGATAGGACCTATTGATGCACTATGTGGTCGTGAGCTTTTCTCACAAGAACACAGATCTAGCTACCAGAGAGCGGCTAGCTCTCTCCGATGAACTCAAAAGAGAGGGTGTAGCCTGCCATCTGCTTGGAAGCGAGGCGATCAACGAGACCATCATCCTCTCGACCTGCAACCGTGTGGAGATAATCCTCAGTGCCAAAGAGCCCTTTCACGCAAGCCAGAGGGTACTGGAGATTCTCAGCGAATCTTCGGGAATCTCTTTGGATGAGCTAGAAGGAAGAGCCGATATCTATGAGGACAACGGGGCTATACATCATATCTTTAGTGTCGCTAGCGGTCTGGATAGTCTGGTGGTGGGGGAGACCCAGATCTCAGGACAGCTCAAGGATGCTTACAAGGAGGCCTTTGAGAAGGGGTGGTGCGCTCAAAAGCTAGGCAGAGTGATGCATTTTGCCTTTAAATGCTCCAAGGAGGTGCGCAGCTCCACAGCCATCTCCCAAAATCCCGTCTCCGTCGCAAGCGCAGCCGTCAATATGGCCAAGCAAAAGCTTGGAGATCTCCAGGGCGTTGAAGCGGTCGTGGTGGGAGCCGGGGAGATGGGCACACTTGCCGCAAAACATCTCATAACCCATGGGGCACGTGTGGCTTTGGTAGGGAGGGATCGTCTCAAGACCCAAGAGGTAGCCAGGCAGATCGAAGGAGAGGTGGAGGTCTATGTGATGGAGGATCTAGAAGCTCTTATCAACACCCATACCCTCCTCTTTAGCGCTACCGCAGCGCCCCATGCGATCATCACCAGATCGATGGTGCGCCCGATCGATCGACCAAGAGTTTGGTTCGATATGGCAATCCCAAGGGATATCGAAGAGATGACGGTGCCTGGGCTGAGTCTCTATGCCGTGGATGATCTTAAGGAGATCGTGGAGAAGAATATGGCTTTGCGTGAGGAGCAGGCCAGAATCGCCTACAAGATCGTAGGGCGGTATGTGCAGGAGTTTTTTAGATGGCTTCAGACCTTAGAGATCGATCCGATCATCAAGGAGATCAGAGAACGTGCCAAAGAGGCAGCACTGGAGGAGCTCCAAAAGGCTCTCAAAAAGGGCTATATCGATCCAAAGAGCCAAAAGAGTATCGAAAAGCTCTTGCACAACGCCTTCAATAGATTTTTGCACACACCCACAAAGAGGCTCAAGAGTATCGCCGATGAACCAAGTGCCGATACCATCGTAGAATCGATCAAATACTTTTTTGATATCGAGGATGATGTGGGGCTTAATCGCTACAAATGTGAATATTATATGAACTTAAGGAGTGAATCTTGAGACTGAGCCGTGCGTTCGTACCTACCGCCAAGGAGGCGCCCAAAGACGCTGTACTGCCCAGCCATATCTATCTGGTGCGTGGTGGGTTCATATCCCAGGTAGCCAGCGGTATTTATAATTTCTTGCCTCTTGGTAAGCGGGTCTTGGACAAGATCCGATCCATCGTCAAGGAGGAGCTCGACAAAGCGGGATGCCAGGAGGTGCAGCTAGGATTCGTCACGCCCTGTGAGCTTTGGGAGGAGAGTGGGAGGCTGGCCAAATATGGCAAGGAGCTTTTGCGTTTCAAGGATCGGAAAGAGAACTGCTTTGTATTGGGGCCGACGCATGAGGAGATGATGGTCGATCTGGTGCGAGGACGTGTGAGCAGCTACAAGCAGCTCCCTCTCAATCTCTACCAGATCAATCTCAAGTTTCGTGATGAGGCTAGACCTAGATTTGGGCTCCTAAGAGGCAGGGAGTTTGTGATGAAAGATGGCTACTCCTTCCATGCCGATGAGGAGGATATGAGAAGAGAGTATGCCTTGATGGAGGAGACTTATAAGAAGATCTTCAACCGCTTGGGACTGGAGTTTCGCGCGGTAGAAGCCGACGTGGGGGCAATAGGTGGAAGTGCTAGCAAGGAGTTCATGGTCCTTGCCAGGAGCGGAGAGGATACCATAGCTGTATGTAGCTCCTGTGACTATGCGGCCAATGTAGAAGCAGCGAAGCGAAAGCTCCCCAAACCTCCCGCAGAGGCGCCGGAATTTAGCGCTTTTGAGCCATTTTACACTCCTGGACTTACATCCATCGAAGAGTTGAGCGACTTTTTTAGGGTCCATCCATACTACTTCGTCAAGGCGGTCGCGAAGAAGGCGAAATTTGGCGATGAGGAGCGGATCGTCATCTTTTTCTTAAGAGGTGACGATGAGCTCCAAGACATCAAGGCTGCCAATGCCATCGGAGCCGATGAGCTGCTAGATGCCCAGGAAGATGAACTCAAAGAAGCAGGCATCGTACCCGGATTTATCGCTCCGTATGAGCAGGAGTGTCAGATCGTATTGGATGAGGCTCTCAAAGGCGCCAAGGGGGTGATCTGTGGTGGCAACAAGGAGGACTATCACCTCATAGGCGCAGATCTTAGCCACTTCGATGAAGCCCTCTTTGCCGATATCGCTACGATCAGAGAGCATGATCTTTGCCCACAATGTGGAGCTTCGATCAGGCTCACCAAGGGGATCGAAGTGGGCCATATCTTTCAGCTGGGTACCAGATACAGCGCGGCGATGAACGCTACTTTTTTGGACAAAGATGGCAAGGCCAAACCTTTCGTGATGGGGACCTATGGCATAGGCGTGAGTCGTATCATGGCTGCTGCTATTGAGCAAAATCATGATGATAGAGGCTGTATCTGGCCAAAACAGATCGCTCCATATCATGTAGCCATCATTATCTCCAATATCAAAGACGAGGCCCAAAGAAGCTTTGGCGAGGAGCTCTATCACAAACTGCTAGAAGCTGGTGTAGAGGTGGTGCTAGATGATAGGGCTGATAGATTTGGGCCCAAGATCAAGGACTTTGAGCTCATTGGCTATCCCTACGGCGTGATCGTGGGCAAGGGTCTTGAGCAGGGCCAGGTCCAGATCGTCGATAGAAAGAGCCTCCAAAAAGAGGAGATTGCCAAAGAGGAGGCCTTTGAGAGGATTTTGGAGCTCGTTAAATAAAATTTGTTACTATAGGCCCAAAAAGGGTGGGTATGATCTACTTTTTGATCTATCTCTTTGTCGAGATCTATGTCAGTGTCAAGATCGCCAGTGCCATAGGCCCTTTTTGGACCTTTGTGGAGATTGTGGGTACGGCTGTTTATGGGATGTGGCTGTTGCAAAATATGCATATCCAGATGGCGGCGACCATGCAGGCCTTGATGAATGGCCACATAAGCGTGGAGGAGTTTGAGCGGATGAACCTCTACGTGGTCATTGGAGCCATCTTGCTTATTATACCTGGCTTTTTTACCGATATTTTAGGAATTTTGTTACAATTTGGGGTCTTGAGCAAATTTATAGCCAAAAAGATTTTCAGACTCAAAAACAGACCAACAATGGAGGATGAGGATGTCATTGACGTTGAGATTATTGAGCGTTAGCGCCGCTTTGGCTCTTGCTTTGAGCGCAGCGAGCGAAAAGGATGTGATCAAGTTCATCAAGCGAGGGCTTGAATCCAATCCCACTATCAAAGTCTATGAGGTCAAGATCAAAGAGAAACAGGAGCTTGAGCGCCCCAAGGGATGGGAAGCCTATGTGGTCGATTTTACTATCGGTATTCGCCGCGGCTCTCAAGAGCAAAATATCACCCAAACGGACATTCTCTTCACGCACGATAGATTCGTAGCTCCAGATCTGATGGATATCAAGACCAATAGAAGCCTCAAGGACAGGATCGTACTCAGTCTGGATGAGAGCTACTACGACAAGGCCCATCACCTCTATGGTAGTGAGCGGGCTAAGCACAAGATCGTCGTCTTTAGCGATCCGCTCTGTCCTTTTTGTCGGGAGGTGGTGCCAAGACTCTTTGATGTGGCCAAAAAACATCCCGATCTCTTTGCGCTGTACTACTACCATCTGCCTATAGAGTCACTCCATCCAGCCTCCATTCCTCTAGCCAAAGCGATCATCTATCTCAAGGCCAAAGGGAACAAAGAGGCGATAGAGAAGATCTACAAGACCGATTTTGACTATGAAGAGAAGGATGAGAAAAAGGTCCTCCAAGAGCTTCATAAGAAGCTTGGCATCAGGCTCACCACCGCACAGATCAACGAGCCGTGGGTAGTCGAGGAGCTAGAGCAAGATCGCAAAAAGGCCAAGAAACTCATGATTCGAGGTACGCCGGCGGTCTTCTTTGATGGGAAGTTTGATCGCAGACGCAACGCGTATGAAAAATATCTACCCAAAGAGCAGAACCTGACAAAAAGCGAGACCAAATGAGGCTGGTGATCGCTACTAGAGGAAGCAAACTGGCCCTTTGGCAGTCCAATCATATCAAAGAGGAGCTTGAAAAGCTGGGCCATGAGGTGGAGCTCAAAATCTTCAAGACCAAAGGGGATAAGATCTTGGATACTCCCCTGGCTCTCATCGGCGGTAAGGGGCTCTTTACCAAAGAGCTCGAAGATGCAATGCTTCGAGGCGAAGCCCATCTGGCGGTCCATAGCCTCAAAGATGTGCCGACCGAGCTTCCCGAAGGCCTCCTGTTAGGTGCCGTGACCAAAAGAGAGGTGGTCAATGACGCCTTCTTGAGCCAAAACTATCCTAGCATCGAGGATCTTCCGCCAAACGCCGTGGTAGGGACTACGTCCCTTAGACGCAGGATGCAGCTGCTCCACTATCGTCCAGATCTGAGTATCAAAGATCTAAGAGGCAATGTCGACACACGGATACGCAAGCTCAAAGAGGGAGAGTTTGATGCTATTATCCTAGCTTACGCCGGGCTCAAGCGCCTTGGCTTTTTGGATGCGGTGGAGCATATCGAGCCCATCGATGAGAGCCTGATGATACCGGCGATGGGGCAGGCGGCACTGGGGATAGAGTGTGTGCCCGATGTCTTGGATATCGTCAAAGAGCTCGACGATGAGAAGAGCCATATAGAAACCCATATCGAAAGAGAGTTCGTCGATCGCTTGCAAGGAGGCTGCCAGGTGCCCATAGGCGTCAGAGCCCAGGTCCTCGACAACGGCGATATCGTCGCCAAAGCGGTCATAGGGCTGCCTGATGGGAGCGAACTGCTCAAGGAGAAGATCTTTGGCAGTGTGGAAAACTACCAAGAGCTTGGCAAAGAGCTGGCGGAGTCTATGATCGAGGCTGGAGCCAAGGAGCTTTTGCAAAGAGCTGAGAAGATGGCATTTAGCGAGCATAAGCGATGAGATGGATCTTGCTGGCTGGAGTAGTGCTCTTTAGCGGGTGCATGGACTTTGGCAGAGTCAATCCTAAAATATTTAAAAAAAGCGGTGGTAAGTACACCATAGAGTGTGGCAAGAACTTCGATCTATGCCAGGAAAAGGCCAGGTATCGATGCGGAGCCGTAGGATACAAGATCCTATCCAAAGAGAAAAGCGCCGATGGATGGCGCATAGAAATAGAATGCAGGTAAGAAGATGGAACTAAAAATCACACAATACGACCCAAACAATATCCCAAACGAAGCCGATATCCCTTTGCCAGATCCCAGATTTTACGAAGCGGTCGGCGGTGAAGAGGGCTTTAGGAAGCTTATTAGTGAATTTTACGATCGCATCGTAGAGAGCGATATCGCCTTTTTCTTCCCCCAAGAAGATGAGGAGATCGAGCGCATCAAGGAGCACAACGGCAAGTACTTCGCCGAGATCGCAGGTGGTCCCAAACGCTATAGCCAGGAGATGGGCCATATCGATCAGATCAAGATGCACGAGCCCTTTAGCATCACGCCAAAACACCGCATCGAGTGGCTGGGCACCTGGAAGGAGGTGCTCGAAACCTTCGCCAAGGATGTGGATCCAAATCTCACCCAGAGCTACTTTCGCTATCTCGACGAATACTCCAAACTCCTCGTCAACCGTCCAAAAGACCTTCGAGGTGGCGACTACCGCAAAGCCAAGGTCTAATCCCCGCCGCTTTTGCGGCACATTTCTCAAACTAGACACAATCTGACTCTTTGGGATAGTATGATTTTACCAAAGGAGTCGACATGCTACTACAATTCAAAAATCTCAACTCATTCATAGAGCTCTCCCCGGCGCAGGAAACCAAGATGCAGGAGTTGGTAGAGCATATCAGTAGTACTGATAGAGTGCAAGTCTATTTCGTCGACGAAGCGGCGATCGACAGATATCTCAGAAAGCACAAATACGAAGGTATCGAGCATATGGACAATCCCATCACGGAGTGGCTGGGATTTTATACAAGAGGGTTCGATCGCTGGACCCAAAAAGAGTATGCTTCGATCCATCTCTGTCTCGAAAAGATAGAGATGCTCGTCTCTACCCAAAAAGAGTTCGAGTATCTGGTGGCAAAAGTGCTGATACATGAGATAGCCCATATGCTTTTCGATCGTGACGATCTAAAAAATGCCAGATCGTTGAGATTTCATACGGTATGCGAGACTTTGGAAGAGTCGTTCGCCAATCTTTATACTCTGCAGTTTTTCCGGGATCTTAGGAATGAAGCGAACAACTATTTCGACGAGTTCTATGATTTTGACGAGCTTTTTTTCTATGTGGTCTCTTTCGTGCGCAAGCAGCCTCCACAATACAAATTCGGTTACGATCTCTTTCGCCTGGGCTATACCTATGATCTTTGGCTAAACAGAAGAGCGACATGCGCGCTTCTCGACCATGATGAGTCCAGGAAGATTTTGAGTACTATCTGGTCGGGCAAAGGTGATGAAGAGATAGTGGAGGCGATGAGGCCCTTTGAGGAAAAAGTGCGACTAAAGGAAGCTTTGTATAGATTTTTAAATATATAATTTATAAAAAAAATTAACAAAAACAAAGGAAGAAGAATTATCATGGGACATTTTTTATTTATAGGAAACCCAAAGGATGGTTGGGATGATTGGAAAGAGGATTTGAAAAAAGGCGTTTCCGTGTGGGAAAGAGTATTTGGAGGCAAGAACTATCAAGGAGTTGAAGTCGGGGATATCGGGTTTATCAAGCTCTCGCTCGGTGGGGTGGATAAATCAAAAATCATAGCGAAAGTACAGATTGCCAGTATCGACGATAGTGGTAAAGTGACGCTTAA
>PUXX01000055.1 GCA_009659895.1 Campylobacterota bacterium
TAGAAACTCCATCATCTTCTTTGGTGTAGAAGCCCAGGAGAAGCTCGATCAGATCTCTACCCAGATGATCGAAGGGGTCAAGAACAAAGATATTGGTGAGGCGGGAGAGACGCTCAATAAGATGGTCTTGGCGATTCGGGGCTTTGACATCGATGAGCTCAGACCCGAAGAGCTTCCGTGGTGGAAGAAGCTTTTTGGATTTGCCTCTCCGGTGGCGGAAGCCTTGCAGCGATATGAAGAGGTCAAGGATCAAATAGACGCCATCGCCAACGATCTGGAGAAACACAAGGCCAAGCTCACCTCCGATGTGATCGCCTTGGAGAAGCTCTACGAGGCCAACCTCGACTACTTCCGCCAGCTAGAGCTCTATATCGAAGCGGGTGAGGAGAAGCTCAAAGAGCTGGATGAGAAGATCATCCCCCAGTATGAGGAGAAGGCTAAAAGCGGAGATATGATGGACGTGCAGATGCTTAAAGAAGTGAGAGATTTTCGAGACGATCTGGAGCGCCGTGTCCACGATCTCAAGCTCTCGCGCCAAGTGGCGATGCAGGCACTCCCTAGCATTCGCCTCATCCAAGAAAACGACAAGGCCCTCATCAACAAAATCACTTCCACCCTCGTCAACACCATTCCCCTTTGGCGCAATCAGCTCGCCCAAGTGGTGACGGTGCTGCGAAGCAAAGACGCGGCCAAATCTCTCAAAGCCGCCGGGGATTTGACGAACGAGCTCTTGGAGAAGAATGCGGAAGCTCTCAAAGAGGCCAACAAAGAGATCAGAACACAGGTAGAGCGGGGTGTCTTCGATATCGAAAGCGTCAAGAAAGCAAATCAAACCCTCATCGAAACGCTCAACGAATCTTTGCAGATCGCCGAAGAGGGCAAGAAAGCCAGAGAGCTCGCCGAGCAAGAGCTCGTCAAACTCGAAAACGAGCTCAAAAGCACTCTTACCCAGATCAAAGCCAAAAAAGAGCTCATAGAGCAAAAGGGCTAAAATGGGGCTTTTTGATTGGATTCGATCCCAATTCATTGACGTTATCGAGTGGCTGGATGATAGCAGAGATACCATCGTCTATCGCTATCCCAGATACCAAAACGAGATAAAACAGGGCGCCAAGCTCATCGTCCGCCCCTCCCAAGCGGCGGTCTTTGTCAGCGAAGGCGAGATCGCAGACGTCTTGGGCCCGGGCACATATATCCTTGATACCAAGAACCTCCCCGTCCTCACCAACCTCCAGCACTGGGATCATGGGTTTGAGTCCCCTTTCAAAGCGGAGGTCTATTTTGTGAGCACAAGGCGATTCGGGGATCTTCGGTGGGGAACCAAAAACCCCATTATCATCAACGATCCGGCTCTTGGCCCGGTGCGGATCAGAGCTTTTGGAAGCTATGAGATACGAGTGGAGGATCCTGCCAAACTCATCAAGGAGGTGGCGGGAACGGACGGGCTTTTTACCACGGACGAGCTCAAAGAGCAGCTCTCCAATCTCATCCTCTCCCACTTCCCCGAGGTGATCGCCAAGAGCGGCATCTCTTTGTTTGAGCTGGCTCGTCACTATAAAGAGCTGGGCGATCGGATCAAGGAGCTGCTGCAGCCCTATTTCGACGAGTACGGCCTCAAGCTCGAAAAGCTCCTCATCGAAAATCTCTCCGTGCCAAAAGAGGTGGAGAAAGCGCTGGATGAGCGAAGCGCTCAAAGAGTCATCGACGATTTAGACGACTACCTCAAATACAAAGGGGCTCAAGGCTTGGAAAAGGGAGGGAGTGCCTCGGATCTGGTAGGTCTTGGGGCAGGTATGGCGATGGCGGAGCAGATGTTTAAAAAGACGCCGCCCCCTTTGGAAGAGGATGTCTACTATATCGCGGTGGACGGCAAACCCCAAGGCCCCTACGATAAAAAGGAGATCGAGGAGATGATTGCGCAGGGCTCTTTGAAGCGCGATCAGAAGGTTTGGAAAGAGGGGATGCCCAAATGGCAAGAGGCCGAGGAGGTGCTCGGCGATCTTTTTAGAAAAGTCCCGCCGCCAATAGATGGTTGAGATCGAAGCCAAAAAGATCGAGTGTCCAAGCTGCGGGGCGGATCTAAGATATCTGCCCCATAGGCTCGAGTGTCACTACTGCGGCCATCAAGAGCCCTTCGAGACCGAGCCCTATCTCTATCGGTTCGCCCCTTTTGAGAGTCTGGAGCCAAATCCTACAAGCAAAAAGTATCGATGCCCAAGCTGCGGGGCCTCCTTTGAGAGTGATTCGGTCAGCCAGCTCTGTCCCTACTGTGATACAGCGCTTGTTGGAGAGTTTATCAATCCCCTCAAACCCCGTTGCGTGATCCCTTTTGTCATAGAGCCTGTAGAAGCTGCCAAACTTTTAAAAAAGCATATCGGATCGCTGTGGTTTGCTCCAAGCGCCTTTAAAGAGAGCTACAGCGACTACAAAGCTCTTCGCGGACGATATCTGCCAAAATGGCTCTTCAACACCAAAGTCCACGTCACCTACAGCGGACAAAGGGGGATCTACTACTACGTGGCGGTGACCAGATACGTCAACGGCAAAGCGGTGCGTACCAACGAGCGCCGCGTGCGGTGGTATCCGGTGCACGGCAGCGTGAATCTTGACTTTCGCTACATCGACGTCAACGCCAAAAAAGATAGCGATCCCGCCATCGCCGATTTTCACTTCGATTTTCAAAGCGCCAAGACCATCGACGATCGATATCTAAGCGGCCACGAAACGAAAGAGTACGATCTTAGCTCCTACGAGGCGTTCCAGCTCGCTCAAGCTTCTTTGCATCCTGCCATTCGATCGGCTATTAGGCGCGATATCGGAGGGGATACCCAGCGAATCCTCTCCTATGATCCTCGTTTTTACGACGTGGAGATGGAGCATACACTTGTGCCCGTCTACCACGCCTCGGTGCTTTGGGACGGCAAGGAGTACGACTTCTACATCGACGGCATGGACGGCGAGGTGGTGGGAGATCGGCCCTATAGCTGGCTCAAAATCGCGCTGGCGGTCGTTTTTATCTTGGCTCTCGTGGCCGGGGGGCTCTATCTGGCCGATCGCTACGGCTATCTTCAGTGAGCGGGCGATGGAGGAAGAAAAGCCCGATAGCGCTGGAGAGGAGGGTGATGAGGAAAAAGAGGAAGCTAAAGGCCACCCCTGCGGATGGATCGAGCCCCAAAATCTTGAGCCCGTAAAGAAAAGTGAACTCCCGAGCCCCCACGCCGCCGATAGTGAGCGGCAGCACCGCGACGACGCTGGAGACCAAAAAGAGCGTAAGATACTCTATCATGTGATCGTTTAGTCCCAACGCCTTGAAGATGGCGTAGGCGCTCAGCAGTTGCAAGAGCTGCACGACGAAGGCCAAGAAGGTCGTTTTCGATAGATCCTCGCTCAAAGAGCGAAAGAGCTTCTTGTGCAGATAGAAGTAAAGGGGAAAGAGGGCGATGAGAGCCGCGATGTCTAAGAGTTTGAGCCATGGGAAAAGCTCGGCGTAGCGGCTATACAAAAAGAGCACTCCGGCTAAAAAAAGCAGCGCCGCAAGGCCGCTGATGCGATCGAGGAGCGTCGCCGCGATGAGCCCTTTGTATCCCGCGTTGTGCCGCTTTTGCAAGAGATAGACTTTGTAGCCGTCCCCACCGATCCCGCCGGGTAGGAAGAGATTGTAGAACATTCCTACATAGTAGAGTCTCAAGGCTTCGAGCTCTCCAAGAGGAATCCTAAGATGTTTGAAGTAGATGTTGAGCCGAAGGGAGCTGACGATTTTGGAGGCGTTGAAGAGCAAGAAGGCTCCAAAGAGCCAGAGAGGATCGCTGCTTTTAAGCAGCTCCAAGAGCCGTTTTGTCTCGATCTGTGAGAGGACGAAGATGACCAGTCCTATGGAGAGGGCGATCTTAAGAGCCGTTAGAAGCTTTTTTTTCATAGATCTCTTTGATGACGTAGGGCTTTTTGTTTTGGGATTCGTAGTAGGTGCGCATCATGATCTCGGCCAAAAAGCCGGTGGTGATGAGCTGGATACCGCCAAGGGTGAGCATCACGCCCAAAATGAGCAGAGGCCTCGTCCCGATACTCTCGCCTAAGAGCTTGAGGATGAAGAGGTAGAAGTTGATAAGCATCCCCACCGCGAACATCCCAAAGCCCAAGGTTCCGAACAGATGCATCGGTTTGGTGCCGTATTTTTGGAAAAAGAGCATCAAAAGAAGATCGCTGATGACTTTGAAAGTCCGTCCTATGCCGTATTTGCTCTGGCCGTGGAGACGGGGATGGTGGCGCACATCCATCTCCGTCATCTTGGCTCCGTAGAGCTTGGCGAGGACGGGAATGAAGCGGTGAAGCTCTCCGTACAGGCCTAAGTTTTTGGCCACCTCTTTTTTGAAGAGTTTGAGGGTGCAGCCGTAGTCTCTAAGATAGACGCCGGTGCTTTTGCGTATGATCCAGTTGGCTATCTTGCTGGGGATTTTGCGCAGGACCAACCCGTCTTGACGCTTGGCGCGCACGCCGGCCACCACGTCCCATCCCTCTTTTTGCATCTTTTGAAGCATTATGGGGATATCTTTGGGATCGTTTTGAAGATCCCCGTCGATGGTGGCGATCACGTCACCCGTGGCCGCGTCGATACCCGCCGCCATAGCCAAACTCTGACCGAAGTTTCTATTGAAGACGATGAGTTTTGTGCGATCATCGGCCAGCTCTTTGATCTTTTGCACCGTGTTGTCGGTGCTGCCGTCATCGACGAAGATGAGTTCATACTCCAACCCTTCCAAGGCTTCATGCAAAGCTTTGAAGAGCGGTTCGATATTTTCTTCTTCGTTCATGACGGGGATGACAACGGATATTTTCATTGGCGTTCCTTTGCTACGATGAGTTTGTATAGGATGTCGGAGACGATATAGACAAAAACGGCGCTACAGACCACGTCGCTAAGAAAGTGGCCGCCTTGTATAATTCTAACAAATCCGACCAGACTCCCCCATGAGAGTGCTGCGATGAGGGCGATCCTCCTTTTGCGCCCCTCAAAGAGCGGCACGAGGGCCAAGAAGTAAAAAGCGGCCGCCGCGTGTCCGCTGGTAAAGGAGCAGTTCTTTTCGCACTGATCGGCGATGACGAAGGCGGGGGTGAACTTTTTGCTCCCTCCAAACGCCGCTATCTGAGAGGGTCTGGCTCTACCCCAGTGATCCTTGAAGACTACGTTGACCAAAAGCCCGGGACCCAAAAGAAGGGCCAAAAGCAGATAGACAAGCACTCTTCGCCGCACGATCTCCTTTTTGGTGATATTTTCGTAGAGCAAGAGGGCGGCGACGCCTATGACGAAAAGGGCGACTGATACGATGGTCAGTCTGTAGACGGCTTTGGCAAAGAGGGTATTTTTAAGATAGAAATCGCCGTCGAAAAAGAGAGCGCTGACATACAGATCGATCTGAGGAAAGAGATAGAAGAGAACGCAGGGCAGCACAAGCAAAAGATAGCGCATCAATATCCTTTGAACCTATGCAAAAGATAGACTCTATAGACTCTTTTGTAGTCTTTGTAGAGGGGGATCTCGATGGTGTCAATAAGCTTGGACGAGTCGAAATACTCCTTGGCGAGGCTGTCGTCTTTTGTGGTGATAAAGAGAAAATTCTCCCCCAAATGGTCGTTGAGATCGGTGGTGAGGTGGTATTGGCTCGCCAAGACGTGGCGGGGATTGAACATCACCGCGTCGAAAGGGTGAGGATGGAGGTAGTAGATCATCTCCGCCATCGTGGTACGATCGTCGAAGAGGAGCTTTGCGTAGTCGTATTGATCGACGATGGGCTGGAGCTTTCGTGCCAGATCCTTGTAGCCTCTGACTCTTTTGTAGGGGTCGTTTTTGGAGGTGAGCTCGATCCCAAGAGTTGAGGCGATGGCGTGGTAGTGGTAGAAGGCCATGCCAAGGAGCAGATTGAGCAAGATTCCGGCGACAAGGAGTCGGCGGCTCTTTTCGAGCAGGTAGGCCGCGACCAAGATCGTGGCCGCTACGTAGGTAGGCGCCGCCCAGTTGGCCAGTGCTTTGGAGTAGAACGCCTGCAATGAGATAATGGCCAAGAAGGGGAGCGAGAAGCTTAGGAGCAGTTTGTAGGGCGTGGCGGTTTTGGGACGAAAGAGGAAGTAGAGGTAGGTGGCGAAGAATATCGGCCCAAAGACTAAAAACTGCGACCCCAAAAACTCCAGGAGCTTGTCCAAGTGGAAGTGGGAGGCCTTTTCGATGCCGCTGAGATTTTTGGTATGCATAAAGGAGATATACTGGTGGGAGGCGTTCCACAAAAGGTTTGGAAAGTAGATGAGTGCCGCCGCTATCATCGTGAGATAGAGCTTGGGGTTTTTGAGATGTTTTTTGTATCGATGCTCCGTGAACAAAAACAAAAAGACGCTAAAAATAAAGATGATCATCGTATATTTGCTCAGCAGCCCAAATCCCGCGCTCACCGCCGCCAATGCCCAGTAGAGCCCCCGATCGCTCTTGATGGCTTTGACGAAGAAGTAGAGGCTCATACTCCAAAACAGCAGCAGTACCACGTCGGTGGAGATGATGAGAGAGCTCATGGAGACGGCGGGAAGGGTGATGAAGGCCACGCCGCTCCAAAAGGCGACTTTTTCGTCGAAAAGCTCTTTGGCTATGAGATAGATGAAAGTGGCGGTGATGGGGTAGATTACTAAAGAAGGCAGCTTGATACAAAGCTCGCCGTCGCCGCAAAGCGAGGTAAAAAGGGCGATGGTCCACGCTATGACAGGGGGTTTGGAGTAGTAGCCAAAGGCAAGTTCCTTGCTCCAGCCCCAGTAGTAGGCTTCGTCCACGTAGAGATCGATCTGTGCGTTTAGTAGCACAAAGAGGCGGTAGAGTTGTATTATAATGGTAATTAATAAAAAGTTTTTAAAATCGGTTTTGAGCATCCATATCCTCTACAAAAGGGTATGAAATTATACCAAAGGAAGTTAAAATGAAAAGATCAATGAGTGTAGCCGGAGCCTTCTATCCGGCAGAATGCGGCCAGATCGAGACGATGATAGCCCAGTTCAACTCTATCCTCGATAGCGCTTTGGCCGATAGCGACGTCCTTTCCATAAGACCAAGAGCTATCATCTCTCCCCATGCCGGATATGTCTATAGCGGTTTTACCGCAAATATCGCCCATAGAGTCCTGGCCAACAGCAATCCCAAAAGAGTGATTGTCATTGGTCCCAGCCACAGAGTCTATCTCAGAGGCGTTAGCGGCAGTTTCTTCGATGCGTACGAGACGCCGTGCGGGGATTTGGCGATCGATAGGGAGTATCTTGAGCGGCTATCGACGCTCTTTGATATCTCTTTCGTGCCCGAAGCCCACGCCGAGCACTCCACCGAGACCCAGATGCCCTTTATCAAGCACTATCTTCCTCATACCAAAGTGATCGAGCTGGTCTACGGCGACATGGATCCGGTGGCGCTGGCGAAGATGTGTGAAGTGATCCTCCAAGATCCCGCCAACGCCATCGTCATTAGTACCGATCTTAGCCACTACTATCCTTTGAAAGTCGCTGAGCAAAAGGATATGCACTGCCTCAAAGCGGTCCACGACCTGGACGTGGAGGAGCTAGAAAGAGGATGCGAGGCCTGCGGTAAGATAGGTGTTGCCGCCATTATCCTTGCGGCAAGGGCTTTGGGATTGAAACCGCGAATCCTAGACTACCGCACCAGCGCCGACGCCAGTGGCGACGAGAGCGCCGTGGTCGGCTATATGAGCGCGGCCTTTGTCGAGTAGATCACTTTCGATAGATAGAGCCCGTTTGGGGGTGCTAGGGTAGTGGAGTGGCGCTTTTTGAGGGTGAGCTGCTCTTGAAGCTGAGTGAGGCTTAGCTCGCCTCGGGCGATTTTGAGCAAGAAGTCCACCATCATGCGCACCTGCGCTCGCAAAAAGCCGTCCGCCTCTATGTAGATGACGCTTTTTCCTTCATATTCGTAGAGTTTGGCTCGGTAGATGGTGCGAAGGGCGCTTTTGGTATCGCTCCCACTTTTCATGAAGTAGGAAAAATCGTGCCGGCCTACAAAGAGCGAGAGCCCTTTTGTAAGAAGCTCTCTATCCAAAGGAGGATTGTAGGTGAGATAGGCGGCCTCGAAGGGTGAGGGCTTTTTGTGGGTGATGATGTAGCGGTAGGCCCTCCTTTTGGCGCTATATCTGGCGTGAAAGGAGGAATCGACGCCGTAGAGCCTCTTTATTTGAATATATGGTTCGCAGTATGTTTGTAGATAGTTTCGAAGTTTTTCTATATCGCTCCAAAATGGGGGCAGATCGAAATGGATCACCTGCATCGTGGCATGCACCCCCCGATCGGTGCGACCGCTTCCTACCACTTTGGTCTCTATACCCATGCGTTTGAGGGCTGCGTGCAACGTGCCGACGACGGTGTTTGAGGTATGCTTTTGAGACTGAAACCCTTCAAACCTGCTCCCATCATACGCGATGACCCCCTTAAGACGCATCAAAACCTCCTCGCGATTTTACGATCGAAGTAGATCCATCCCATCACAAACCACAGAGGTAAAAAGATCAAAGCCCAAAAGGGGTAGGCTTTGGCTAGAGCGAATGAGATCCCAAAATATAGAGCCAGCAAAAAGAGGGAGAGGAAGAAAGGGTTGAGATGGGCAAATCTTGGATTGTGAATGGCGATGGCGGGAATGAAAAAGATGGAAACGACGGGAAAGAAGGAGATGAGCAAAAAGAGGGTCAGATCGAAAGCTCTTTTTTTACTGTTGAGGGATTTGAACCAGTACTCCACCGGATCGGTATAATGAAAGGCTCGTCTTGAGGCTGAGTCGAAGATCTCCATCTTCTCAAATCGTACCTCTTTGAGTTTTTCGTTTTCGTAGGTGTAGGCGTTGCCGTGGAGCAAGAGGAGCTTGAGCCCGTCGGCGTCGTTGAGGAGACGACCCTTTTGGGCTACGATGAAGTTCTCTTGGTTTTGGAGTTTGTTATTGTAGAGTGCTACGTTGGTGTAGTTTTGCCCCTCTTTACTTCCAAGATAGAGGTACCAGTCGCCAAATTTGTGTCCGAACTCGCTGGGGCGGATGTTGAGCTTGGCTTCACTCTTTTTGTAAAGGATGAAGCCTTTGTAGATCTGTTTGGCCTGGGGTACGAGAATGAGGGAGAAAAGAAGAGCAAAGAGACTAAAGAGCGCAGCCAGAGTGAGCAAAGATCGCACGAATCTATAAGGTGAAACTCCCAAAGAAAAAAGGGCGATCGTCTCATACTCAAAAGAGAGTCTATGTAGGGCCAACACTCCCGCTGCAAAGAAGGTAATAGGAAGAATGAAAAAAAGAATCTGTGGTAAGATGAAGATATACATCTTCAAAAGCTCAAGAAACGTTATCTGTATGATGGCTGTGACCGAGACCAATTTGATGAAAAATATGAGCGAAGCGATCCCAAAAAGTGGAATGAAAAAGGAGAGAAAGGAGTTGAAAACGGCGTTGCCGAGGTATTTATGAAACACCGATCCACTCCAAGATATCCCTGGCGAAAAAGTAGCTCAAAAACGCTCCCGCTGCCAAGAAGGGTATGAAAGGAAGCTCTTTGTCGCCATGTAAAGTTTTGTTGATGATGGAGGCCGGCAGAGCCAGAAGAGCTGCTAAAAAGATAGCTACAAATGTAGCTTCTAAACCTAAGATGGCCCCTATGGTAAATCCGACGATGATATCCCCCTCGCCCATAGCCTCGATCATTACATATTTTGGATAGTAGTCTTGAAGCCACGGCGCTTGGGCTATCTGCTTTTTGAGACGAAGCTCCTCTTTTTTGCTCACATAGTAGCTGACGAAAAATCGAAGCATACTCATCGCTCCCGCCACCAAAAGGGCGTTTTTGAGATTGCCTGCTATATCGGGCGATGCGTAGAGGGCAATGAGTGCGGCGAGGAGGTTGATGCTATCGGGTACCGCTTTGTAGCGCAGATCGATGAGGCTTAGGGCTAAAAGGAGCGAAAAACTCAAGGCCACCGCCAAAGAGTGGAGATTGATGCCGTTTTTGTAAAAGACGCTCACAAAGATAAGGGCCGTAAGAGCTTCAATGACAGGGTATTGGGCCGATATCGGCTCTTTGCAATAGGAGCATTTGCCTTTTAAAAAGAGCCAAGAGAGCAGGGGTATGTTGTGATACCACTTTAGAGGCTCCTTGCATCCTGGGCAGTGGCTCGATGGAAAAAGAATACTTTGGCCTTGGGGGAGGCGAAGAATAAGGACATTAAGAAAAGAGCCTATTACCAATCCCAAAAGTCCAACGACTCCCATAATTATCCACTTCTCCATCAAATGGCTCCAAATCTTCTGTTGCGCCCTTTGAACTCTTCGATGAGAGTCTCCAGCTCTTGGGGCGTGAAATCGGGCCAGTATGTATTGGTAAAAAAGAGTTCGGCGTAGGCGATGCGCCAGAGTAAGAAGTTCGAGATTCGCTTTTCGCCTCCGGTGCGGATAAGCATATCCACGTCGCCGATCTGAGCATCGAAAAACTCTTCGAAGTTCTCCTCCGTGATCTCTTTT
Source organism: Campylobacterota bacterium (assembly GCA_009659895.1). Classification (GTDB taxonomy): domain Bacteria; phylum Campylobacterota; class Campylobacteria; order Campylobacterales; family Nitratiruptoraceae; genus Nitratiruptor. The sequence continues at coordinate 10,520 of PUXX01000055.1, forward strand.
TTCGCTTCGCAAGCACGCCTGCAAGCTCGTATGATCTCATCTCTGCCGCCGTAGTTGAGGGCCAAGACCTGGGTGAGGCGATCGTTGTCTTTGGTGGCTTCTTTCGTGAGGCGGATGCGCTCTTGCAACGCGGGGGTAAATCTGCTTATATCGCCGATGACTTCGAAACGGACGTTTTCCTTTTGGTAGGTGGCGAGCTCCTTTTTGAGCCAGTTGTCAAGAAGCTTCATCAAAAACTCCACCTCCATTTTTGGGCGCTTCCAATTTTCGGTGCTAAAGGCATAGAGGGTGAGCACTTCGATCTCGGGATGGTTGGCGCAATAGGTGGTGATCTCTCTGACCACCTCCGCTCCTCTTTCGTGCCCCTTGATGCGCTTGAAGCCTCTTTGCTGGGCCCATCGCCCGTTGCCGTCCATGATGATGGCGATATGCCTTGGGCTATTCATCGAGCTCCTTTACCATCTGGGCGATATCGAAGGAGAGCTCGAGTTTATCTTTGAGTGGGCTTTTGAGTATCTTCTCTTGGGTGATGTAGAGGATCTGGTTTTTATCGCTGCCAAACTTGGTGACCCCTTTGACGAGATTGAGTAGTACTGCATCCAGACCCTTTTCTTCGAGCATTCTTCGGGCATTTTCCAAAGCCTTTTGCTCATCCATCTCCGCTTTGAAGCCGATAGCGACGATCCCTTCTTTGTCGATAGAGGCTAAGATGTCGATATTTTTGACCAGCTCCAAGCACCACTCCTCTCCTATTTGGCTCTTTTTGAGTTTGCCGCTTTGGGGGTATTTGGGACGGTAGTCGCTTACGGCTGCAGCCATGAAGAGGTAGGGCTTTTTTTGGATGAGCTGGAGCTGGGTGAGATCGTTGATGAGGTCCGGCTTTTTGACGACACCTCGCTTTACTACTTTGATGCGCTCATCCAAAAGCTCTTTCATCTCTTGGGCCGATTCGACCTTGAATACCTCGACTCCTTTTGGAAGCTCTTGGCACTCTTTGGTGGTGATGAGCTCCACGTTGGCTCCTTTGAGATAGAGCGCCGTCGCCAAGGCGCAAGCCTGTTTGCCAGAAGAGAAGTTGGAGATATAGCGCACGTCGTCTATCCTCTCGATCGTGCCCCCGCCGGTAACAAGAGCGTAGCGATCCTCCCAAAACTCATCTTTCAAAAGCTCTCTTGCCGTCTCAAAAAAGATATCCTCTACATCGGCCAAGGCTCCGACTCCTTCTGTGCCGCAGGCGAGCTCTTTGGTGGTAGGCTCGACGATGTGGTAGCCGTTGAGTTTGAGAAGCTTGAAAGAGGCTTCGGTGAAGCGGTTGTGATACATCTTGGTATTCATCGCCGGGGCCAAGATTTTTGGTTTGTCAAAAGCCAAGGCTACTTGCAACAAAAGATTGTCGGCGATGCCGTTGCTAAGTTTGTTGATAGTATTGGCGGTGGCCGGGGCGATGACGAAGATGTCGTAGTCTTCAGTGACGTGGATATGGTTGTCGCGTCCGCTCCAATCTTCGCTCTCTTCGTAGAGCACTCGCTGGCTTCCGGCAGCTTCGAAGGTAAGAGGCGTGATGAACTTTTGAGATGAGGGGGTCATGACTACTTTTACCTCGGCCCCCGCTTTGACGAAGCGGCGCAAGAGCTCTATGGATTTGTAGATGGAGATGGAGCCGGTGACTCCAAGGAGTATTTTTTTATCTTTAAGCACGTCTCTCTCCAAAAAATTTGTAGTAAAAATCCCTAACGATCTTTAAAGGTGTGCGGCTAATAGCCAGTGAACCCTTTGGTACGTCCTTGGTCACTGTCGTGCCCGCTGCGATGATGACCTCGTCTTCGATTCTCACGGGAGCGACGAGCTGGGTGTCACTGCCGACAAAGACGTT
>PUXX01000017.1 GCA_009659895.1 Campylobacterota bacterium
GTGGAGGCAAGAAGAAGTGAAGCTAGGACCAATACAGACACTAAGATCCGAGTCATCTCAATCCTTTATTGCTTTGGATTACGTTGGTAAGCTCTTGAATATAGAGCGGCTCTTGCGTTTGCTGGTACATCTCCAGTATCGCAGCAACGTAATCAAGGCCTAAATTTTTTGCTATATCTATTAATTTAACACTTTTTTCCTTATGCGGTTCTTTTATAAAATCTTCTAATTCTTCCATAAACTCTCGCAAAAGAGCCTCATAGGTTTTGGTGTCTAAATTGAGCTGCTTGGCGATCTGTCGCTGTTGAGAGGGGGTGGGATATTGTGAGATCAAAAGATCAAAATCCTCAGCGACCCTCTCCATCGTCTCATAGAACTCCTGTGGATCTTGGACCTGTTCTAAAAAGCTATCGAGTCCTAGGGAGTGAGCGAAAGAGCGTAGCTTTTGATATTGGGATAGCTGGGGGTGCTGGGTGTGGATCTGCTTATCGAGCTTGGTATGGAAGAGATACTCTTTTAAAAGTTCAAAAAGTTCGCTTTTGGGGATTTGAAGCAGCGTCGATTGCTTTTGCAAATATGATTGGAGATCCGCCTTTGGTTCTTGGATTTTGTTGAAAGATTTGGCGGGGCTAGAGAGCTCTTGGGAGCTGGATTCTTTTTGGCCGATCTGCAACACTTCAGAGTCTGGGCGATCGATATCGTTTAAGATTGTACCAAGCTCTAGTATGGATTCTTCTTGTGACGTGGGCTCCTTGGTGGGTTGGGTCTGTGTATGAAAGAGTACGTCAGATTGTGCTTGGGTTGGTGTGGATGTTTGGGGTATGGATGGTGCTGGCCTTTTTAGATCGTGGACTGGCTCCTGGGCTTGGAGTTCATAGAGCGGTTCGATAGCCGGAGCCCTTTTGTCAAAAAGGTTTTGTTTGAGCGTGGCTGAATAGTCAAAGAACTCTTCCATGATCTTTTGGATCTGAGCCTTATCGCTCTGTTCGTAGGCTGTTTTGAGAAGTTCGTGGGAGCCTTGGAGTCGAAGATTGGCAGAGGCCCCTTTGAGTTTGTGGATCATCTTTTTGGCCTCATCGATTTTGTCGGTCTCTAAAGCTTTGGTGATGGAGGGTCGAAGCTCTTCGACCTGCTGGAAATACTCCTCCAAAAGCTCATGGATGAAATCGGGATCGATCTCTAGCTCTTGGGCTATTTTTGTTATGTCGATAGTCTCTGGTCGCGGTTGTGTGATCCTCTCTTCACTCTCTTTGGGCGGTGGAGTCAGCTCTTTGTAGAATAGATCTGGGCTATGAGGCGAGCTTGATGATGGTTGGGTCGATTCCTCAAGGGCAGTGGCAAAAGGAGTGGAGCTCTCTTGGGTTGAAATGGAGTCATGGACGATCGAGGAGTCAAAGGGACTGGGTGATTCATGAGCCAAGGAGAAATCCTTTTCATTTTTGGAAAGGAGCTCTTCTTGAGGCTCTTGCAGTAACGGCTCTTGATGAAAGAGCACTTCCTCTTTTGGCTCTTGTGGTGTGGTCTCTTGGTGCAAGAGTGGCTCCTCTTGAGAGATCAAGGAGCTTTGTTGCTTAAGATCTGCTGTTGGCTCCTGGAGGCTCTGTGTCAGCACTTGCTCCTGGGATGGTGCAAGCTGAGCGCTTTGGGCCTCGGAGAGGATCTTGATCGATTCTAGATCGATATTTTGGGGAGCCAGGGCGTGAAGGACCACCAGATAGTACAGATCTCCTCCTTTTTTTTGGAGCGGTATGACAGAGATTTCCGATTCTATGGGCTCTTGGGCCGTTTTGAGCAAGACTTTGTGTCCGCCTTGGCGGTTGTAAAGAACCAGATCGATCCAGGAGAGATTGTGGTAGTTGTAGACGTAGCCGGGCTCATTGATGAAAAGTTCGGCGATATCGTCGTACTTGCTGAAAAACTCCTCCAAAGAGTCAAAACCGATCTCTTTAAGGAGAGCTTGAGGGGCTGCGATCATCCTTTTGGCGCTGTCGTACAAAAACATCGATACACCTTTGTGATATGTCATGGACATATCTGAGTTGTATTGTCTCATTCATCGTTTCTAATTCCAACTTTACCATAAAATTTTATAAATTTTTATAATGCGTATGGATTTTTTGCGCCGTCTCTTTGTCGATGAGTCGTTGGAGTTCCTCCAAAGGGGCTTTTTTGATGTTCTCAAAGGTGCCAAAGTAGCTAAGGAGCTTTTTGATCTTGGCCTCTCCCACCCCATGGATCTTGAGCAGCTCAATCTGCTTCGATCTCTTTTGACGCTGCTTTTTATGAAAAGCTAAAGCGAACCGATGGGCTTCGTCCCTGAGTCTTTGGAGAAATTGGAGCCTTCGATCGCTTGGCATGAGTTTGAGAGTGCCATCTTTTGTATAGAGGATGTCGTTGGCTTTGCCTTTGGCTCTGTGGGCTTTGGCATCGATCTTCTCCTTGGCGATGGCTATGACATCCAGATCCACGCCCACGCTTTTGGCTATCTCTTCTGCTAGGGCGCGCAGTGTCTCGCCGCCATCAATAAGCCACAGATCTGGAGGAGGGCTTTTTGAAAAGCTTTGGGCTCGTTTGGTGAGGGTCTCCCTCATCTGGGCATACTCATCTTTGGAAGAGAGGTTGTAGTGGCGGTAGGAGCTTTTGTCGAAGGCTCCTTGATCGTAGACCACCATGGCTCCAACAGGGCTAGATCCTTGGATGTGGGAGTTGTCGAAGATCTCTATACGATATGGGGTAGTAGAGAGCCCCAGGAGAGTTTTGAGCTCCTCTTCTATGCTAATATTTTGCTCCTTTTGAGAGAGGAGCTCTTTGGCGTTGAGGAGGGCGAGGTCGATGAGCTTTCGCTTTTCGCCCCGCTTTGGCAGATCGATCCTCATTCTCTTGCCAAATTTTTGGCTCAAAAACTCCTCTAGGCTCTTTCGATCCTCAAAGTCATGGGCTACTAAGATCTTAGAGGAGGTAAATGGAGTCTGGGTGGTATAAAACTCCAAAAGGGCACGTTTGTAGGCCTCATCTATATCAAAGCCCTTTTGCGGATCGAAGCGGCTTTTGCTGGAGCTGCTGGCCACGACCTTGCCATCTCGCATAAAGAGCCGTACGATCGCCGCTTCGTTTTGGTTGGTGGCGATGGCGAAGATATCGATATCTTCTAGTTTGGCCAGATCTATGGCGCTATCGATCTGGATGTTTTGGATACGAAGGATCCTATCTCGTAGCTGAGCCGCCTCCTCAAAACGGAGCTGCCGGGAGAGTTGCTCCATTTTCTCGGTGAGCTTTTGGATCAGTGCTTTTTTGTCGTGGATATGGGCGATAGCCTCCTGTAAGATCTGATGATACTCCTCTTGGTCCACTTTTCCTTCACATGGAGCCAGGCACTGTCCCATCTGATAGAAGATACAGGCTTTGCCCCCTTTGATGCAGGACTCTTTTTGTACGAGAGGAAAGATCTCGTAAATAGAGTCCAAGATATCCTTGGCAGCGCTAGGAAGAGGGCCAAAGTAGCGCACTTTGCTGCCTTTGATCACCTTCCTTGTGATCTTGGGTCTAGGGAAGGGCTCATCCAGATCGATATAGATATATGGATAGGTCTTATCGTCACGCAAAAGGATATTGTATTTTGGTTTGAGCTGTTTGATGAGGGAGTTTTCCAGGATCAAAGCCTCGTTTTCACTATCGACCCTGATATATGCCAGATCTTCTACTTCCTTGATCATCTTGAAGATTCGAGGGGAGAGATTGGGGGCGGGGGTGAGTTTGGGAGTGAATCGAAAGTAGCTTTTGACCCTTTTTTTGAGACTCTTGGCTTTGCCTATGTAGAGGAGTCTTCCATTGGCGTCGAAATACTGATAGACGCCAGGAGCGTCTGGCAAGGAGCGGATTTTGTCAAGAAGATCCATTTTTTCGTATCGCCTTTTTGATTTTTTGCAAGATCTCTTCGATCTCTTTGTTGTCTGTATTGATCTCAAAATCCCCTTTGGCCCGTTCTGTGTAGAGGCTCCTGTAAGGAGGTGGCTTTTGGGTGGTGGGGACGAACTTGTCGTAGGCTTTGAGTGTGGTGATATGGAGATCCTGGCAGTGGGGATACTCTTTTTGCAAGAGTTTTAATAGTTCATTTATATGATTTTTACTATAATTGAACTCCATCACGAACCCGGAGTGTTTGAAAACAAAATAGAGGGTAGCTCCTCTTTTGTAGATATACAAGAGGGCCTCTTGCATTCTAGGTGGCAAGAGAGTGGCAAGTTTGCGAAAGCAGCGCTGCTCGAAATATTTTTGAGTGGAAAAGAGAGTATGCAATATAGACGATGGACTTTTCATATCGCAATTATAGCACTTTTGGCCACGATCTTTAGTGGATGTGGTTACAAGGCCGATCCATACTACGATACCAAAAAGGCCCGTAGGTGAGATACGATTATGTCATAGTGGGAGCGGGGATAGCGGGGCTGTACGCCACGCTCAACATTCCAAAGGACAAAAGCGTACTCCTCCTCTCCAAAGATCCCATTTGGGAGTGCAACACCTTCTACGCCCAAGGAGGTGTGGCTACGGCGGTGGATGAGGAGGATATCTACGCTCATATCGAAGATACCCTCAAAGCTGGGGCGGGGCTGTGTGACAAAGAGGCGGTGGAGATTTTGAGTCGTAACTCCATCTTGGTCATCGAAGATCTCATCGCCAGAGGGTTTGAGTTTGATAGGGATGAGGAGGGAAATCTCCTCTTTACCAAAGAGGCAGCACACAGCAGACCCAGGATCTTGCACGCAGGCGGGGATGCTACCGGCAGGGAGCTCCATCGCTTTTTGCTCCAAAACACCCATGCCAAGGTCTTCGATGGTGTCATCGTCATCGATCTTTTGATAGAAGATGGGATCTGTCATGGCGTGACGGTACGTCAAGGAGCCAAGCAGTTCAATGTCTACGCCAACAATGTTTTTCTTACTAGCGGAGGTATCGGCTCACTGTATGAGTTTCATACCAATGCCAAAAAGATCAGCGCCGATATCCAAGGGATCGCCGCTCTTAAAGGCCTGCCCCTAAAGGATATGGAGTTTACCCAGTTTCATCCCACGGTCTTTGTCTACAACAAGCGTGCCAGAAAGTTTTTGCTCACCGAAGCGCTCAGAGGCGAAGGGGCGACGGTGGTGGACGAAGAGGGGCGCAGATTCTTGTTCGATTACGATCCTAGAGGAGAACTGGCTCCTAGAGATATCGTCAGTCGTGCCATCTTTCGCCACCAAAAGGCGGGACACAAGGTCTATTTGGACTTCGCTGCTTTTAGTGAGGAGTTTTTCAAAAAGCGTTTTCCCAATATCTACCGCACCTTTAGAAACTTAGGCTATGCCGTACCTTTTGATCGAGTCCCCATATCTCCGGCTTTCCACTTCATCATGGGTGGGATCAAGACCGACACATGGGGTAAAGTAGAGGGCATGGAGAATCTCTACGCCGTAGGAGAGGTGGCCTGTAGCGGAGTCCATGGGGCCAATAGATTGGCCTCCAACTCACTGCTAGAAGGACTGGTCTTCTCAAAAAGGGCGGTCGAAGATAGTCTGATCCAAGATCGCCAGATCCGGCCAAAAGAGTTTCGTCAACTCCCCTTTGTCTTGACAAAAAGCGAAGATAAAGCCCTTAAAGAGAGGCTACGTCATATCATGTGGCACAAGGTAGGCATCATTCGAAAAAGAGGTGAGCTTGAGGAGGCCCTGGAGTTTACTCAGGAGGTGCTAGAGCAAGATATCGGCTATCTTCTTAAGCTCAGAGTCCTTAGCGCAAAAGCGATCATACAAGCCGCCCTCAACAGAAAAGAGAGTGTGGGCGCACACTATATCGAAGGAGAATAGATGCATGCAGTCGATCTCACCCATACCTGGGTAGGATATCTCAATATTATCATCTTCGTTGTCGGCTACTATTTCATAGCCGCAGAAGAGAAGTTTCATATGAACAAAGCCAAGCCGGCTCTGCTTATTGGGACGCTAATGTTTATGCTCCTTGGGGTCTACTACGCCATCAATGGCCTAGATCCCACCCCTTTGCACGGAGAGATGGAGCAGCTCATTTTGGAGATCGCAGAGATCTTTTTCTTTTTGTTCGTGGCTATGACCTACATCGAGACGCTCATAGAGCGAAAAGTCTTCGATGTGCTCAAATACAAACTCACCTCACGAGGCTACAGCTACAAAAAGCTCTTTTGGCTCACCGGGCTCTTGGCCTTTTGGATCTCTCCCGTAGCGGACAACCTCACCACCGCTCTCATTCTCTCTACGGTCCTTTTTACCATCGACAAGACCAACACCAAATTTTTGGTGCCTGGAGCCATCAATATCGTCGTCGCGGCCAATGCCGGAGGAGCGTGGAGCCCCTTTGGGGATATTACGACACTGATGGCATGGACAGCGGGCAAGGGAGAGTTCGTGGACTTCTTGTCCCTCTTTGTGCCAAGTATCGGTGGCTGGCTCCTCACAGCCTGGCTGCTCTCAAGAGTGGTACCCGAAGGAGAGCCCCATTTTGACGCCAGCCTGCCCAAAGCAGAGCTCAAGCCCGGGGCCAAGGTGGTGATCTGGCTAGGGGTCTTTACCATTTTCATCGCCGTCACCGGCCATCAGTTTTTCCATTTTCCAGCTATGTGGGGGATGATGTTTGGTCTGGCTTTGCTCAAGATGTACTCCTACTTTCACAAAAGAAGAAACCAGCACGACCACTTCGATGTCTATGTCAACATGAAACATGTAGAAAACGATACGCTCCTCTTCTTTTTCGGTATCCTCAGTGCCGTGGGTGCGCTCCACTATATGGGCTATTTGGAGTATATCGTCAAGCTCTATGAGATCATAGGGCCTACTGCTGGCAATATCGGTGTGGGATTTATCTCCGCCATCATCGACAATGTCCCCGTCATGAGCGCGATCCTCAAAGCCGATCCTCCTATGGGGCTTGATCAGTGGCTTTTGGTCACCCTGACGGCGGGGATTGGAGGAAGTCTGATTAGCTTCGGTAGTGCGGCTGGTGTAGGTGTGATGGGCAGACTCCGGGGTATCTATACCTTTGGATCTCACATGAGACATGCCTGGACCGTCTTGGCTGGCTACATCCTCTCTATCATTTTATGGTATATTCAGTTTGAGATACTAGGACTCTATTAAAAGGAACTCTATGCAAAAAGTGCCTATTGTCATATTGGACTTTGGGAGCCAATATACCCAGCTGATCGCAAGGCGACTTAGAGAGGTGGGGGTCTATTGTGAGATATACCCTTACTTCGAAGATATCGAAAAGATCAAGGCCAGGGAGCCTGAGGGGATCATCCTAAGCGGTGGTCCGGCCAGTGTCTATGAGCCGGATGCCCCCAGGGTCGACAGGGCTATTTATGATCTTGGATTGCCGATCCTTGGGATCTGCTATGGGATGCAGCTCATCGCCACAGATTTTGGCGGAGAGGTGATTCGTGCCCTGGAGCATGAGTATGGCAAGGCGAAGCTCTATTTTGATCCCGTACATGGCAAAATATCGCCTCTTTTTGAGGGGACCAAAGATGGGCAGATCGTGTGGATGAGCCACGCAGACAAAGTGGTCAAGCTTCCCGACGGGTTCGTGCGCATCGCCCATACCGACAACTCTCCCTATGCTGCCATTGCTGATGAGAACAAAAAGATCTATGCCTTGCAGTTCCATCCGGAGGTCTCCCACTCAGAGGAGGGGACCAAGATCTTAGAAAACTTCGCCAAGCGGATCTGTGGCGTACAAGATCGCTGGGATATGGGGCACTTCGCCAAAGAGCAGATTGAGAAGATCAGAGCCCAGGTGGGAGAGGACAAGGTGCTTTGTGCCCTGAGCGGAGGGGTGGATAGCTCCGTGGTGACGGCCCTTTTGTATGAGGCTATCGGGGATCGGCTCATCCCTGTCTTCGTGGACAATGGGCTGCTTCGAGCCGGAGAGAGGGAAAAGGTGGAGCATGTCTTTAAGAATATGCTCAAGGTCCCGCTCATCGTCATCGACGCAAAAGATCGCTTCATGCAAGCTCTCAAAGGGGTCACCGATCCTGAGCAAAAGCGCAAGATCATCGGTCATACCTTCATCGAGGTCTTCGATGAGGAGGCGAAGAAGCACAAGGATGTCAAATACCTAGCCCAAGGGACTCTCTATCCCGATGTGATTGAGTCGGTATCGGTCAAGGGACCTAGTGAGACCATCAAATCCCACCACAACGTCGGAGGGCTGCCCGATTGGATGAAGTTTGAGCTCATAGAGCCTCTAAGAGAGCTTTTCAAAGATGAGGTCAGAAAACTAGGCCTGGAACTGGGTCTGCCCAAAGAGATGGTCTATCGCCATCCATTCCCGGGACCTGGGCTGGCTATTCGGATCTTGGGTGAGGTGACCCCTGAGGCTCTGGAGCTGGTGCGAAAGGCCGATACGATCTTGCTAGAGGAGATCAAGGCCCATGGACTCTATGAGAAGCTGTGGCAAAGCTTTGCTGTACTGCTCAATGTCAAAAGCGTGGGAGTGATGGGGGATAAGAGGACCTACGAAAATACCGTAGCCCTTAGGATCGTCGAGAGTAGCGACGGGATGACCGCTACTTTTGCCCATATTCCCCACGATCTTTTGGAGCTCATCTCCAATCGCATCATCAACGAAGTAGACGGGATCAACCGGGTGGTCTTTGATATCACCTCCAAGCCTCCTGGTACCATCGAGTGGGAGTGATGGTCTATATCCTCTCCTCCACCCCCCTCACCAACGCCAGGCAGCTGCCCATGATCTTGCAGCGCTTCATTTTGGAGCCGATTGACTTTTTGGTGTATGACTATCTGCTTTTTACTTCCAAAAATGCCGTGACCGCCGCGCAAAAAATTTCGCCATCATGGCGATCGGTCCCATCGATCGTCATCGGTGAGGCGACAGCCAGGAAGGTGGAGGATCTAGGAGGCAGGGTCGCCTATGTGGCCTCCAGATTTTATGGTGACGATCTGGCTCAAGAGATCGTAGAGCGTTTCGATCCAGCCAGGCGCTATCTCTTTTTGCGCCCAAAAGTGGTGGCTACCGATCTTGGGGGGATATTGAGAGCCAAGGGCTTTTTGGTCGATGAGCGTATCGTATATGAGACCTTTTGCGCACCCTGCCACGATCGCAGACCTCCGCCAAAAGGATCGATCATCATATTCTCCTCTCCATCGACGGTGCGCTGCTTTTTTCGCTGTTTTACGTGGGATGAGAGCTATAGAGCCTACGCTCTTGGGACCAAGACGGCCGAGGCTCTGCCAGAGGGGATAGCCTATACTCTCTGTCAGGGCAGGAGCCTCCAGGAGTGTGTCGATCTTATATTGGGTCAATGAGGGCTTTTTAAGCAAAAAGGGTTTATAATTGCAATAAGCCTGAGCGGTGCGCTACCCGCAGTATGGGGGTCCGACAAACGATTGTTGAGGGAGGCCTGTAGTCTGCGGTGTGTGTCGGTGACTTCGCTTGAGCCGGGTCTGCCGGCGAGAAGCCGCCGCCTAATCCGCAGCTCGCTCCCTCTTGTGTGTGGTCTTTGGGACCATTGCATTGCGTGAACGCCCGCTCGGGCTTTTTTATTTGGATCTGGAAGAGAAAGAGGGCTCTTTTTCTTCCATATTCAAAGACAAAGGGTCGAAATGAGAGTGATGGTGGTAGGAAGCGGTGGACGAGAGTACGCCATAGGCCGAGCACTACATCAGGACAAAAATGTAGAGAAGATCTATTTCGCTCCGGGCAATGGAGGGACCTTTGAGCTAGGAGAGAATGTGGAGGTGGCAGACTATAGGGATCTGGCGAAGTTTGCCAAGGAAGAGGGGATCGATCTGACGATCGTTGGCCCAGAAGCCCCGCTGGTAGAGGGGATCGTCGATATCTTCAAGGAGGAGGGACTGACCATCTTCGGACCCTCCCAAAAGGCTGCCTTGCTAGAAGGATCGAAGATCTATATGAAAAATTTCCTGAAGCGAAGGGGCATCCCCACCGCCCGCTATATCGAAACCGACACGATGGAGGAGGCCAGTGAGTTTATCGATGAGCTGGAGCCTCCTATCGTGGTCAAGGCCGATGGGCTGTGCGCTGGCAAAGGGGTCATCATCGCCCAGAGCCAAGAGGAGGCCAAGGAGGCTGCTGCCAGGATGCTCAGTGGAGAGGCCTTCGGGCCCGCCGGGCAAAGAGTGGTGATCGAGGAGTTTTTGGATGGATATGAGCTCAGTATCTTCGCTATCAGCGATGGTGAGAGGTATGTGATCCTCCCAGCAGCGCAGGATCACAAGAGGCTTTTGGATGGAGATCAAGGCCCCAATACCGGAGGTATGGGCGCCTATGCTCCGACCCCGTTGATCGATGATGAGCTTTATAAGAAGATCGAAGAGCGTATCGTGGCTCCTACCATCGAAGGGATGAGAGAGGAGGGGACCCCTTTTGAGGGGGTACTCTTCGTGGGCCTCATGATTGTCGACGGGGAGCCTTATGTCCTAGAATATAACGTCCGATTCGGTGATCCGGAGTGTGAGGTGCTCATGCCTCTTTTGAAGACTCCAGCAAGTGAGCTTTTCTACAAAGCTGCCACAAAGAGGCTGGATGAGCTAGAGATCGAGTTTTGGGATAAGTATGCGGTGGGTGTGGTGCTAGCTAGCGAGAACTATCCCTATGGCAAGAGCAAGCCCAGCGAGATCATCGTCGACGAGATCGTCCACCAAGATCTGGCCCAGCATGCCCATATCTGCTATGCGGGAGTAAGTCTCATAGAGGGCAAGCTCTTCGCCACTGGCGGACGTGTGCTGGTGTGTGTGGGAATAGGCGATACCATCAAAGAGGCCAGGGACTATGCCTATATGCTTACGGGTCAGGTCCATTTCGCCGGCAAGAAGTTTCGCAGCGACATCGCCTATCAAGCCCTCAAAGCCGATGCTTCTTAAGCGGCTTTCGCCCCTCCTTTTTTGTGCGGCTCTTATGGCGCAAGAGTCGCAGGTGACACTCTATACCCTTCAGCTTCAAGCCCAGGACGACAAGATAGAGGCCCACCCTAGAGTGGCGGTGGAGTATGGGGAGTACTACATCGAATGTGACAAGGCGATCTACGACAAAACCCAAAAGCTCCTCAGGCTCTATGGGGATATCTTCATCCTCAGCGACAAAGGCTTGGGCACCTACGCAGATTTCGCTCTTTTTGACCTGCGAAGCAAAAAGGTGATCTCAAAACCCTTTTTCTTGAGTGATAGTGGATCTTTGTTGTGGGTGGCTGGAAGCCAGATCGATGCCAAAGAGGAGCGCATCAAGCTCAAGGAAGCCTATATTTCTAGCTGCGATATCAACTGTAGCGACTGGCGGATCTATTTTAAAAAGGGGGAATATGATCGCAGCGACAACTGGGTCAATCTCTACCATATCAAATTCTATGCCAAAGAGTACCCCATCCTCTATCTGCCCTATCTTGGATTTTCTACGCTCAAAAAGCGCCACAGTGGGCTCCTTCGCCCAAAGATCGGTATCTCTAGCAAAGAGGGCCTAGTCTATATACAGCCTCTCTTTTTTGCTCCCCAGAACTGGTGGGATCTAGAGTTCGATCCGCAGATCCGCACAAAACGGGGCAAGGGGATCTATGCTACCTTTCGTTTTGTAGATTCTCCCTACTCTTTTGGCAAGATCACTGCTGGGTATTTCAAGGAGTTTTCCGGATCTGTGGATACCTTTCGACTCAAAAACGATCAACACTACGGTGCGGATATGCTCTATCGGCGCTACTATCTGCTCAGTGCCCCAGAGGATGAGGTCTCAAGCGATGGGCTCTACATAGACTGGAAGATCTACAACGACGTCGACTACTACAATCTCCAAAAAACTGAGCTGATTGAAGGAATCAACAGTATCGTCACTTCCAGATTCAATTACTACTACGATAGAAACGACAACTACTTCGGACTCTACGCCAAATATTTCAAAGACAACCAAAAAGCTGACAATTCCGATACCTTGCAGCTGCTACCACAGCTGCACTACCACAGATACAATAGATCGATCTTTTTGCCAAATCTCTACTACAATGTCGATTTTACCGTAAGCCATTTCTATCGTGAGGTGGGGCTCAATGCCCTGGAATACAGGCTCAATCTCCCCATCAAACTCACTCAGACATTTTTTGATGACTTTTTGGGATTTTCTATCAGTGAGAATCTCTTTGTCGACTATGCCGACTATAACTTCGTCGACAAACATCTTAATAAGAAATGGCGCAACAGCTATGTCTACCGAAATCGCCACGAGATATCCTTTTTTAGTGATCTGCTCAGACCCTATGAGCATGGTATGCATACTCTTCATCTAGACGCTACCGTCCATATTCCAAGCTTTGAGAAAAAAA
>PUXX01000054.1 GCA_009659895.1 Campylobacterota bacterium
TAATCCACCACCTGGGGTGTACTACATTTTCATCTTGGCGATAGAATAACAAAAGGTTTTATCAATAGGACAAAAGAGCTTTTGTTTGTATACAGGGATATAAATGTCGATCCGTTCAAATTGTACTTTTTAGATATTTTTGAGCATGGAGATTGGAGTAGAAAAAAAACATTGGAAATTATGCACAACAACTGGAAAGAAGCTCTTACACATTATAGATTAGATAGCATCAATAATATTGAACCAAATTTTAGTGAAGAGGCTCATTTAAAACTAAGAAATGAAAACACTAACTTATTAATAAAATTATCAGATAGAAGTATCTATATGCCCCCAGGTGGTGGATTAACGACAATGGGTACAAACTCTCTTGCCATTATGACAAGTTTGTCCTATATGAGATATTTTCATGATTTAGAAGGAAATATCGTCAAAAAATTTAATACAAAGCCAGAAAATTTAAAGCTACATCTAGCTACGCATCGCCTGCATATATTATTAAAAAACAGCAATTTTCTATCCAAAAAAGCCAGAACTATACCGCTTTTAATCCTACTGAAAGATTATTTGCTCTATTTCTTGCCTTTACGAAATCTGTCTTACTTGAGCTAAAAAGCACACTTAGCTTTTTCCGCTAAAAGATTTCTTATCGGTCTTAAATACTAGCCCATAGGAGCCTGGAAGTTCGATTTTATGGGGATTTTTTAGACTTTGTTAGATTTTGCTGGATTGCTACTTGGTGGAGGTGTCGGGAATCGAACCCGAGTCCGGAAACAACCCACCATAGGCCTCTACGTGCGTAGTAGCGCTGATCGATCTCGATCGGCGGTAGCTCAGCGCCCGAAGCTACTCGCCGATCCAGCCCTATGCGTCGATCGCGGCGCGGGCCAGCCGCGATCCAAGCCCTCTAAAGGATGACCCCGCAATATCCAAGCCCAGAGGGCAGGGCTTGGCGCGAGGGACCGGAAGTTCGGTTACTTACGCCGCTACAGCGTAAGCCGGTCGGTAATCTGTATTGTTTGCGTCTATTTTTTTGAGGAGTTTTTACGGCGTTCCTCAAGCCGGCACGCAGCCTATGGCAGACTGCTCCCGTCGAAGCCATGTCACCCCCATATTTTCGATGGGGAGAGGCTTAGGAGTTGATCAATTCCTTAATCTTTCCTGAAAGCTTGGCAATTTTATCAATTTTTTGAGTATTTGTCAAGCTATCATCTAGAAGTATCTTGATAAAAGCGCTCCCTACGATCACACCGTCGACGTCTTTGGCCTTCTCCTTGGCTGTGCGCTCATTCACTCCAAAGCCAATATAAACCGGCGTGTCGGTGGCCTCTCGTATCCAGCCCACCACCTGGCTTACATCCTCCCTCTTCCCGGCTCCCGTGATACCGGCGTAAGCGACTAGATAGACGAACTTCTTGGCGTTTTTTAAGATCTTGGCGATCCGCTCTTTGGTATCGGTCGGCGCTACGAAATCGATGAGAGCCAGATCCCTCTCATCGAAGAGAGGGCGATACTCCAAAGCCTCCTCATAGGGTAGATCTGGGATGATGAAGCCACTGACACCCAGCTCCTTGGCCTCTGCAATCACCCGCTCCATCCCGCGATGGTAGAAAGGATTGAAATAGCCCATCCAAAGGGTATCGATCTCCTTCGCCACCTCTTTGGAGATATCGAGCACGTCGGCGAACTTGAATCCACTTTGCAAGGCTTTGACATTCGCCTCCTCTATCACAGGACCATCAGCCACCGGATCGCTAAAAGGGATACCCAGCTCCACGCTATCACACCCCTTCTCTTTCATGGCCAAAATAAGATCGATGGTAAAGTTTTTATCGGGATATGCGCTGGTAATATATCCGACGAGTTTTTTCATAAGGCTCCTTTTATGGATTGTAATTATACCCTTTTTTTGATAAAATCACCGCAAGGAGGGCGGATGAAACAGCAGACCATCACTTCGATCCAAGCCAAAAAAGGCAAAGAGCCCATCGTCATGATCACGGCCTACGATGCGCTCTTTGCCAAGCTTTTTGCGCCGCATGTCGATATCATCTTGGTAGGCGATAGCCTCAATATGGTCTTCGCCGGCAGACCCGACACCCTCTCGGCCTCGATGGATCAGATGATCTACCACACCCAAGCCGTATGCGCCGGAGCGCCTCACAGCTTCATCCTCTTCGACATGCCCTACGGCAGCTACGTCGACAAAGAGAAAGCCCTCAAAAACGCCATCAAAGCCTATAAACAGACATGTGCGGATGCTGTGAAGCTTGAAGGAGGGGCAGAAAAAGCCTCGATCATCGCTCATCTTACCCAAAATGGCATCGCCGTATGCGGTCACATCGGCCTCATGCCTCAGCATGTACGAGGAGCTGGCGGCTACAAGGTGGTCAAGGATAAGCAAAAGCTCCTAGACGACGCCAAAGCCCTCGAAGATGCCGGGGTCTTCGCTCTGATTTTGGAAGGGGTCAAAGCCGATATCGCAGCCGATGTCACCGCCAGTGTCGACGTGCCGGTGATCGGCATAGGAGCCGGCAAGGATGTAGACGGTCAAGTGCTGGTCTGGAGCGATATGTTGGGATTTTTCACCGATTTTCAGCCCAAATTTGTCCGCCGCTATCTCAACGGCGCCGATCTGGCCCAAGAGGCTCTCAAACAGTACGCCCAAGATGTCAGGACAAAAAGATTCCCAAGTGAGGACGAGAGCTACTGATGGAACGCATCATCGAGGTGGAGAAGTTCAGCGAAGAGAGTAGCTTCGAAAATAGCCTTCGTCCCAGGGATTGGGACGAGTATATCGGCCAAGAAAAGATCAAAAAAAATCTCAAAATATTCATAGAAGCCTCAAAAAAAAGAGGCGAGCCACTCGATCATATCCTCTTCTTTGGTCCTCCAGGACTTGGTAAAACGACACTAAGTCACATCATAGCATCTCAAATGAGCACCAATATCAAAATCACCGCTGCACCCATGATCGAAAAGAGCGGTGATCTAGCGGCGATACTGACCAATCTCGAAGAGGGTGACATCCTCTTCATCGACGAGATCCACCGCCTCAGCCCAGCCATCGAAGAGATCCTCTATCCGGCGATGGAGGACTTTCGCTTAGATATCATCATCGGCAGCGGCCCAGCAGCCCAGACCATCAAGATAGACCTCCCCCGCTTCACCCTCATAGGAGCCACCACCAGAGCTGGGATGCTCAGCTCCCCTCTTAGGGATCGCTTCGGGATGCACTTTCGGCTCCAATTTTACGATCCAAAGGAGCTGGCCCATATAGTCACCAACGCTGCAGCGAAGCTAGGCAAAGAGATCGATCAAAAGGCAGCTTTGGAAATAGCCAAACGTAGCAGAGGGACACCAAGAATCGCCCTTAGACTCCTTAAGCGGGTGAGAGATTTTGCCGATGTGGCCAATGAACACATGATCACCCTAGATCGCACCAAAGAGGCTTTAGAAGCCCTTGGTGTCGATGAGCAAGGCTTTGATGATTTAGATCTCAAGCTTCTTCGACTCCTGGTAGAGGCTAGAGGCAGACCCCTGGGACTTAGTACCATTGCAGCAGCTCTGAGTGAAGATGAGGGCACCATAGAAGATGTCATAGAGCCCTACTTGCTTGCCAATGGCTATATAGAGCGCACCGCAAGAGGGCGCATAGCCACGCCCAAGACCTACGATCTGCTCAAACTCAAACCCACAGATACACTATTTTAGGAGCCTGGATGCGCCCTATTCACTTTTTGGGTATTTTGATCGTTATAGTCGGCTACTTTCTCATCAAAGTCTTTCAGCCCTTTCTTGGCACTATCACCATAGCGGTTCTGCTAGCTCTAGCAACTTACAAGATACATAAATATTTCCTCCAAAGGCTACCCGGCAAGATCCTGCCGGCATTTGTGAGTACGCTCATCCTTGGAGTGATCTTCTTCGCGCCTCTTATCTATATCATCACCAATGCAGCCTCCTTCGTCGCCGGTATCGATTTTGGCGTACTCTCCCAGACCATCGAAAACACAAAGGCCTGGTTAGGAGAGTTCATCAGATCTCATGAGATTTTCTCCAACCAAAACTTCAACGATTTCACTGCCCAAATCGACATCAATAGCATCGTCAACTGGATCATCCAGACCGCTACCTTTTTGGGCAAGAAGAGCGCCGCTTTTTTAAAAGATATCCTATTGATACTCATCTTCTACTTTTTTGCCAATTTGTATGGCAAGGAGATCTTGCTCTATTTTCAGCGCATCATCCCTCTTAAAAAAGAGGATAGCGAGACCATCTTCGAAAATCTCGCCGGCGTCATGGGGGTCGTCTTCAACTCCATCATAGCCACAGCAATCTTTGAAGGCATACTCTTTGGGATCATCGCCCAGTATTACGGCTACAATGGATTGATGTTTGGGATTTTATATGGATTTGCCTCTTTGATACCGGTGGTGGGGGGCGTGCTTATGTGGCTGCCGCTGAGCCTTGATCGCTATTTTGCCGGAGATACTACCGGAGCACTGGTCATCGCCATCTACTCCATCGTCGTCATCTCCATCATTGCCGACACCTTCATCAAGCCTATCATCATCCGCTACATCGACGAGTGGATGATCGAGGAGGAGCATATCCAGATCAACGAGCTGCTCATCTTCTTCTCCATCGTCGCCGGGCTTTCGAGCTATGGCTTTTGGGGTATGATCATAGGGCCGGCGGTGATCACGCTCATGATCTCCATCCTCAACCTCTATCCCAAGCTGGCTAACTCTCGATGATGTGACCTACGAATTTGCTGAGGTTGTCGATGATCTTCTCGCCCCGTCGATAGCCAAGCCCACAAGACTCATAAGCGAAGAAGAGCCCGGCTTGGTAGATCCGTCCTCGATCGTCTTTTGGAAGCTCCACGTACTCTTGATAGACAGCCGGGAAGTTGCCATATTCACCATCCTTTTTGGCGATGAGGTTACCTTGGGCGTCGTAGATCTCTATATTCTCCCCTTCTCTGCCAAATAGAGGCTTTTTGACGTAGGGCTTGCCTTTGAGGGGCTCGAAAGAGGTCTCAAGCAACAAAGGATGCCCTTCGAAAAGATCCCACAAGATTTTGAGCATCCCTTTGCTTTGAAAAAGGAGCGTATAAGCTGGATTGAGGATGATGGCTCTTTGGTTTTTGACGATGGATGTAAGAAGCAGCGCGAGCTCTGGCTCTTCAATGGCGATATTTTCCCAAGGGATGAGCTTGAACCAAAACTCATACTGCTCCTTGCCACAAAAGATCCCATCTTCGCTAAAATCCACCTCATGGGCGTAGCAAAAGGCAGTCCCAAATCCAGCATCCTTGGCCATCACCTCCAAAAGCCT
This sequence comes from Campylobacterota bacterium, assembly GCA_009659895.1. GTDB lineage: Bacteria > Campylobacterota > Campylobacteria > Campylobacterales > Nitratiruptoraceae > Nitratiruptor. Next base: position 5,344 of record PUXX01000054.1, read on the forward strand.
CGTGGTGTTCTCGTCTTCCATACTCCCTTGCACGCTGCTAAAGAGGATCTTCCACCCCTCGTACCACTCTTCAAATTTGGCCGGATCGTCGAAGAGGGTGACAAGACGTTTGAAGTTTTGGACTATCGCCTCATAGACCACATTGAACTGCTTGGCTTCGTTGAGATGGTTGAATTTGAGCATCGCCCATTGGAGTATCGCCGTCTCAAACAGCGCGGTAGGCGTGTCGGCGTTGAACTCCAAGAGCTTGATCGGCTTTTCGTCGATACCGCCTGCAAGATCGAATCTGGAGTAGATGTGCCAATGTACATCATTCTCCCACGTCATCTCGATAAGATCGACGAGATTGAAGGGGATGCCTAGCTCATGGTAGAGGCGGTTTTCTATCACATACTGGGCCGCCTCAACGTACATATCATACAGCTCGTTGCCCGCCTCATAGTAGGCTTGGGCCTCATCTTGGCTGATCACCACCAGCTCATCGGCTACATACTCGCTCCCATCGCTGTCGGTATGCCATGTAAAGCCGATGCTCTCTAGATACTCTTTTGAGAGCGGCTCAATCTTTTTGAGAACCATCACGCCCTCTTTTTTGGACATACTTGATCACGAAGTAGGGCAAAATCGCCAAAAAGACCATGAAAATGAACGTCACATAAAGACCTATCATATGAGTATTGTTCATCCTATCCTCCAAAACCGAAAAATGAGCGCTTCGTCGATGTCTTGGACGTAGGCTTGAAAAAGCCGCTCTTGGTAGAAGGCTTGGTCATAGTACGTTTGGTGAAGCTATTGACGCTTCGCTGATAAGCGCTTGGGCTTTTGAAGCTTCGCTGCCTGGTCTTTTGATAGGTAGGATTGTTGAAGAGTCTGCTCCCTATCCAGCTTCCAATAATCGCTCCAGCAGCGCTCGCCAGTATCGCCTCACCCAAGGAGAGCCCCCCGGCATGGAGCTCAGGATTGACCAGAGCGCTTTGGCCCTGCTCGATCTTCGTCGCTTCTTGGCGCATGAGGCGATCGAGCTCCTCTTGGCTCAAAATCCGCTCGGTGCCGTTGATATCACGAAGCACCACCCTCGTACGCTCACTGGGATACTCTTCGACTATCTTGTAGTTTCTAGGACTCACCTCCTCGATGACCACAAAAGCCCCCTGTTTTTGCCGAGCCTGGGAGAAGGCTCCTTCGCTTTGATATCGATCCTTTTGCTCGCATCCGCTCACACCTACGATCAAAAGCGCTCCAAGACCACCCATGAGGGCATAGTTAGAGAGTTTTTTGATATAGTGCATTTTTGCTCCTTAGATACATATAAAGGGCCACTGAGACTAGCATCATCACTAGCGACAGCAGCTGCCCCATCGTCACCCATCCACAGCACACGAAGCCTATTTGGATATCTGGAGCCCGAAAAAACTCCGCTACAAACCGAAAAAATCCATATAAAAAGCCATAAAGCGCTATAAGCTCTCCATCAAAGCGCTTGTGCTTACGATACCAAAAAAGAATTGCAAATATCACTACCCCTTCCAAAACAGCCTCATAGAGCTGTGAAGGATGGCGCAGTGTATCACCCACATAGATTCCCCATGCCACCTCTGTCTGGCGGCCTACAAGCTCTTGGTTGAGAAAGTTGCCGATACGACCGAAAATATAGCCCAGCGGTACAGAGACAGCAGCGATGTCCATCAAAAGCCAGAAATTTTTATGGTATTTTTTGGCGTAGAGCCAGGTCGCTATGACAAAGCCGATGATTGCTCCATGGTAGCTAAACCCTCGAATCCCGACGAAATGGCCGTTGAGAAAAGGGTTGAATATCTGCCACGGATGGGTGAGATAGTAGGATGTGTGGGGATCGTAAAAGAGGATATAGCCCAGCCTGGCTCCCAAAATCACACCGATCTCCACCCAGATGAAGTAGATATCGAGCTCTTTTTGGGAGATGGGGAGACGATCGTGTTTGACGAGCCACTGGGCGAAGAAAAGGGCGACAAGCAGAGCCAGTACGTACATGATGCCGTACCAGTGGACCGGAAAGCCAAAAATCTCGAATGCTACCGGATCGAAATGCTCATAGATATGTCGCCACTGCTCCATTTATGCCCTTGAAAAAATTTCAAGAGCAATTATATCCAAAAAACTACTTGAGGATACATCGAGCTTTCAGAGGCTGGACGGGACGGTTGTTATCTCCCATGATTTCATGCATCAAGCCGATCTGCTCTTTGCTAGCCTCCACAGGCTGCTTGATGACGATCCAGCGCACTCCCTCAGTACAAGGAGGCGTGGTAAAAGATCCGGCGAAGCGATAGTAGTCGAGCTTCTTAGGGAAAAGCTCGCCAGGATTGAACATCTCTTTGAGCTGGTGCTTCTCTCCTACTTTTGGACTCAGATCGTTGAGCATCTTTTGGAGAGCCTTATTGTGTTTGCCTTCTACAAACATGAGTGCAATTACCAAATAATCGCCCCCATCGCTTTGATGGACAAAATGGGCCTCCATAGGAAAGTGCTCCCCCTTGAGCTTGTTTTCGCTTGGGGTGTGGAAATGAAACTGCTTGAGATTGAAAGGGATCCCATCCACTACCACCTCATCCTTGCCCATAGTCTCCACTTTGATCGTATGGCCGTTGTTGACGACACTTCTTGCATTTCCAGCATAGTAAACTTTCAGCTTTGGAAGCTCAGCTTCGATAAAGCGATTCATATCGATAGGAGACTGGTTGACACCTTCTTTGCAAAGGCGAAACTCTGGAGCAATATCACCCCAGTGTGCTGGCCCTTCTTTTCCTTTATAGCCCCAGTGGGGATGATCAGCATGGTGTCCCTCACCAGTGACACCAGCGAAGCTCAATACGGCTGCTGCCATGATCGTTACGATATTCCTCATCGCTCACCTCTCAAAAAAATTTATAATAATTATAAGTTTTTTTTCTTTAATTCTCTTTTAAAGCCTCAGCGATGAGTTCGACGGGATTTTTGAAGATGGTATCGACGCCGTTTTGATACAAGGAGTTGCTTATCTGCACACGGCACGCGCTACACTCCGCCGCCACGATATCGGCGCCGCTTCGCTCGATCATGGCAGCTTTAGGCTTGCCGGCGGCTTGAGCGAGATGAAACTTCTCTGTCTGTATCGTCACGCCCCCAAAACCGCAGCAGCGGTTGGGATCCTCCATCTCCCTAAGCTCGTAGCTCTTTTTCAAAAGCGCTCTTGGCTCAGCCCAGATGCCTTGCACTTTCCTTGCGTGACAAGCGTCGTGGTAGGTGACGCTTTGAGGAAGCTTTTTGCCCTTTTGCTCCAAAAGTTTAGGCAGCTCGGTGTGGTTGTAGAGCCACTCGGTAGCCATGAAGATCTTTTGGTTGAGCCTGGCGGCTCGATCTCTCCACTCGGGCATTTTCCTATTTTCAAAAAAGACCTCCCAGTCATGCTTGATCATGGCGCTGCATGTGGCTTCCGGGATGATGATGGCCTCTACTTTGTCGATGAAGCTTTCAAAATATTCGATATTTTTCTTGGTCAGATACTCCACCGTATCGAAATCCCCCGTAAAATAGGCCGGAGCCCCGCAGCAAAGCTGCTTTTTTGGGATAAAGATCTCATAGTCGAGCTCTTGTAGGATCTGGACCAGACTATCGCCGATCTCGGTGTAGTTGTAGTTGGCAAGGCAGCCGATGAAGATAGCGACTTTTGGCTTGTCACCGCTGTTGAGCCGCTCTTTGTATTTGTTGAGGAAGCTCACCGACTTCATGGATGGAAGCAGTCTATCTTTTTTGATCATCGGCAGATCAAATTTGGCCAACAGCCCTCTTCCTCTCTCCTCCTTTTTCAATGCACAGGAGTGAAAGACATAGCCAAGCTTGTTGAATAGATCCATCGCCCAGCGGTTACGCAAGAGCCAAAAAAAGGCCCTCTTATACCACGCGATCCCAAACTTCTTGGCGATATCGGCTCGTACCTCTTCGATCACCATATCGGTCGGCAGCGAGTTTGGGCAGACATCGACGCAGTTGGTACACAAAAAGCAGCTCTCGAAGATATCTTTGGCCGTTTTGTCGAGTTCTAGCTCACCCTTTTGGTAGTCTCCCAAAAGTTCGATAAATCCCCGCGGACTCGTCACCTCATCGGGACTTATTTGATGGATGGTGCAAGTTGGTATGCACTTACCACACTTGATACATTCATCGCTTACTTTGGTAAATTCAAACATCCTCCCCCTTGTTATACCGTCTTGCTAAAGACCTTTTTTCCCTCTCCATGTTTTTTCATATAGGCGTCAAACGGCATCACGATATTGCGAATGAGCAGCGTCCCCGTCTCATTTACCTCGATCGCTTTGTCACTTACTTTGACGAGCTCTTGCTCCTCGAACTCCTTGAGCGCTTTTAGAGCATCGGCGAAATACTCCTTGAAGTCGATCCCAAACTGCTTCTCGATCCTTGGAATATCGAGCTTGAAATTGGCCATGAGCTCCATAATGACTGCTTTTCTGATTTTGTCATCTTGGCCAAGCTCCACGCCTCTGTGATAGGGAAGCTTTCCATTATCGATCGCCTCCTCGTAAGCGCTCATCTCTTTGAAGTTTTGGGCGTAGTAGTCCTCCCCTTCGCCGATACTTGTGAGCCCTATACCGATAAGATCGGCGCCCCCTTTGGTTGTATAGCCTTGGAAGTTTCGATGAAGCTCCCCTTTTTCGATCGCCTTAAAGAGCTCATCTTCGGGCTTTGCGAAGTGATCCATCCCTATCATCTTATAGCCGTTGGAGGTGAAAAAGTCGATCGTATATTTCAAAATCGCCAGTTTCACATCGGGGCTTGGAAGTGTGGTCTCGTCGATCTTTCGCATCGTCTTTTTGAGCCACGGCACATGGGCGTAGTTGAAGACGGCCAAGCGATCGGGATCGAGCTGGAGGGTGAGTTCGAGCGTCTTTTGAAAGCTCTCCAAAGTCTGGAAGGGGAGCCCATAGATAAGATCGATATTGACACTTTGCATCCCGTACTTTCTGGCCAGTTCCACTGCTCTTTTGGTCTCTTCGAACGTCTGAATCCGATGGACCGCTTGCTGGACTCTTGGATCGAAATCTTGCACACCAAAACTCACACGATTGAAGCCCCCTTCACTCAAGACCTTCATATGCTCTTCGCTCAAAAACCTTGGATCGATCTCACAGCTCACCTCCGCTTCATCGCTCCAGTTTGGAAAGACCTCCTTGATAGCGGCGATGATCTCTTGAAGCTGGTTTGCATCGAAGAAGGTGGGCGTACCCCCGCCAAAATGGAGCTGAATTACCTCTCGCTTGGTGTCGATATGTTTTTGTAAGATGGAGAGCTCTTTTTTGAGGTAGTCGATGTAGCGGACCTTTTTATCCTCTTTGGAGGTGAAGACCACGTTACAGCCACAAAAGTAGCACGCACTCCTGCAAAATGGCAGATGAAAGTAGAGCGAAAGCGGCGTGGAGCTCTTTTGGGCGTGGAGCTTTTCTAGGTAGCGATCATAGGTAAAATCTTCGCTGAACTCCACCGCCGTGGGATAGCTCGTATACCTTGGACCGGGGCGGGAGTATTTGACGAACTTTTCAAAATCGATCATTGCTGTCCTTGAAAGGGAAAATCTTTGAGTCTCATGAAGAGATTGGGGTGATGCTTCTTGATCTCTTGGACCAATTTTTTGATATCGATATCGAGCAGATTTTTGTTTTTGGACTCACTCAGCCTCTTTTGGATCTCACTCATCGCCACCACCCATACGTCGTTGAAATCCACCGGCAGATTTTCCAAAATCGCCTTTTCGAGCTTGAGGTTGAAGTTTTCATACTTGGCTTCGTTGAGAGATTTGATAAGATGCAAAATCGCCTCAAGACTAGAGAGCACATAGACCTTGTCATCTTTGCCAATGACGAACCAAGGAGCGCTATTCTCCCAGCTCCCTTGGACGAGCTCCAGGGTCTTTTTATTAGGATCGTCGGTGTCTTCGAGCTTGACGATGGTGACATTTTGGGGATTGTCGATCCCAAGCTCGCTTGCCATTTTGTTGATCTGGCTCAAGAGGTTTGAGCCAGTGATTTTGACCGGTTCCACATCCATCTCCATTATAGATCTATATCGACTTTGACGATTTCATAATTCCTAGCAAAAATCTCATTATCGATTTTTAGAAGCTTTTGCAGATCTTTATTGACAAGTCGGTAATATACAGCGATCGAAGCACTATCGACTCCTTGAGGGATCTGCACCTCATAGGCTCTTTTCTCATTGGGCATGATTCTATTATCTTCTGCCTTTTCGATTCCCAAGTAGGGCACAGTCACTCTTCCTTTTTCATCTAAATACTTGGTAGTTAGGCTTTTGGTGACACTTTGCATGAGATTTTTATCCTTCCAAAAGGAGATCTCCACTACCACTTCACGTCCCGCAAATCCAGTAGGGACTCTGTGGGGCGTCCTGTTTTGGAGCGTGACGATGAGCTTGTGATTTTTCTCTTTGACATCGATATTCAAAGCTTTCGTCAAGATATCACCATTTCTAGCCCCCATAAAGAAGTGATCTCTTACCTCTCTGATTTTGGGTACATATCCTTTAATAGGCACATCAGCCACTCTTCGCTCTCTTTTTTTGCTCATATGGCATTCGACACAGCTTTGCTTGCTTCCACTCTGTTCATACTCCATCCCGGTCTCATAGACCAAAACTCCATATTGATTGTCACCATTGTAGTGACAGACAAAGCAAAGCTTGTTGGGTTGTAAGAAATGCTCCCCTTGCTTCGTTTTGTGAAAAGGGGATTTTGCATCTTTATAAGGACCTACCATCGTATCGTTTGGCCCCCAGATCACACTTTTATACCCTCTTTTTGAGGGATCTTTGCTCTCAATCACTCTATCAATATTATGACA
>PUXX01000052.1 GCA_009659895.1 Campylobacterota bacterium
TATCGCCGCCAATTATCCAGTCCAAGGCCTCATTCTCATCACCCCCTACCACTCCCTCACCCATGTAGCCTCTTTGCACTATCCTCTCTTTCCAGTCTCCTTGCTCCTTCGTCACCCCTTCCCCCTCTATCGCTGGATCGAAAGGACAAAAGCGCCCGTCTGCGTCATCGCCGCCCAGTACGACGACACCACCCCGCCAAAAACGATCGAGAAGCTGCTGCCTCATATCAAAAATCTCAAAAAAACGATCATCATCGAAGGGAGTCATCATGGAGATATCATGGAGTTTTCGCAAACGAAAGAGGAGATAGAGCGCTGTATCGCTTCGGCCCTCGGGGCCGAAGGAGATCAGCTGCCAGGCAGGAGCTCTACCTCATCTCCCTGAGGAATGGCCAGGATATCTTCGACCGGAGTATAGACAAAACTCTGGGCCTCTTCGTCATAGCCTTCTAGCTTGTAGACATTGCCATCTTGGGTGATGACGATCCAGTCAAAGCCCTTTTCCTCTGGATCGTCATATTTGGCATAAGGGTAACCCTGACGACTTTGGCTAGCTAGAAGCAAAGCCAGCTCATCCCCACTGCTTGCCTCAAAACTCACACTCCCATCTGGAGCGATACTCCCCACAACCTCTGGCAGATACTCATAGTCGAAGTTGCCACTTCTAGGATCGACCCCTTTGAGCTTGAAGACCTTTCCATCGAAGGTGACAAAGACCCAGTCATACTGCCCATCGCCATATCGCACGAACTCCCCTGCGATCTTGAGCTGGACTTTGGTCTGGTGCTTGAGGATCTTTTGTGCGATCTCTTGGGATCGAAGACGTTGTGCCTGCTCTATTTTTTGGCGGATCTGCTCCATCATAGCCGGATCTGCCAGATCCAAAGGATCTGTGAGGGTGATATCCTCAAAGAGCTCCGGCTTTTTATAGAAGCGCACAGCCCTTTTGACCTCCAAAAGAAGCTCATGGACCTCATCAGGAAGCTCCAGACTCTCTTGCTCTACCAGCTCCAAAAGAGAGTGCCCCTTGTGCAAGGGAGGCAGAGCCTCTATCTGCTCCTCAGCCCCAATCTCCTCATAGACGATCTGGGGATCGTCGATGTGCTCGCTGACCTCCTGGGCCTGCGCTATGGCAAGCTCCTCATCGCTGGGCTCTGGAGTGGGAGCTGGCTTGGGAGGCTTTGGAGGATGATATACCACATCATCGACAATAGCCTCTTTATCCTCTTTGAACTCTGGCTGGATATCCTCATCCTCTATCTGCTGTATCACCGCACTTCCCATATGCTCTTCGATCTCCAAAATATTGGCTATTCCCATACCACTTCGCTCAATACCGGCCCCTCCATAAAGCGTGCATAGCATAGAAGCTGCGCAAACGGCGATCAATCCTTTTTTCATGTTCTATCCTTTTTTCGTTTGTACAATTATGGCACAGGTGCCGTTATCGATCCGTTAAGAAAAAGTTAATAAAGCGTTAAAATCGTCGCCCAAATCCGATACTGACGATAGAATCGATTGCGGCTCTGTTAAGTCCAAGGGTATAGGTACCAAAGAGAAAGTAGTTGTGGGCGAAGGTACGCTCCAGCTTGAAGTAGAGCATATTGCTGATAGTGTGAAATTTGCTCTTGTTATAGAGATAGACGATATCGAAGCTGTAGCGCTGTTTGTAGATCTCTATCCCACCATATCCGCCGTAGCTGTTGTGGAGCCTCTCGCCTCTTAGACGATCGGTGGTCCTGGTAAAATAGAGCCCTCCAAAGAGCTTGTAACCCAAAAAGTAGTACTCATTGCTAAGATAGAGGTTGTAATCAACCCTGTTGCCATGGATATTGTAGATAGGCAGGTCGACTCCCACTCCTAGATAGATATCCCACATAGGTACAGGCGTGTAGCGGTACTGGGCTTTGATATTGAGATCGGCAAAGCCCGATCGAAAGCGGTTGGTAAAATAAAATGAGGTAAGACTTAGATCGAAGTTTCCTCTATAGAAGGTAAAAGAGCCCAGGTAGTCGTTCTCTTTGAAATCACCCCTATCGCTCTCCTTGGCATAGAGATACTCAAAGAAATACTCAAATCTTTTAGGACGTATGAGTCTTTCTATACTGCACCCATACTCATCCACAATATCGCTAAAGGGTGTATTGGGACAGCGATCGAGGTAGTTTGGCACTCCATCCAGATCGTCGTCGTTGTATTCGTTGGCTTGGAGGCTAAGAATCAATAAAAGAAGCGCTATGAGTCGTTTCATCATCGTTTTCCTCTATTTCGTACATGGTTGGAGTTGAGAATGTTTTGCAAGTGGAGCAGATGAGAAGACTGCAGCTCGAGGTTGAGTTTGAAGATCTTTCTTTTAAGCTCGTTCATCAAGATCCGACGTTTGCTCGGCGGAGCTTTCATGATCTTGGCGATCTCGGCATCGATATCGAACTTCTCTTTCGTGACGTTTTGCTCCGCCATCAACAACACCAAAGCCGACAAAAAAAGGGCTACAATCTTTCTCATAACACTCTTTTACCACATTTTACGTTAGTCTATCGTTCATAGCCTCTAAAGCCTCTTGCATGAGGGTGATATGGTAGTCTTCTTGGTAGTTGATAAAGGCAAAAAAACGGCTGAGCTCCTCGTTCTTGATAGCTGAGCTTAGAGCCTTGCACTGCTCTTTTGCGGCAAGCTCTTCTGCTATCCCATCTTCTAAAAACTTCTTAAGATCATCAAACTTATAGACCTCTTCCATCACCACCCGTGGCACACTCAAGATCCCAAGCTTCGCGGCTATGGTACAAAAAGATTTGAGATGAAACATCGACTCATAGATCAGATCCTCAAAGATGAGTCCAAGCCGGGCGGAGTCGGTATGGAGCTGAGAGTAGGTATAGGTGAGGATCAGCTCATACTCTTTGTAGATCTCCTCAAACAAAAACCGCACCAAAGCCTCCAGGCTCTTTTGATCGAGCCCCTCGTATGTGAGCTTTTTGGAAAAGGCCTCAAGAGCTACATCCAACTCAAAATGCTCCAGGCTCCAGATCATATACTCCTCATCATGCCGGATCCGATCAAAGAGCGCTCCACGGGGGTAGCCAGATCCTATCTGGCGCAAACGCTCCAAGAGGGCTTCAAAAAGCTCCCTGGAGTGACTAAAGGAGAGCTTGATGGAGTCCCTGTTCCAGTCAAAATCCTGGCCACTTTTGACAATCTCCTTGGCGATCCATTTGAGATGGCGATACTGGATATTGGCAAAGTCCAAGAGCTTATCACGCTCCCTGGATTGGGGCAGGCTCATCGATCCAAAAAAGATCACCAGCCACAACGCATGTTTTTTGCGCAGCAGATCAAGCATGCTCTTCTCCTTCGGGAGTGGGGCAGCTCAGAGTCACATACTCCGTATGCTCTCTTTGCTGGCCTTGGGCTCTGGCCTCATAGTCCTTGACCGCCGCCATGAAGGCTCTAGCCACCACTTCACCACACGCAGCGTCAGGCGGGGGATTGTCCTTGATCTTCTCAAACACCGCTTCGGTGAAGTCGATACCGCTTTGGAGGCTCTTGCCCTTGTACTCCTGGCTAAAGAGTGCCCCACTCACCAGCGTGGTGCCACATCCGTTGGTCTGCCATCTGATATCTTCGACTTTTTTGGTCTTGGGGTCGATTTTGAGGTAGATCACCACCATCTCTCCCGTCTCCTTGTTCTTGCCATATCCCTTGGCGTCGTACTCTTCCATCTCGCCATAGTTGGGAGGATCGAGCATCAGCTCCAGATATTTGGGATCTAGGACTTGCTCCATAGTGCTCCTTTTGATAAAATTGAGTATATTATAACTAAAGGTGGCCATTGAAAAAAGAGAGGTTGATTCGAAGCAGATATATAAGAGAACTTGAGCGCTTCGTCAACAGAATCGTCGACTTTTTCAACCAAAAAGAGCCCACGAAAGCCCAGATCGACGCCCATATCGACAAAATCTTCAAGCCCTTGGAGTCGATCGAAAAGACCTATCTTAGTAGCGAATACACCAAATCTTTGGAAAAATTCGTCCAAAAAAACGCCAATCTCCATCTCAGCGACAAAGAGCCAGAGCAGATCAAAGCGGAGGTCCTCAAAGAGGCCAATCACCTACGAAAACTCAAAAGAAAAAGAAGCTTTAGCAAAGAGAAGCATAAAAAGAGCTATATGTAAAAAAGCCCGAAGGCTTTTTTACTAAAAGATTGAGAGATAGACTCCCGCAGCCACGGCAGATCCGATGACGCCAGCGACATTTGGCCCCATGGCGTGCATCAAAAGGACATTGGTAGGATCCTCTTCCATCCCGACCCTGTTGGCCACACGAGCCGCCATAGGTACGGCACTCACACCAGCTGCACCGATGAGAGGATTGATAGGCTCTTTGGAAAGTCTGTTCATGATCTTGCCCATGATGACTCCAGCAGCCGTACCGACGCTAAAGGCCACCAATCCCAAGATCAAGATACCAAGAGTCTCTGGCACCAAGAAATACTCCGCTGCTAGCTTGCTGCCCACAGAGAGTCCCAAGAAGATGGTGACGATGTTGATAAGCTCGTTTTGAAGCGTCTTGGAGAGTCTCTCTACCACCTTGGACTCTCGTACGAAGTTGCCAAACGTCAACGCCCCGATAAGCGGAGAAGACTCTGGCAGGATGAGGATAGTGAGCACCAACACCGTCAACGGAAAGAGCATCTTCTCTAGCTGACTCACCTTTCGCTTGGTGGTCATCTTGATCCTTCGCTCCTCAGGCGTAGTCAGTGCCTTCATGATAGGAGGCTGGATGACCGGCACCAAAGCCATGTAGCTGTAAGCCGCCACCGCCATGGCACCTAAGAGATCTGGAGCCAGCTTGGAAGCGATAAAGACCGTCGTCGGTCCATCGGCGCCACCGATGATGGAGATGGCAGCAGCGTCTTGGAGACTAAAATCAAAGACCCCCAGCTGACTCAAGGCCACCGCGCCCACCAGCGTCCCAAAGATCCCAAACTGGGCCGCAGCACCCAAAAGAGCCGTTTTCGGGTTGGCAAGGAGGGGCCCAAAATCGGTCATGGCTCCCACACCCATGAAGATAAGAATAGGAAAGAGCTCATTTTCAATCCCCGCTTTGAAAAGCTCACCGATAAATCCTCCATCACCGATGATATTGGCCAGAGGGATATTGGCCAGAAGTCCTCCAAAGCCGATGGGGATGAGTAAAAGCGGCTCAAACCCTTTGGCAATCGCCAGGTAAAAGAGCAAAAAGGTGATGCCGATCATGATCAGGCGACCGAAACTTTGCTGAAATTTCGTCACCTCGTCACCTTTGGCGTTTTTGACTCCCTCCTGGGGATGCAAAAAGGCGTAGATCCCTGTCTGCTTCCAGAAATTGTAGAGCATCTCCCCGAAGCCTTTGGACTCATAGACCTCTTTTTGGGCCTTGGCTTCGACTTTTGCCCCCTCACTCATATGGCTCACCGTGGCGATGGCTCCGATGGGTATCATCACCACGCTCAGCGCCAGCAAAAATTGTATGACTCTCTTTTTCATCACCTACTCCATTGTGGCCAGGACTTGACCCTCTTCGACCGGATCATTGACTTTGACCGCGATATGGGCGATGACGCCATCTTTTGGCGCTGGGATGTCGATCTCCATCTTCATCGACTCCAAGATCATGATCTTATCTCCCGCTTTGACCTTGTCGCCCGGATTGACCAAGATCTTCCAGACTGTCCCGGGTACCGCAGACTTGATCTCCACCATGCCCGGTGCAGCCTCGCCCATCGCTTCGGGCTCTTCTACGATCTCGGCCTCTTTTTTGGCTTCGGCCTGGGGCTTGACCTCTACGTTGCCTTCGGCGATCTCTACGACGAACTTCTCCCCATCGACGATGACAGTATAGACTCCACTACTTTTTCCCACTTTCTCTTCCTCCATTTCACTGATTTTTCTGACCATAAGCGGGCTCTCACCCTTCAAAAAGGCGATTCCCTTATCCCCGCATGAAGCGGCGATGAAGATATTCTCCTCGGTCGTATCGATATTTTCTTCTTCAAGCTTCTTCTTCCAGTATGCTATCGATTTGGTCTCGTCCCTATCGGCGATATCCAGAGGATTTTCGGTCGTTGGCTCAAGACCAAGCTGCTCTGATGCTAGCTTGACGACCTCAGGATCTGGAGCTACCGGCGTCTTGCCAAAATAACCCAGGACCATTCGCCCGTACCCTGGAGCTATCTTCTTCCAAGGGCCAAACATGACGTTGTTGAAGGCCTGCTGCCAATAAAACTGGCTCACCGGTGTGACGCTGGTACCAAATCCTCCCTTCTCCACGACCTCCCGCATCGCTTTGATCACTTCTGGGTATTTGTGCAAGATCTTGTTGTCTCGCATCATCTGGGTATTGGCTGTCAATGCGCCCCCTGGCATAGGCGAGAAGGGGATCATGGGACTTACTTGCGTAGCCTCTGGCGGGATGAAGTAGTCGGCCAGGCACTCCTTGAGGGTCTCTTCATACTCTAGCACCTTCTCCATATCAAGGCCACCCAGATCGTAGGGCTTGCCCTTGACGGCCTGGAGCATGGTGATGATATCGGGCTGGCTGGTCCCGCCACTCACAGGAGCCGCTGCTAGGTCGATGCCATCGACCCCCGCTTCCAAAGCAGCCAGATAGCAAGCCACGCTCACGCCCGCCGTCTCGTGGGTATGGAGACGAATATGGACATCGTCACCTAAGATCTTCCTGGCCATCTTGATAGTGTCGTAGACCTTCTGGGGATTGCTAGTACCGCTGGCATCCTTGAAGGCCAAAGAGTCAAACTCAATGCCTCGATCGAGGATTTCTCTGAGTGTCTTTTCATAAAACTCCGGCGTATGGGCTCCTTCGCAGCCAGGAGGCAGATCCATGATGGTGATGACCACCTCATGCTTCATCCCATGCTTCTTGATGCATTTTGCGGAGTATTCGAGGTTGTCCACATCATTGAGAGCGTCGAAGTTTCGCACGGTAGTGGTGCCATGCTTGGCAAAAAGCTTGGCGAAAAGATCGATCATCTCTCGGCTGCCGGTATCGAGCATCACGGTATTGATACCACGTGCTAGGATCTGAAGGTTGGCTTCGGGGCCTACCTTCTCTCGAAAGGTGTCCATCATATCAAAGGCGTTTTCACGCAGATAGAAAAAGAGGCTTTGAAACCTTGCACCCCCACCAAACTCAAAGTGGGTGATCCCCACATCTTTTGCTGCATCAAGTGCGGGCAAAAAGTCCTTCATCAGTACCCGACCCCCGAAGACTGACTGAAATCCATCACGAAAGGTGGTATCCATCACATCGATATACTTTTTCTTCTTTGCCATTGTCCCCTCTTTTTATGAGTTTTTCATATGGTGTAGCGCCGCGGTGATTGCGGCAACTTTTTTGAGTTTTTCACGTTTGGTAGTGACGGGAGGCTCTTTAGAAGAGTCTTCGAAGCTCTCAGGAAAGAACTTCATCAAAAGCTTGTGCTGAAGATCAAGCACCACCACCATCAGATACAAAAAGACAAAGACGACCCCCATACCGAGGATCATATACTTCACCGCTTCTAATATCATGACCCGCTCCATATTGGATTTAGCTAATTTTATGAAAAGTTTGCTTAAAAATGATTTTGTCAGCGAGGGGCTTTGAAAAGTTGATAGAATTTTATACAATTTCACACAAAAAGGAGGTAGGATGGATAGAGACGCGGCGATGAAAGAATTTAAAAAATATGAACAGATGCGCCAGGAGATGTATGAGTTTTTGGAGCGGTATATCCCGCGAGACGAGAAGGGAGTTTTGCAATTTGACAAAGCCCAAAAAATAGACGCCAAAGAGATATTCGATCGATGGTTCAAGCTCGACTATCAAGCCAGAAAGATCCGGGGTATCGCTATCAACTGCCTAGGTCTGAAGGGTGAATAGATTCGACCACGAAGCCAAAGATTGGGACAAAAGCGCCAGACGACAGGCCCTGGCCAAAGCGGTGGCCAAAGGGATCATCGATGCTGTGCCTCCTGGCAAATATGAGATACTCGATATCGGATGCGGCACGGGACTGGTAAGCTACAATCTCATCCCCATTGCCAAAAAGATCGTGGGTATCGATACTTCGGCAGCCATGGTGGAAGAATTTAACAAAAAAAGTCCCTCACCACAGATCCAAGCTTTTCAAAAAAGCCTAAGAGAGTGTGGAAAAAGTTTCGATATCCTCGTAGCCTCCATGACACTCCACCATATCCAAGATCTTGAGGAGTTCTTTGAAGAGGCTGCAAAACGCACCAACGGCTATCTCTTCATCGCAGATCTATGGAGCGAGGATGGGACATTCCACGACAGGGGCAACGAGGATGTCTACCATTTTGGCTTCGATCCTCATTATCTTGCCAAGCTATCCTCCAGGTCTGGATTTGAAGGAGTCACGCTCTATACCATCTACCAGATCCAAAAGCACAGAAACTTCCCTGTGTTTTTGCTTGGACTTCAAAAGATCAGTGAATCACCTGGCGCTCGTAGATACCCATCAGTACCGCCTCTTCGATGACATAGGGGGCGATGAGCTGCAAGAGCTGAGCCTTTGTCAGCCCAGGATCCAAAGCCAGATCGGCGCTAAGAGCGTAGAGTTTGAAAAAGTATCGATGGGCCCCTTTTGGCGGACATGGACCTCCATACCCAATCTTGCCAAAGTCGTTGAAGCCCTGCTTGATACCATACTCTAGCTCCGGTACGTGGGGGACTCCCTCGGGGAGACCCTGCAAAGCGGAGGGTATATCGTAGATGACCCAGTGGACAAAGACTCCCATAGGAGCGTCCGGATCGTCCATGACAAGGGCCAGGCTTTTTGCTTCGGAAGGGACATTGTGAAAGATAAGGGGTACCGATTTGTCGGCCCCGTCACAGGTATATTGGGATGGGATCATCCCACCATTCTCAAAGGCTGGAGAGAGGAGTCGCATCTTGGCCTCCTTTGGTGCGGCAATAAGGCCCGATAAGAGCAGCAAAATCAAAACTAGCGATCTCATAGATACCATTTTAGTCCAGATAACGTAAAATCTCTCTTAAATCTTTCTTATCGATAATGATATTGGCCTCTTTTTTCAAGATCTCTTTAGCATTAAACGCCACCTTTTTGGAAGCATAGGGAAACATACTTCTATCATTGGCCCCATCGCCGACCACCATCGTCTGCTCTGGAGAGACCCCCAGCACACGCTGAAGCCTTTGGAGCATATCTCCTTTGCTAAAGTCAAACATCATCTCTCCACCCACCAAGCCCGTGAGCTTGCCGTTTTTTGCATGAAGAATATTGCTAAAATCGGCGTCATAGCCAAGTATTTGCTTGGCATAGCTTGTGGCGTTGCGAAATCCTCCACTAAAGACCACCACACGCACTCCTCTACGCTTGAGCTCATAAATGGTCTCCCTGGCTCCTGGCATATAAGGGAGATTTTGGCAGATCTGATCCACCTTCTCAAGTTCCAGCCCCTCCAGGAGTCTCACTCTAGTAATGAGGCTCTCAAAAAAGTCCAGCTCCCCTCTCATAGCCATCTCGGTAATCTCCGCTACCTTCTCACCAAGTCCCAGGGCTTCAGCTAAAAAATCTATCGTCTCACCATCCATGAGCGTCGAATCAAAATCAAACACACACAGCTTCATAGGGCTCCTTTTGGGCAGTTCATCGAATTTTAACGAAGAATTGATTAAAATAGCACAAAAAAGGGTTGGGATGTTTGAAGAGCTGATAGAAAAACTACGAAGCGATCGCTACATCACGCTAGAGACCACGCCAGGACACGAGCCCACCATCGACAACATCATCCAAAAGATCTCAGATCTCAAACTCCACAAAAAGGTCGATGCCTTTACCACCACCGACAACCCCCTGGCAAAACTCAAATACAACTCCATCCTAGCAGCCATCAAACTCCAGCAGACCTTCAAAAAACCGGTCATCGCCACTATGAGTATGAGAGACCGCAACAAAATAGCCTTGCAATCCGATCTGCTTGGAGCCAACGACTTTGATGTACGTGCTATCCTGGCCCTCACCGGCGATCCAGCCAAAATCAGCGACCAGCCCAACACCAAAGGGTGCTTTGAAGGAGATAGCTCCTTGCTTTTGGATATCATCAAATGCTTCAACGCCGGCATCGACTACGCGGGCAAGGAGTTTAAGATCAAGCCCAAAAGGATCTACCCCTTCGCTGTCTCCAACGCCTATGCCAAAAACCCTAAAACACTTCAAAAAAAGTTCAAAAAAAAGATAGAGCATGGTGCCCTGGGCGTCATCACCCAGCCCGTCTTCGATCCGGACAACGCAAAAAGACTCCTTTTTATGTTCAATCAAGAAAGGGCCCAGTATGAGAACGAACGATCAAAAGCCCAGCTGATATTTGGCTTTTTTCCTATTACCAGACTCAAAACAGCCCAGTTCCTGGCCTCTCACGTACCTGGTATCAACGTCCCTAGAAGCTGGATAGACGAGCTCTACAAAGCCCACAAAGATGGAGAAAAAAAAGAGTATGAAGTGGGGTTTGCACTTAGCAAGACGCTTTTTGAGGAGCTTCTTTCTATCCATCCCAAGATCCATATCATGACAGCCAACAGATTTGAGCTAGCAAATGAGATACTTTCTTAGTATTTTGCTCTGCCTGCCCCTCTTGGGCTTCGATATCGATAGACTCTACGACTCTACCCTCTCCACCATCGCCACTACACTGGAGCAGACCGATATATACCTAAGCGACGACAATCGATCCATCAAGCAGCGATTCAACATCGCCACCTCTTTGGAGATGGTCACGGAGACCTATCAGCCCACCCTCTTTCGATTTAATGTCAGGGCCAACATAGAGCTCCCCAGAACCCAAAAGAAGCTCCATCTCTTTTTGCAAGATTTCGAAAAGAGCAACTCCATCGACAAAACTTACGCCAAGAATATCGAAGACTCCATCCAAAACACCTCCTATCTCTTTGGCTTACAGTATCTCACACGATCCAACATCGCCTATAGAGCGGGACTGCGCTTTCGCAAGGTCACTCCAGATCCATTCTTAAGCGCCAGATGGAGCAAGACCCACTACTTCAAAGACTCATGGATCTACTTTGGCGACAAACTCTACTACTATGTCCGCCACAAATGGGACAATACCCTCTTTGCCCACTACCAGTACAAGCTCAACGATCAAGCTCTCTTCTCTTTGGAAAATAGCTACCGTTACGAAAAGAGACCCAACGAAGAGAATCAGTACGTCCACGCACTCAAACTCTACCTCTCTCGTGGCCGATATGAGCTTTTGGTACCCAGAGCGGAGATCTATCTCCACTCCAACAACGACAGCTCCTACAAACTCCACTACTATTTCGCTGGATTTTCCTATCGCAATGTCTTTTTTCGCAACTGGCTCTTTTATGAAATAGCTCCCGCGGTGCTTTGGAGGATCGAAAACAATTTTCGGCCTAGTTATAGACTAGGAGTAAGCGTAGGGATCACTTTTGAGAAAAACTAAAATCGATCACCATTTTTCGGGCGAGCCTCAACATTAGTAATTATGATTCCTACCCGCAAGGTCGCTGGTAGTTTGAAAATATCACTCCATGCAAGCCATATGATTCTTGCGCGATGGTTTTATTTATCTCAAATACTCCAAATCATAGGCGATGAGCTTAGAAACGTAGACATAGAGGACTTTGATAAAATCAGACAGGAAGTGGAGGATGGGTTGAAAG
>PUXX01000089.1 GCA_009659895.1 Campylobacterota bacterium
CTCGCTATCAAGAAGCATTGATGCATCAGCGCCAACGCTTCGGTAAACTGCTCGAAGTGGCGTTTGCGCAGCTTCCCCCACATCGCCGGGACCAAGATGATGTCTGCTCCCCTGAGCCGCTCCCAGATCTCGATGAAGCGCAGCTCAAAACAGATAAGAAGCCCTACCTTCAGTCCATTGACTTCAAAAAGTCCGATATCTTCCAGCGAGCCGCTGCTAAAGTAGTCGGTCTCGCCGCCAAACTTGAAGAGCCGGACTTTGGGCTGCTCGTAGATGAGTTTTTCTTGGTAGAGGACTTTGGCGAAGTTGTAGAATTTATCGCCTCTTTTTTCTATCTGAGTGTAGCAGATGAGGCGATTTTTGGAGAGGGGTAAGAGCTCTTGGAGAGCTTTTTGGCTAAAGGCTGCTGCCTCTTCGAAGCGATCATAGGCGAAGCCGGTCAGACAGACTTCGGGAGCCACGGCGAAGTCGCCGCTTTTTTGGAGCAGTTTTTTGAGTGTTTGGAGGTTGCGATCGAAATCCTCCCCCGTCTTCATCTGAATGGCACTAAAAATCATCGAAATCGAGGCTTCCTTTCGAGTAGTTGGTGACGTTTCCTTCGAAGAAGTTGGTCTTTTGATCGTTGAATTTCGCAAAATCATCCACCCATTTGATAGGATGCTCCACGTTATACATCGGCTCCAGGCCTACTCTTTGGAGTCTGTCGTCGGCAAGGTATTTGATGTACTGCTCGATGATCTCGTCTGTGAGTCCCAAGATCTGGCCTTGGGTGATATATTTGCCCCAGCTAGATTCCAGCTCCACCGCTCCTTCGAACATCTTGTAGACGTCGTCGATGAGCTCTTTGGTGAAGAGTTCGGGGCGCTCTTTTTTGACGGTGTTGATCATGTTTTGGAAGATGAGCAGGTGGGTTACCTCATCGCGCTGGATGAAGCGGATCATCTGAGCAGATCCTAGCATCTTGCCGCTTCTTGCCAGCGTGTACATGTAGGTAAAACCACTATAGAAGTAGATGCCCTCCAAGATCTGGTTGGCGAACATCGCCTTGACGATATTCTCATCACTAGGCTCAGCCGCCAGCTCTTCGTAGACTTGAGCGATGTAGTCGTTTTTTTGTTTGAGTTTGAGATCTTCTCGCCAAAGCTCATAGATCTCATCGGTGTTTTGGCTGATGCTATCGACCATCACCGCGTAGCTTTGGGAGTGGAGCGCCTCTTCGAAGGCTTGGCGCACCAGGATGAGGTTGATTTCGGGTGCGGTGATGTAGGGGTTGACGTTGTCGATGAGGTTGTTGGTCTGGAGCGAGTCCATGAAGATGAGCTGGGCCAGCACCTTGTCGTAGGCCAGCTTCTCCGCGTCGGTGAGGAGCTTGTAGTCTCTAGCGTCCTGGGTCATGTCGACCTCTTTGGGGAACCATGTATTGGCCAGCATCATCTCCCAGAGGTTATAAGCCCACTGGTACTTGATCTTGTTGAGCTCAAAAATCCCCGTGGGATCGCCGCCGAAAACCTTGCGCTCGTTGACGCTTTCGTGAGAGTCGGGATTGTAGATCTTCTTTCTGTGGTATATCATGGCTGCCTCCTAAAATATCTATAAACCTCTTTAAAAAAAAGTTTATAGATATTTTTCTACAATTTGGGATACTATTTTATCATAAAGGATCGCCGTTGAAAATCGCCACCACGTTTGGGGCTTCCAAAGCCTCCAAAGAGAGTCCGGAATATAAAGAAGGCATAGCGCTTGGCAGAGTTTTGGCTTCGAAGGGGTACAAGGTCAAGTGCGGCGGATACGGCGGACTCATGGAAGCGGTGAGCCAAGGAGTAAGAGAGGCTGGGGGCGAGTGTATCGGTATCACGCTGGAGCACTTTGAGTCCTTGAGGCCCCCAAATCCCTATCTGACCCAAAAAATCGTAGCCAAAGATCTCTTTGAGAGGCTCAAGCTCTTAATTGAGGGAAGCGAGCTTTTCGTAGCCCAAAAAGGAAGTATCGGCACCCTCAACGAGATCTTCATGGTAGCTGCTTTGAAATACGGCGGCTTGATGCCCGATATTAGGATCACTCTATTGGGCAAGGAGTATAGGAGTTTGAATTGCTTTGACAAAAACTTTTTGGATGTAGTAGAGTTTTATGATGATTTAGAGCAACTGGCAAAAACTTTGTAAGGAGCGAACGTGCGATTGGAGAATGAGCAGCAAAGCAGCAACGTAGAGGATAGAAGAGGCAAGAGCGGTGGAATGGGATCGATGATAGGAAGATTGGGCGGCATGGGGCGGCTTATGGCTATTTTGCCCTTCATCCGTCCCCTTCTTCGATCCAAGACCGGCTGGATTTTGTTGGCGGTGGGAGCGTTTATCTACTTTAGTACCCAAGGGGGCGGTGTGGCCCGCGATAGCGCCAAGGAGGACAAGCAGGCCGTCTTCATCTCCAAAGTGCTCAAAACCACCGAGGATGTATGGAAAAAGGAGCTCCCAAAATATGGCTATACTTACAAAGAGCCCAAGCTTGTCCTCTTTCGTGGATCTACCAGGAGTGGATGCGGATACGCTTCGGCGCAATCGGGACCCTTTTACTGTCCTGCCGATCAAAAGATCTACCTCGATCTCTCCTTCTTCGACGAGCTGGCCCATCAGTTCGGCGCCAAAGGGGACTTCGCCCAGGCCTATGTCGTGGCCCATGAGGTAGGACACCATATCCAAAATCTTTTAGGAATTTTGCCCAAAGTCCAGCGTCTTCAAGAAAGGGCCCTTCGCACGGGCAATCAAAAGGCCGTCAACAAGCTCCAGATCCCGGTGGAGCTCCAAGCCGACTGCTTGGCGGGAGTATGGGCCCACCATATCAGGCAAAAGCTTGATCCCGGAGATATCGAAGAGGGTATCAACGCCGCGGCACAGATCGGAGACGACATGATCCAAAAACGCTCCCAAGGATACGTCATCCCCGATAGCTTCACTCACGGCACTTCCAAGCAGAGGGTGAGCTGGTTCGTGCGAGGCTATAAGAGCGGGGATCTTCGCTCTTGCAACACTTTTAAGTAGTCCGAAGCCCTTTTGCCCACTCTTCCATAGCGGCGTTCGCTTGGGGGTTGGGGGCTTCGAGGAAGCTGATGACGAATCGATCCTCTTTTTCGGCCACACCGATGCTTCTTGGTCGCACCCCCATCACTTCCGGTTTAGGTAACTCCTTGCCGAAACAAAAGATGATGTTTTTCGCCGCTTTGATATCTTCGGCTATATTGCCTTCGGGCAGACTCTTCGTATGGGCGTAGTGATCGAAGATAGCGATGAAAGTAGCGACGGGATGGGCTTCGATCTTGCTTTTGAGATAGTTGATGATCTCATCGACGCTTTTTTTGTCCGTCTCATTCTTTTCAAGCTCCAACACAAAAAGAGGGTATTTTTCCATGAGTGTGATCTGTTTCATCCTGACTCCTTTTTGAGGATATTATAGTTTGTTATGACTTTTATAGGGATTAATTATCACTGTTTGGCACGAACTCTAAGCAGACACCATTGATGCAGTATCTTAGCCCCGTAGGAGGCGGTCCGTCTTCAAAGAGGTGGCCCATATGGGCTTTGCAGTTGGCGCAGTGCACCTCCGTGCGCACCATGCCGTGGCTGGTGTCGATCTCCTCTTCGATCGCTTCAGAGCTTATGGGAGCGTAGAAGCTGGGCCATCCCGTACCGGAGTCGAACTTCGCTTCGGAGCTAAAAAGAGGGGTTTTGCAGCATCTACAAAGATAGACCCCTTCTCTCTTTTCGCCGTAGAGCGGACTGGTAAAGGGCGGCTCGGTGCCGTGCTCGAACATCACGTGGTATTCGAAAGGGGTGAGTTTTTCTCTACACTTCATAGTCGATCCCCAATATTTTCGCCGTCTGGATATAGACCTCATAGTCTCTTTTATTGTGCAGGACGCAGATCACCTCCATCTCATAATAAGCGCAGTTTTCCAAAAACCACTCGATAGTGGAGAGGGCGATCTCGCTGGCCTCTTCTATCGGGTAGCCGTAGGCTCCGGTACTGATGGAGGGAAAGGCGATCGAGCGAAGTTCGTAGCTTCTGGCGATACAAAGACTATTTTCGTAGCAGCGTTTCAGGATGATGGGCTCACCCTCTTTGCCCCCTCTCCAGAGAGGTCCTACCGTATGGATGACCCACCTGGCCGGGAGGTCGTAGCCGTGGGTGATTTTGGCTTGTCCCGGATTTGCGCCACCAAGACTCTTGCACTCTTCCAAAAGCTTCGGACCCGCGGCTCTATGGATGGCGCCGTCCACTCCTCCGCCGCCCAGCAAAGAGGGGTTGGCGGCGTTGACGATAGCGTCCACGGAGAGCTTCGTAATATCACCTTGGATGATCTTTATTGACATCCGTGACACTCCATGCTTCGATCGGCTACATCTTCGCTCACTTCAGGAGATTGGCTGCGCAGATAGTAGGTCGATTTGAGACCCAGCTGCCAGGCCAGTGTGTAGATCTCATGGAGGTACCGCCCGCTGGCTCTATCTAAACGTATGAAGATATTGACGCTCTGGCCCTGATCGATCCACTTCTGGCGCACTGCTGCTGCTTTGATGAGGAGGCGCTGATCCAGGTCATAGGCGGGAGTGTAGTACTGCCACGTATCGGGGCCTAGGTTGGGTACGACGACGGGGATGAGACCAGAGAGGTTCTCCTCGAACCATTTGCGCTTGTAGACCGGCTCTATGGTCTGGGTGGTACCGGTGAGGATGGAGATGGAGCTGGTGGGTGCTACTGCCATCAAGTAGCCGTTGCGCATGCCATCTTTTTGCACCTTTTGGCGCAGTTTCTCCCAGTCGTAGATATAGCCAAAAAGTCCGCCTCGATCGGGTGTGAGCTTTTTGGCCTCTTTGTTGGCCGTATCGATAGGGAGTATCCCTTGGCTCCATTTCGATCCTTCGAAGAGGGGATAGATGCCCTTCTCTACCGCAAGGTTGGAGCTAGATCGGATGGCATTGTAGCTGATCATCTCCATCACTTCGTCGATTTTCTTGAAGTGTTCGTCGCTGCCCCATTTGATCTTCGCTTCTGCTAGCATCTGAGCCTCACCCATGACCCCAAGGCCTATGGCTCTGGTCTGGAGGTTGGTCTTTTTGACCTTTTCTAGGGGATAGAAGTTGAGGTCGATGACGTTGTCGAGCATTCTGACCGCGATGGGGACGACACGCTCGATATCCTCTTTCGTGTGGACTTTGGAGAGGTTGATAGAGGCTAGGTTGCAGACTGCAGTGAGACCGTCGATCTTCTCTTTTTCGACGATGTAGACCTTTTTGCCTCCGATACTATCGAGGCTCGTGATCTTCTTGGCCTTTTTGGTAATACCAAGATCGGTGGTCACATCCTCCTCTTCGTCGTAGAACTCGACCGATCCATCTTCATATTTGACTTTGACTTTGTAGTAGTTTGGTTCTGTGTTTTGAAAGATCTCTGTACAGAGATTGGAGCTGCGGATGATCCCTTTGTGGGAGTTGGGATTGCATCGGTTGGCGTTATCTTTGAAGCATAGAAATGGATTGCCTGTCTCAAAGTAGCTTCGAAGGATCAGCTTCCACAGCTCTTTTGCTTTGACCTGTTCCTTGATGATGTCGTCTCTTTTTTCGTACTCTTCGTAGCGTCGCTCAAACTCCTCTCCCCACACCTCCGTTAGATCCTTGACCTCATAGGGGTCGAAGAGGGTCCAGATGCCATCCTCTTCCACTCTTTTCATGAAGAGATCATTGATCCAAAGAGCCGGGAAGAGATCGTGGGCCCGCCGGCGCTCTTCACCGCTGTTTTTCTTAAGATCAATGAAGTCCTTGATATCCAGGTGCCACGGCTCTATGTAAACAGCGATAGCCCCTTTTCTGGTGCCTAGCTGATCGACGGCTATGGCGATGTCGTTGGTGATTTTCAAAAAGGGGATGATTCCTCCCGCGGCGTGCTTGTGTCCATCGATGTAGCTGCCCATCGCCCTCACACCGCTCCAGTCCCATCCGATTCCACCGCCAAATTTGGAGAGCAGAGCCATCTCTTTGTAGCCGTCGAAGATCCCTTCGATATTGTCCGGGGTGCTGCCTATGTAGCATGAGCTGAGCTGATGGCGGGTGGTTCTAGCATTTGAGAGTGTGGGGGTGGCCACCATCACCTCAAATTTGCTGATCACGTCGTAAAATCTCTTTGCCCATGTCTGGCAATCAAGCTCGTTTTGTGCCAGGAACATCGCCACCGCCATGAAGAGTTGTTGCGGCAGCTCTATGGGTCGGTTCTCTTTGTCTTTGAGCAGATACCGGTCATAGAGGGTTCTGATACCAAGATAGGTAAATTGCAGATCCCTTTCTGGCTTGATGTAATCGTTGAGATCGTCGAGGTCATATTTTTCCTTGAGGCCCGGGATGATACGCCCCTCTTTTTCTCCTCTTTCAAAATATTCTCGAAGGTGTGTATAGCCTGTAAATCCACTCACTTTGTGGTAAAGATCATACAAAAAGAGTCTAGCAGCCACGAATGTCCAGTTGGGCCGATCTACATCGATCTTGTCTACCGCCGTGCGGATGAGAGTTTGCTGGATCTCCTCGGTGGTGATGCCGTCTCGAAACTGGATCTTGGCATCTACTTCCAGTTCGCTTTGGCTTACTCCATCCAGCCCATCACACGCGGCTTTGGTGTATTTTTGGATTTTGGTGATATCTAGCGGTTCGACACGTCCGTTTCGTTTGATGACTCTGATCATTTCCCAAATACCCTCTCAAAAATTTTGTCCACGTTCTTGGTGTAGTAGTCATAGTCAAAAAAGCCTCTGATCGTATCTTGATCTATTTTTTTCGTCAGTTCTTCGTCTTCCAAAAGATACTGCAAGAAGAGGCTCTCCCCCTTCTCGTTCATAGGAGCGTCGCCCTCCTGGATCCTCTCCCAGACCTTCATAGCGTTTCGCTGGACGATCTTGTAGGCGTCTTCTCGGCTCACCCCCCTTTTTGTCAGCTCCAAGAGCACTCGCTGACTGAAGACGAGTCCTCCGGTGAGGTTGAGATTTTTCATCATGTTTTTGGGATAGACCATGAGATTGGCGATGACGTTGTTGAGGCGGTGCAGAGCGAAATCGAGCGTGATGAAGCCATCAGGTAGGATAAAGCGCTCCACCGAAGAGTGGCTGATGTCTCGCTCGTGCCAAAGAGCCACGTTCTCAAGGGCCGGGACGACCATGCTGCGGATCTCTCTGGCAAGCCCCGTGAGGTTTTCGCTTAGCACTGGATTTCGCTTGTGAGGCATGGCGGAGCTTCCCTTTTGCCCTTTGCTGAAGTACTCTTCTGCTTCGTAGACCTCCGTGCGCTGGAAGTGGCGGATGTTGGTCGCTATTTTTTCGATGGTGGAGGCGATAAGAGCCAAGGTGGTAAAGAGCCTTGCGTAGCGATCGCGCTGGATCACTTGGTTGGAGACGGGAGCGGGCTTTAGCCCAAGCTCCTCGCACACGAGTTCTTCAAGCTCCATCGGAGCGTGGGCGAAGTTGCCCATAGCGCCGCTCACCTTCCCTACGCTTATGACTTCCAAAGTCTCTTCGAGGTTTTTGAGATGCCTCGCAAACTCATCATACCAGATAGCAAGGACCAGCCCGAAGGTGATGGGCTCTCCGTGGATTCCGTGGCTTCTGCCCACCATCAGCGTCATTTTGTGCTCATACGCTCTTTTCTTGATGCTCTCCATCACCATCTTCACATCTTCGATGATGAGCTTGAGGCTGTCTCGCATCTGAAGCGCCACGGCGGTGTCAATTGTATCGGAGCTGGTCATCCCGTAGTGGACCCATCTCGACTCCGGTCCCAAAGACTCCGCCACGCTTGTCAAAAAGGCGATGACGTCGTGCTTGGTCTCCTTTTCGATCTCATCGATGCGCTTGACGTCGAATTTGGCATTTTGCAAGATTTTTCGGGCGTCTTCGTCGGGGATGAGCCCCAGCTTGTTCCACGCTTTGACGGCTGCTAGTTCCACATCCAGCCATGCTTGATATTTGGCCTGCATATCCCACTTTTTGGCCATCTCTTCTCGTGCGTATCTCTCTACCATTGCCACCTCTTTTTTATATATAATGCTATCCAAAAAAAACTTTAGATTTTATCAAAAGGAGAGGCTTGCCCTTTGTCAAAAAGGTGATTCAAAATGATCGGCCTATCAAGCTCTTCAAGCTCTTGATGGATGAGTTTGGTATCTCATTACGTGAGGCTCAAAAGATGATCGATACCCAAAAAATTTCCCAAAATGGGCATCTTTTGAAAGAGAAAGGGGCTGTGGTCACAGATGATGTGGAGGTGATCTGGTTCGAGCCCAGGAGTCAGGGTCTAGGTCCGCTCTTTGAGACGATGGATTTTGCCATCTTTGACAAGCCCTCTGGTGTGATGGTCCATCCAAGGAATAGAGAGAGTGGATACACGCTAGTGGATGAGGTGCGCTGGCACTTTGGCGATGGGGCCAATATTGCCCATAGACTGGACAAAGAGACTAGTGGGTTGGTCCTTTGTGCCAAGCACAAGGATGCGGAGAAGAGGCTCAAGGGTATGTTTGAGTCCAAAAAAATCCAAAAGAGCTATCTAGCCCTTGTACGTGGGGATCTCAAAGAGGAGCTCTTCATAGACGAGCCTATTGCTCTTAATAGGGATTATTCGAGAATAAAACTCAAAGTCATTATCGATAAAGAGGGAAAACCTGCCCAGACCATCGTGCGTCCTTTGGAGCGTTTTGGCGAGTATACACTTGTCGAGGCGATTCCTTTGACGGGGCGCCAGCACCAGATCCGAGTCCATCTGTTTCACGTGAAACACCCTATCGTAGGAGATCCTATTTATGGCGTCTCCACGGATATCGCCATTGCTTATCTGGACAAAGAGCTCTCCAAAGATGAGAGGATTTCCCACACTGGAGCCGATCGATTGATGCTCCATGCCAGAGCATTGGAATTTGGGTATGGAGAGAGTCGATACAAGATCTTCTCCAAGCAGCCTTTTTTGGAGGAGTGCATGAAGATTATCTCTTGAATGTCACGATGATAAATCCAATGACACCTATGACCACCGTAGCGCTGATAATCAGAAGCATGGCATTATCAAGAGCGCTCATCTAGATCCTCCTCATGCTCTATCGTGATCTTGACGAAGGCCACCACCATGAAAATGACGGCGATGACGAGGACTAATACCATGATCAGTTCGTAGTTTTTAAAGGGCACATCCACCACTCTTCTCCTTGAGTTGTCCGCATGCGGCGCTGATATCGAGTCCTTTGGACTCACGCACGGTGCATAGTATACCGTGATCGAGTAAATAGCGCTGAAAAGCTTTGACCCTCTCTTCGTCGGGGCGCTGGAAAGGGCTGCCGGGATAGGGATTGAAGTAGATGAGATTGACTTTGGCTTTGATGCCGTGCAGGAGCTTGACCAGTTTTTTGGCCGCTTTGATGTCGTCGTTGAGGTCTTTGATCATAAGATACTCGAACATCACCCGCTTTCGCTGATCGATTGGAAACTCCTTGACCGCTTGGATGACGCTCTCGATGTTGTAGGCTTTGTTGATAGGCATCAGTTTTTGGCGCAGTTCGTCATCGACGGCATGAAGACTTATGGCTAAGAGCACGCCAAGATCCATTTCTCCAAGTTTCTTGATCTTTGGCGCAAGGCCGCTTGTGGAGATGGTTTGGCGCCTTGGAGAGATGCTCAGGCCATTTTCGTCGCTAAAAATCTTGATGGCTTTGGCCACGTTTTCTAGGTTGTCCAGCGGCTCTCCCATCCCCATATAGACGATATTGACTCGCTTGTTTGCCGGGATCTGGTTGTCCTCCTTGATAGCCAAGACTTGGCCGACGATCTCTGCTGGAGTGAGGTTGCGCACGAATCCCCCTTTTGCCGTGAGGCAAAATTCACACCCTACCTTGCATCCCACTTGGCTGGAGACGCAGATGGTATATTTGGCCTCTTTGATGATATTGCCCTCTTCATCTCTTTGCTCTTTTTTCATAGGCAGAAGCACCGATTCGATCGTATGGCCATCCTTGAGCCCCAAGAGATACTTTTTACTGCCGTCTTTGCTCTTTTCTACGTTTAAGATCTTTGGCGGTGCGATCTCAAACTTTTTTTCCAGCTCTTCACGCATCTTTTTGGGCAGATTGGTCATCTCCTCGAAGGCCTTCGCCCCTTTTTGGTAGATCCACTGAAAGATCTGCTTGGCGCGAAACTTGGGGCTGACCTCTTGTTCGAGCTCCTCTTTGGTGTAGTCTAAGATATTCTTTTTCATAGGCTAAATTTCTCCCTCACATAGCGTTCAAGCCTTTGTAAGGCCTCTTTGAGATTGGTTTTGTAGGCTTCGTGGGCCTTTTTGTTGCAATGGTTGGTGATGATGAAGATGCCGCCGGCAGGGATATTGTGCTCCTTGGCTACTTGCAAAAGGGAAAAAAATTCCATATTTTCTGCATGGATTCCTTGCTTTGTGAAGTATGGCCAAAGGCTTGGATCGGTAGTGATGTAGTTGGAGGAGTTGATCAATGTTTCATGTGAAACATTGAGCCCTTCGCTGGTAATTACGTTATCCAGGGGCGTATAGCACCCCTTTTTCCAAAAGCAGTGCTCTATTTGGGAGGCTCCTCTGCTTTCGATGATATCGAAAATCTCATGCTCACCAAAACTTCCCGCCGTGCCGACGAAGAGCAAGAATTCTGGCTTATCAAAGAGTGCCATCTGTGTTAGATTCATCGCTGCTTCTATAAGCCCCACACCGATGGGATGGGCAAACGAGAAATATTCCGTCCGTCCAGCACATACTATCATAGTCGAACCGGTATCCCTTCTTTTTGGAGGTAGTATTTAAGATCGAGGATATCGATCTCCTTGTAGTGAAAGATACTCGCCGCCAGTGCCGCGTCCGCTTTGCCTTTGGTGAAAGCCTCCTTGATATGCTCCATCGTTCCGGCTCCCCCACTGGCGATCACCGGGATATCCACCGCTTCGCTGATGGCACGTGTCAGCTCCACATCATACCCCTCTTTGGTACCATCGGCGTCCATGCTGGTCAGAAGTATCTCCCCTGCTCCTCGCTCATAAGCCTCTTTCGCCCACTCTATCGCGTCTTTGCCCGTATCGATCCGCCCCCCGGCGACGAAGACGTTCCAGCTATCCCCCACCCTTTTGGCATCGATCGCCACGACGATGCACTGGCTTCCAAATCGTTTGGCGCTCTCGTCGATGAAGTTTGGTCGCTTGACAGCGGCGGAGTTGATGCTCACCTTATCACATCCCACCGCCAAGAGGCGGTAGATATCCTCAAGCTCTCTGATTCCTCCTCCAACGGTCAAAGGGATAAAGACCTCTTTTGCCACTTCTTCGACGATATGCACAATTGTGTCGCGATTTTCATAAGTAGCGGTGATATCCAAAAATGTGATCTCATCTGCCCCCTCTTCGTTGTAGCGCTTGGCGACCTCTACCGGGTCTCCGGCATCTTTGAGTCCGACGAAGTTGACCCCCTTGACCACTCTGCCATCTTTGACATCGAGACAGGGGATGATACGCTTGGCGAAATAGTCCATACTCTCCTCTTTCTATTTTTGGTTGATATGACCAATAATAAAACCAGATACCGCCCAAATTGTGAAAGCAAAAACTTTCGCTATTCTTCTTTCCTCTTATTGGTTGAGAGGTGGTCATATCGTTATTTGTGAAGCGTGTCATATCAGTTATGGTATTATACCATCTATGAAAAAGATCGATGAAATTCTCAAAATCTTGCGGCAAGAGTATCCAAAATGGAGAGCGCCCGCTAAGGATCTGGCCCAAAACTACCGCTATCCAAGGACCCCTTATACCATATTGATCTCTACGCTCCTTAGTTTTCGTACCAAAGATGAAGTGACCTTTGGAGCTGCTCACAGGCTCTTCGCCTTGGCCGACAACCCCTTTGACATGGTCAGGGTTTCACGTGAAACGATAGCCAGAGCCATCTATCCGGTAGGGTTTTACAACCAAAAAGCCCAAGCGGTGCTGGACGTAAGCCATGAGCTCATCACTCGATTTGGCGGTAAGGTGCCAAAGAGTTTTGGTGAGCTGACCTCTATCAGAGGTGTTGGACCAAAAACGGCGAAGATTGTGCTAGAAAACGCCTATGATCAATCTGTCGTCGCTGTCGACACTCATGTCCACCGTCTTTTCAATCTTTGGGGAATTGTGGAGACGAAAACACCAGAACAGACAGATAAAGTGCTGGGTGAGATCTTGGAAGAGCGTCAAAAAAAGGGGCTCAATAGAATTTTGGTCTCTTTTGGTCAAACTATCTGCATTCCCAAGAGAGCAAGATGTGCGGACTGCCCCATAGCCCATCTGGTACCATGCTCTTGACATATGCAAAATATAAAGCTATATTTTATGAGACTTTTAGGCAAAAAAAGCTAATATAAAGGGCTCTTTTGAAAATCGAAGCAAAGAAGCGATTTGGACAAAATTTTTTAAAAGATAACGCTGTTTTGAACAAAATCATCCAATCGATGCCCGAGGGGAATCGCAAGGTTGTCGAGATCGGGCCTGGGTTAGGTGATTTGACGCAGAAGCTATTAGAGAAAAAAGATGTGATAGCTTTTGAGATCGATAGGGATCTATGCCGTCTGCTCAAAGAGAAGTTCGCAAAAGAGATTGAGCAAGGAAGGCTCAAGCTTATCTGCGCAGATGTGCTAGATCACTGGAAGCAGAATTTAGCCCAAGAGGAGTATGATTTAGTAGCGAACCTCCCCTATTATGTGGCGACCAATATCGTTTTAAAAGCGCTCCAGGATGAGCGGTGCAAAAATATTTTGGTCATGCTGCAAAAGGAGGTGGCGGATAAGTTTAGCGCCCAGCCAAAAGAGAGAGAGTTCTCCTCTTTGGCAGTTTTGGCGCAAAGCACAGGGGAGGCGAAGAGACTTTTCGTGGTCAAACCCACATCTTTCTCTCCTCCGCCCAAGGTCGATTCGGCGGTATTGCTTATCACAAAGCGCCAAAATCTGGCGGATGAGGATTTTATGCGTTTTTTGAAGGTTGCTTTCAAGCAGCCGAGAAAGACGCTTATGAAAAATCTCTCTGAGCAATATCCAAAAGAGCTACTAACTCAGATCTTCTCATCTTTGGGGCTTGCTTCTTCCCTTCGACCTCATGAGGCTACCACATCTATCTATCACCGGTTATATGAAATGTTAAAGGAGAAGATAGATGGCAGAGCAACCCCACAACCAGCAAAACAGTCAGAACAGTCAAAAGAACCAGAGGAAAAGACATCCAAATCAGGGGGTTCATAAAGATATCAAAAAGGCCTTGGGGGCTAATGAGCGGACCCAGCAAAACAGACTCACCCCTCGTATCAACACAAAATCTAGCGCCAAGGTACGCATCACGCCCCTAGGGGGTCTTGGAGAGATCGGTGGCAATATCACAGTCTTTGAGACCGATCGTAGCGCTATTGTCGTGGATGTGGGCATGAGCTTTCCTACGGAAGATATGCATGGAGTCGATATCTTGATTCCCGATTTTACCTATTTGCGTGAGATCAAACACAAAATCAAGGGGATCGTCATCACCCATGCCCACGAAGATCATATCGGAGCGGTGCCCTATCTCTTTAAGGAGATGCAGTTTCCAATCTACGGCACTCCTTTGCCTCTAGGGATGATCGGCAACAAATTTGACGAACACGGCATGCGCAACCACAAAAGCTATTTTCGCTATGTAGAAAAGCGCAAACCGATTCGGATTGGGGATTTTGAAGTGGAGTGGATGCATGTGACCCACTCTATCATCGACGCCTCCGCTTTGGCTATCACTACCGATGCTGGTACCATCATCCATACGGGAGATTTCAAGATCGACCACACTCCAATCGATGGCTACCCTACCGATCTGCACCGCTTGGCCTACTACGGGGAGCGGGGTGTATTGTTGCTGCTTTCTGATTCTACCAACTCCCACAATCCTGGCATCACCAAATCGGAAGCGAGTGTGGGGCCGACCTTTGATCTGCTCTTTTCCCGGGCGAAGGGTCGGGTGCTTATGAGTACCTTCTCATCCAATATCCACCGAGTCTACCAAGCCATCGAACATGGGATCAAGTATGGGCGCAAGGTCTGCATCATCGGTCGATCGATGGAGAAGAACCTCGATATCGCCATGGAGCTTGGCTATATCAAGCTTCCAACCAATATCTTCATCGAGCCCCATGAGCTTGGCAAATATCCT
This sequence comes from Campylobacterota bacterium, assembly GCA_009659895.1. Classification (GTDB taxonomy): domain Bacteria; phylum Campylobacterota; class Campylobacteria; order Campylobacterales; family Nitratiruptoraceae; genus Nitratiruptor. Next base: position 14,225 of record PUXX01000089.1, read on the forward strand.
GACAATGAGATCCTCATCGTTACCACAGGAAGCCAAGGCGAAGCGATGAGTGCGCTCTATAGAATGGCTACGAACGAACACCGCCACGTCAAGCTCAAGCCATCCGATACGGTGATTCTTTCAGCCAAGGCGATTCCGGGCAATGAAGCGAGCGTCTCGGCGCTCATTAACTTCATCCAAAAGTGCGGTGCGACGGTGGCCTATCAGGATTTTAGTGAGATTCATGTCTCCGGCCATGCGGCGCAAGAGGAGCAAAAGCTGATGCTGCGTCTTACCAAGCCCAAATTCTTCTTGCCGGTGCATGGCGAATACAACCACCTCATGAAACACAAAGAGACCGCCGTCAAGTGCGGCGTGCCCGAGCGCAATATCTTTTTGATGAGTGACGGAGATCAGATCGAAGTGACGCCAAAATATATGAAAAAGATCAAGACGGTACGCACCGGCAAGACCTATATCGACAATCAGCTCAACGAAGAGATCGCCAACGACGTGGTGATTGATAGACAAAAGATGGCGACCGAGGGGATCGTGGTAATTGTAGCCCAGATCGACAAAGACACCAAGAAGTTCATCACCCCGCCAAAGGTGAGCAGCTTCGGGCTTGTGGCAGACGCGAAGGATAAAGCTTTTGCTAAGGAGATCAGTGATCTTTTAGAGCAGTTTTTAGCCAACAAGCCAGATCTTGTGGAAGCACCTAAGAAACTGGAGAACGATTTTCGCCAGGTGGTGCGCAAGCATATCTTTCGTAAATATAAAAAATACCCCACGATCGTACCGACGATCTTTATCATGTAGGATTGAGAATGGATTTTGCAGCAATAGCCAAGGAGGTGCTCCAGATCGAATCAGAGGCCCTTTTGGCTTCTAAGGAGCGCATCGGCAAGAATATCGATGAGGCGGTAGAGCTCATCGCATCCATCAAAGGCAAGCTCATCGTCACCGGTGTGGGCAAGAGTGGACTTGTAGGATCGAAGATGGCTGCTACTTTCGCCTCTACAGGGACTCCTAGTTTCTTTTTGCATCCAACAGAAGCCCTTCATGGAGATCTTGGGATGATCGGCAAGGAGGACGGGGTATTGGCTATTAGCTATAGCGGAGAGAGCGAGGAGCTCATCAAGATCTTGCCCCATATCAAGCGTTTTGACATTCCATTGATCGGGATGAGTAGTGATCCTGGCTCCACGCTCGGTCGCTATAGCGATATCTTCATATCCATCGCCGTACCAAAGGAGGCCTGTCCTTTGCAGGCTGCTCCTACTGCCTCTACGACGCTGACGATGGCCCTTGGGGACGCTTTGGCTATCTGTTTGATGAAAAAGAGAGATTTCAAGGTAAGCGATTTTGCCTCTTTTCATCCGGGAGGCTCTTTGGGGAGGCGACTTTTTATCAAGGTCAAAGATCTGATGCGCAGCTCCAATCTTCCAATCATCGGCGAAGATACCCCGCTCAAAGAGGCTATCGTGGTGATGAGTGAGGGTAAGCTTGGCAATGTCTTGATCGTCGATGAGGAAGGGAGGCTCAAAGGGGTGCTTAGCGACGGAGATCTGAGGCGGGCTTTGATGAGTGATGAGTTCTCTTTGACTAGAGCTGCTTTGGATTTTGCTTCTCAAAGTCCAAAGAGGATCGAAGATGAGTCGATGTTGGCCAGTGAGGCTTTGAAACTTATCGAAGATCACAAGATCCAGATGCTTGTTGTCACCGATCATGAAGGGCATGTCAAAGGGGTGCTTCATATACACGATCTTGTGGAGGCAGGAATAAAATGAGACTCAACAAATATATCTCCCACAACACCTCCTACTCAAGGAGAGAGGCCGACAGACTCATTCAAGAGGGCCACGTCAAGGTCAATCGTCAAGTGGTCAAGGAGCCCTTCTATGACGTGCAAGAAGGGGACAAGGTTTTCGTCAAGGGAAAACTGATCAAGCCGAAAGTCGGCTACACCGTCATCGCCTATCACAAGCCAAAAGGAGAGCTTGTGAGCAAAAAAGATGATAGAGGACGGCGCACCATCTACGACTCTTTGCCTGGAAAATTTAGACACTTTATCCCTGTGGGACGACTCGATTTTGCCAGCGAGGGGCTTTTGCTCCTCACCGATTCTCCAAAAGTGGCCCAAGCCTTGATGGAGGGGGATCTGCCAAGAGTCTACAACGTCAAGATCAAAGGGGAAGTCACACCTCAGATGGAGCTGGCGATGCAAGAGGGCTTGGAGCTTGAGGACGCAAGGGCCGGAGGGCATGAGAGAAGTGATATCCAAAAGATGAATTTTGCTCCCTTTTTTGCCTATCGTATCGACAAAAACTCCCCTACCTACTCCAAGCTCAAAGTAGCGCTCACAGAGGGGAAAAACAGAGAGATTCGAAGATTTTTTGCCCATTTTGGCAAAGATGTGGTAGACTTAAAAAGAGTCGAATATGGTTGGATCAAGCTTAATGCCCTGCCCAAAGGCAAGGTCCGCTACCTTGATCGCGGCGAATATAAAAAGCTCAAAGAGTATCTAAAGGAACAAGATGACAAGCGTGCATCTAAAGACAAATCATAAATCGGAGATGATAGAGATCACCGAGATCGTCAAAGAGGAGGTGATCAAAAGTGGTGTGAGCAACGGCAGCTGTATCGTCTATTCGCCTCATACCACCACTGGCGTTTTGCTCTTTGAAAATGTCGATCCTTCACTTCAAAGAGACTATCTGGCCCATATGAGCCGTCTTGTGCCCAAAAGCGATCGCTACGCCCACGGCGAGAACGCCGACGCCCATCTCAAATCTGCCCTATGTGGCAACAGCGTCTCTATCCCTGTCGTGGATGCGAAGTTGATGCTTGGCAAATGGCAAGGGATCTTCTTTTGTGAATTCGATGGTCCAAGGGAAGAGAGGGAAATCTATATCAAAGTGGTCGATGGATAGCTTTCGTCCCAAAAGCTTGGAAGAGTTCATAGGTCAGCGCCATCTTCTCAATCCCCAGGCCCTGTTTTATAAACTTTTGCATCAGCGTGCCCTCCCCCACTCTTTCTTCTTCGGTCCTCCAGGCACAGGCAAGACTACGCTGGCTAGGATTATTGCCAAGATCTACGATAGTGACTTTTTTGAGCTCAACGCCACCAGCCTCAAGATCGATCAGATCAGAAAGATAGTCGCTGAGTATCAAAACTCTTTCATGCGCCCTATTCTCTTTATTGATGAGGTCCATCGCCTCTCTCGTACCCAACAAGAGGTCCTGTTGCCTATTATGGAGAGGGATCGGGCTTTGATCCTGGGGGCTAGCACAGAAAATCCTTTTTTCTCCCTGACAGCAGCTATACGATCAAGAAGCCTGCTCTTTGAGTTGAGGCCTCTGGAGGATGGGGAGCTAGAAGAGCTTATGGATAGGGTCGCTAGGAGATTGGCTTTGGAGATCGATGAGGATGCTAGAGCCTATCTTTTGCGTATTGTCCAGGGGGATGCTAGAAATCTCATCAAGTTTTTGCAAACCGCTTCTGTGGCTTCCAATCATATTACATTAGCGCTCTTAAAAGAGCTAGCTCCCATGAGCTACCACGAAGGCTCAAACAGTGCCGATACCCACTATGATCTAGCCAGTGCACTCATCAAGAGCATCCGAGGCAGCGATATCGACGCGGCTCTTTACTATCTAGCCAGACTTATCGAAGGGGGTGAGCCGCCAGAATTCATAGCCAGACGCCTCGTGATACTGGCCAGTGAAGATATCGGCAACGCCAACCCCAACGCTCTCAATCTGGCCGTCTCCACCCTGACGGCCGTGAAGAATATCGGCTATCCTGAAGCTCGTATCATTCTCTCCCAGTGTGTGATATATCTAGCCTCATCACCAAAATCCAACGCCGCCTATACCGCTATCAACAAGGCCCAAGAAGCGGTGCGAAAAGGCAAGATCCACCCCATCCCCCATCATCTTAGACCACCGAAATTTCAAGGATATCTCTATCCTCACGACTATGGTGGATGGGTAGAGCAGGCCTATATGAGCCGTCCGATGAAGTTCTATGAAAGCAGAGGGATAGGCTACGAGAAGCGACTGGAGGAGTGGCTGGAGAAGATTAAGAGAAAATAAAGCCCTGCCGTGCTTTAATCTATAAATAGCTCTTATGAGGAGATAATGATGAAAAAGGCATTTATAGGGCTCTTGGCGCTTTTTGTTTTGATCCAGTTCATACCGGTCGATCGAAGCAATCCACCCGTCAAAGGGGAGCCCCGGTGGGACTCTGCGAGGACAAAAGAGCTCTTTATGAGGGCTTGTGGCGATTGCCACTCCCATCATACCAGATGGCCGTGGTATAGCTATATCGCTCCTGTCTCTTGGCTCATAGCCTATGACGTGCATGAAGGGCGCAAACATCTCAACGTCTCCATGTGGGGCTATCAAGAGCAAGAGGCAGATGAAGCTGCTGAAGTGGTGGAAAAGGGGGAGATGCCGCCATTTTTGTATCTTTTGGCCCATCCGGAAGCTAGATTGAGCGAGCAAGAGAAGAGAGAGCTTATTGAGGGACTCAAAAGAACCTTTGGAGAAAAGGATGAGGAAGAGGATGAGGATTAGCGCTTAGAGCGCCTCCTCGTCCCTCTCTCCCGTTCTGATTCGTACGACCTTCTCCACGTCGCTGACGAAGATCTTGCCGTCGCCGATCTTACCGGTCCTGGCAGCTTCGCTGATCTTGTCTACCACCATATCCACATCTTCGTCTTTGACGACGACTTCTAGTTTGACCTTGGGCAAGAAGTCGACCACATATTCCGCTCCTCGGTAGAGCTCACTGTGGCCTTGCTGGCGTCCGTAGCCTTTGACTTCGCTCACAGTCATACCGGTAATACCCGCTTCGCTGAGCGCCTCTTTGACATCTTCTAGCTTGAAAGGTTTGATAACCGCTTCGATCTTTTTCATTTTCACTCCTTTAGCATGGGGGCGAAGCCCCAAAAATTATTTGAGATTGAATCCTCTCTCACCATGGACCGCTTCGTCAAGTCCCATGACCTCAGTCTCCTCATCCACTCTTCCACCACCTGTAAGGAGGCTGGAGATAAAGTAGACAATTGCGGTCACGACACCGGTAAAAACCATAGTCACCACCACAGATTCTAGCTGCACTAGCATCTGAGCCATACGATCGCCGTGATCTTTGAGGGGGCTTCCATCCCATGCAAGCTCTTGGAGGGCGAAAAGTCCCGTCGCCAGTGCTCCCCAAAGCCCCGCTAGGAAGTGGACACCAAAGGCATCGAGGCTATCGTCATATTTGAAGACCTTTTTGAGCCACGCTACACCCCAAAATCCAACTACACTTCCGCCGATTCCGATGATGAGAGCTCCTAGCACATCCACAAATCCAGCTGCTGGAGTGATGGCGACCAGGCCAGCTACCGCACCGGTCGCAGCGCCAAGGAGGGTCGGCTTTTTGTAGACGATCCATTCGATAATCACCCATGTAAGAGCACCAATTGCAGCTGCGAAGTTGGTCATAAGAAGCGCGCTTCCCGCTACGCCATCTGCGGCAAATTCGCTTCCTGCGTTGAATCCAAACCAGCCAAACCAAAGGATAGCTGCTCCAAGAGCCGTGAGGATGACGCTAGAAGGATGCATCGCCTCTTTTGGATAGCCACGGCGTTTGCCAAGCATGAGGGCAAGTACCAGCCCGGCCAGACCGCCGTTCATATGGACGACCGTACCACCAGCAAAATCCAAAGCCCCGTCGTTGTACAAAAATCCACCTCCCCAGACCATATGGGTGATGGGCACATAGACAAAAGTGACCCAAAGCACACTAAAGATCACCCATGTGGAGAACTTCATCCGCTCGATCACCGAACCACTGGCGATTGCTAGGGTAATAGCTGCGAAAGTGCCCTGGAAAGCGATGAAAACAAACTCTGGATAGGTCCCGCTGAGACTGTCGACGGTGACCCCTTTTAAGAAGATCTTGCTAAGATCTCCGATGATCGCTCCATCTCCGTTGAAGGCTAGGGAGTATCCCCACATCACCCAGACAATTGAGCCAATGACATAGGCGATGAAGACCATCATATAGGTATTGAGGATATTTTTGGCTCTGGTCATCCCCCCATAAAAGAGCGCCAGTCCAGCTGGTGTCATGAGCATGACGAAGGCCGTAGCCACGATCATCCATGCCGTGTCTCCGCTATTGAGCTTATCTTTTGCGAATGCGAATGTAGGCAAAAGCGCCGCCATCGCGACCATCCACTTTTTCATACCATACTCCTTTGGATAGTTTTGACGAAAAAATTGTATCGAAGCGGCGTCAAAAATATTGTATAATTTTTGCACAAAAGGAGTGGAGATGGAGAGCTTTATCGCAAAATCCCCCCAAAGTATCAAAGTGCTCAATGTCTTGCGAGTGAGCGCTACACTGCCTGTGAATATTCTCATCGAAGGGGAACGGGGTACGGGCAAGGAGACGCTAGTCAATACAGTCTTCAAAAACATTCCAAAATTTAGCGTCAAGGATCTAGAAGAGCACAGACCTCAAGATAAGGAGATCTTTATCAGAGATTTTGAGAACGTCTCTGACGTGATGAGTTTCATGGGCCGTTTCAAGGAGTATCGCATCATCGCAGCCTCTACAAAGAGCAAGGAACTGTATGAGGACTATTTTCCTGTGCGTATATTCATCCCTCCCCTCTCTCAAAGGCCAGAAGATCTTGAAGAGCTCAAAAGGATCTATATCCAAAAGGCGATGCGAGAGTTTGAGCTAGAGAAGATGCCTGAGCAGTTTGATCTAGATCTGAGTGCCAACGCCATCTCCTTGAAGCGATCCATCTATGAGCGGGCTCTTTTAGAGAAGCTTGATGAGGGACGATTCATGAGGCTTTGTGAAGAGTTCTTCGCCAGTCGGCTTGAGAGGGGGTATAGGGAGTTGCTGAGCTTTTTTGAGATCCCTTTGCTCCGAGCTGCCAAAAAGCGCTACAAGAGCGCTTTGGCTATCTCAAAAGTCCTGGGACTCAATCGGGCCACTCTCACCTCAAAGCTGAAAAAATATCAATCTAAGTTATAAAGGGTAGCTCTATGTGGATTGTATCTTTTTCGATGGAGATGATAAAGTCGTCATCTTTGATGTTTTGTATGGATGGGATCTGAGGGGACTTGATGTCGATATTGATGACCGGATAGCGTTTGTTATCGATCTTGATGCTACATCCTGTGGCGATAGCGACACGGATATAGATGGAGGGGCTGTTCTTTAGGGCTTTGAAGATCTTATTGAGAAGCTGGAGAAAATTGTTGATATTGAGTTTGAACTCAGGGATAGAGACATCATATTCCGCTTCGATTGGTGTGGAAGGGTCTAGATTGGTGTTGATGGCGATGTCAAGTAGCGTGAAGATGTTGGCAAACTGAAGATCTTCGTTGATCGCTTTATATTTTTTGCTACAGACGTTTTTGTGGAGCATGATACCTATGGTGTCGCTGTTGATATACCCAACACTGATGGCACAAAAGCTCGAGTGACCTATATCGATATCCAAAAAGGAGTGTTTGAAGCCAAAACTCATGGATGCGTGAGAGACGGCGAGGTTGTAGAGCTCGTCCTTGTCGATGACAGAGAGGATATATTCCCCTTCGTCGTTGTACTGCAAGACATGGCCTTCTGCGTCGAAGACGACAAAGGGATTGATATTGTTGTCGATAAAGGCTTTGTAGAGATCCATACTATAATTATAACTAAACTTTCGCCCAGCCGTGGAGCTTCTTGGCGGTAAGGGCTACGACATCTTGAAGCTCTATGGGATTGATGGCGACGTAGTTGAGCTCTTCTAGAAGTCTCTCAAGAGCCTCTTGCTCTTGGGGTGTGGTATATAAAACGATATCTCCGGCATTTTTTGTCATCCGATAGATCTTGCGCAAAAGAGCTTCCAGATCCAAAACCTTTTGTAAGGGGTAGCTAACAAAAATGGTATCAAACATCATGGAACGCTGATTGTAGCGCTCCTTTTCTTGCGCTATGCGCCTGCTTTTTGAGCCTAGATCTTTGATCTGCTCATAGATCTCATCCTCAAAAGCTACGATCTCTAGATAGTGTCCTTTGGCTTTGCAAAACTCACTTAGCTGCTTTGATGTTTCATAATCCTTGGCAAATTCAAAAACCCGGACAGCTGGAAGTTTGGGAATGATCTCAAATAGCTCCTTCATCGCTCCTCCATCCAAATTATCGTAGCAAAACGCCCTGTGACTCCCTCCCTACGGTAGGAGTAGTAGCGCTTATCGCAAGCTGTACAGATATTGTAGTCATAGATCGATTCTACCCCACCCTCTTTCAAATCTTCATAAATAATTTTCTTAATATCCAAAAAGCGATCTTTTTTAATAAATCGTTTGGGGTATTGAGCCGCTAGCTGGGGCGATATCTCATAGCAGCAAACATGGATGCCCGGACCAATAATGGCGTGAGGATTTTTGGCGCCAAACTCGTTGAGCTTGGCGATACCTTTTTTGACGATACCTTCGCTGGCTCCAGATCTGCCGGCGTGCAAAGCTGCGATGACACCGGCTGCTTCGTCATAAAGAAGGACCCCAAAGCAGTCAGCGCTCATAATGGCTAGAGGAAGGTTGGCTCTATCGGTGATGAGTCCGTCGCAGTGGGGCGCAGAAGAGATTTTGTCTATATAGCGGATCTGGGTGCCGTGGATCTGGTGGGCGAACTGGGCCTGGGTGATATTGGCCTTTTGAAAAAGGATCTGGCGATTGCGCTCCACAGCTTTTGGATCGTCACCGGTATGATAGGCGATGTTGAGGGAGCTATAGGGTGCTAGGCTTACACCTCCATACCGATCGCTTATATAGTGGCCTACTCTCATAACTCCCCGCTATCTGCGATGATGGTGACGGGGCCGTCATTGACGACGCCTACCTCCATCATTGCCCCAAACTCCCCTGTTTGCAAGGGCAGATACTCCTGAAGCCTTTGGCAAAAGAGCTCATAGAGTCTCTTGGCCTCCTCAGGGGGTGCTGCAGCGCCAAAGTCAGGGCGGTTGCCCCGTTTGATACTGGCTGCTAGCGTAAACTGACTCACCACCAAAATCTCACCCTGTACTTGGAGGATGTTTTTGTCCATTTTGCCCTCTTCGTTGGGGAAGAGACGGAGATTAAGAATTTTTTTGATCAGTTTGTCGACATCCTCAATAGTGTCCCCTTTGACGATGCCTAGCAGGATGTTGTAGCCCTTTTGGATCTGAGCGATCTGGTGCCCTTCGATCTTGACCCAGGATGAGGATACTCTTTGAATCACCGCTCTCATTTGGCTCCTTTTGTGCTATATTATAGTAAAGAATGAGGAGGTTGACAATGGTTTTTCGTGATCGTTTTGAGGCGGGAGAGCTGCTTGCAGAGGCGCTCAAAGAGTATGCAAAAGATCCTGATACCATCGTCTTGGCGCTGCCAAGAGGAGGTGTGCCGGTAGCCTATGTGATAGCCAAAAGATTGGGGCTTCCTATGGATATCTTCTTCGTCAAGAAGATCCCCTCCCCCTACAATCCAGAAGCTGCTGTTGGTGCGGTGAGCGAGAATGGGCTGGAGTATCTCAATAGGAGGGCTTTGATGATGCTCAATATCTCAAGACCCTATATCGAAGAGCAAAAGAGAGCGATTTTGGACAAAATCATACAAAAAAGGGCTCTTTATGGGAAATCTCGCATACCGGTAGAAGGTAAGAGAGTGATACTCGTAGATGATGGTGTGGCGACGGGGGCTAGTATGTATCTAGCAACAAAAGCCTTGAAAGAGGAAGGGGCCAAGGAGGTGATCATAGCCGTACCCGTCGCTCCTGCTGAAAGCCTGGCTCTTTTGAAAGAGGTGGCCGATAAGGTGGTAGTGCTCCAAGTGCCTATGGATTTCATGGCGGTGGGACAGTACTACGAAGATTTCCATCAGCTCAGTGACGAAGAGGTGATGGATCTACTAAAAGATACCCCGTAGATAGAGGCTCAAAAGCCCCAGGTATTCATGCATGGCCCAGTAACTCTTCCACATAGCCCCCATGGATGGGAGTATATCCAAAGGCTCATATTGGCTCCACCCTCTATAGTCCGTGGGGGCTGCTCGTACTTCAAATCCGAAATGGCGGAAGAGACGGTAGCTCCTGGGCATATGGAAGGCCGAAGTGACCAGGTAGATGCTCTTGGGAGCCAGGGTGGCGCTTTTTGCAGCGTTTTGGAAGGTGTCTTGACTTACTCCTTCGATGGTGAAATGGAGAGGTTTTGGGGTGGAGGACTCTTTGAAAGGGAGCCCAAAGGCCTCAGAGATCTGAAGGATGGTGGCTTTGGCGCTTTCGTTCTCTTTACCGCTGACGATGAGGGGGAGGTGATCCTGGTAGGCCAGCATGAGTCCATAGAGGATCCGTTTGGTGCCTGCTGGGGATGTGGGGAGATTTGGAGCCTGGGGGATATCGCCTCCTCCTAGGACCACCACCGCCTGGGGAGGGGAGTGGGGTATGGGATAGGAGCGATACTCTAGGCTCTTGATCAACAGATCCGCTACAGGATGGAGACTGATCATCCAAAGCGCAAAAGCTAGAGCCAGAAATATTCTCTTTCGTAGAGTGATAAAAAGAGCAAAGAAGATGACGATCAAAAGCCCTGGCGGGAGCAAAAAGGCCTTGAGGATCTTGGAGAGGAGATAGATTAGCGTAATCGCACCCCTCCCGATCCTTTTGTGAGGCTGCCGACGATATAGCCGTCGCTTTGTGCAAGCACCGCCTCCGCATCCCTGGGATCGACGGCCAAAATCATCCCCACGCCCATATTGAAGGTTTTGTACATCTCCTCTTCGTCCACGTACTTTGCGATGAAGTCGAAGATGGGCAAGGTTTTGATCTTGGACTTTTCCACTATGGCGTCTAGACTATCTGGGAGGATTCTGGGGAGATTTTCCACGATACCTCCGCCGGTGATATGGGCTAGGGCTTTGATGCGGGGTTTGAGCTTTTTGAAGGTCTTGACGTAGATGCGGGTCGGCTCAAGCAGCACCTCTTTTAAGGGCCTTCCTTCGAACTCATCCTCCAAGCTCATCCCAAGCTTTTCGAAAAAGAGCTTGCGCACCAGGCTATATCCGTTGGAGTGGATGCCGGATGAGGGAAGGGCGATGAGGATGTCCCCTTCTTGGAGTGGGGGGCGGTGTTCAAGCTCCTCTTTTTCAGCTATACCCACCGCGAAGCCGGCCAGATCGAAATCCCCTTCTTTGTACATACCAGGCATCTCCGCCGTCTCGCCGCCGATCAGCGCGCATTCGGCCTCTTCGCACCCTAGGGCGATCCCTTTGATCACCTCTTTGGCCTCTTCTACATCCAATTTGCCCGTAGCGTAGTAGTCCAAGAAAAAGAGAGGCTCGGCGAAACTACAGATGAGATCGTTGACGCACATGGCCACCAGATCGATGCCTACGCTATCGAACTTCTTGGCGTCAATCGCTAGCTTGAGCTTCGTGCCGACCCCGTCGGTAGCTCCAAAGAGCACGGGAGATCTGTAGCCTTGGGGCAGGGCGAACCCTCCGGCGAAGCCGCCGATACTTCCTAGGACGTGTTCGTTGAAGGTGGCTTGGACGAAGGGTTTGATCTCTTCGACAAGTTTTGCGCCGGCGTCGATATCGACGCCGCTATCTTTGTAGCTTATACTCATTTCTTGTCCCAGTCGCACTTACCGAAGACTTTGTTGAAGAACCAAAGACTTGGGCAGAAGTTGGTAAAGGCGAAGATCAAAATCATGATGATCATGAAGGTCTGCAAAATCACCGCGATCTGAAACATGGTCTGATCCGTTCGTCCCATAGCGAAGAGATACATCGTAAGTCCCAGCATGATAGCCATCAAGATTCGTTGCATCTTGTCACCGCACATCGTTCGCTCCTTGGATTTTTAGTATAAATTATATCATCTAACTCTTTAACTTTTTGTATAATTTAGCGAAATTTGCTAAAATCAGACAAAATTTATCTTAAATGGAGCTGTTATGTGGTTCGAGGAGATACACAACGACTTTTTCAAACAGGGTATCAAAGTAGAGGCGAAGATCTACGAGACCAAGAGTAAATATCAGACGATCGAAGTATATGAGAGCAAGGAGTTCGGGCGAGTTTTGGTAATAGACGGACACGGAATGCTGTGTGAAAAGGATGAGTTCATCTATCACGAGATGATGGCCCATGTGCCAGCATGCACCCACAAAGAGCCAAAAAGAGCCCTGGTGATTGGAGGCGGGGACGGTGGCGTGGCCAAGGAGCTCTTGCGCCACCCCGAGATCCAAGTCGATATGGTCGAGATCGACGAAGAGGTGGTGAACGTGAGCAAGGAGTTCTTCCCCCATATCGGCGATTGGGAAAATCCTAGGCTCAATCTCATGATAGATGATGGCATCGAATATGTCAAAAACGTTCCCGCCGCTACCTACGATCTGGTCCTAGTCGATTCCACCGATCCCGAAGGTCCCGCGGAGGGACTTTTCGATCGCAACTTCTACGCCCATGTCTTCAAGATACTCAAAGACGACGGCATCGTGGTGGCCCAAGGGGAGAGCTGGTGGATCGATATGCCCTTGCACAAGCAGATCATGGGAGTAATAGGAGAGTTTTTCAAGATCGTCATGCCTTACCGCTTCGAGATGTATGTCTATCCCGGATGCAACTGGAACTTCATCCTTGGCAGCAAGCTCTACCATCCCACCGCCGATATTATCTTACAAAGGGCCGATCTTTTGGATGATCTACGCTACTACAACTCCGATCTGCACAAAGCCAGCTTCGTTTTACCCAACTACGTCAAAAAAGAGCTGGGAGATCTCTATAAGTGGTAGAGCTTCCCTACGCTATCGCCCTTACCGGAGGGATCGCTACGGGCAAGAGTACGGCGGCGAACCTGCTTAAGCTCCACGGCTTTCATGTCATCGACGCCGACGAGGTGGCCCATCGGGTCTTGGACGATCAAGCCGGTGCCGTCGCCGAGCTTTTTGGCGAGGAGTACGTCAAGGGAGGCAAGGTCGATCGCAAGGCTCTTGGAGCCTTGGTCTTTAGCGACGAGAGCAAAAGAAGAGAGCTCGAAAGCCTCTTGCATCCCCTCATCCGAGAGCGGATTTTGGAGCTTGCGCGAAAGGAGGAGCGTTTCAACGTGCCTTACTTCATCGACATTCCGCTCTTCTTTGAGACCAAAAACTACCCCCTCTCCCCTGTAGCGGTCGTCTATGCTCCAAGATCTTTGCAACTGGAGCGGTTGATAAAAAGAGACGGTTTGACTCAGGAGGAGGCTATGCAGCGCCTCGATGCCCAGATCGATATCGAACAAAAACGGCGCATGGCCGATTATGTGATCGACAACAGCGGCGATCTCAAACATCTCCAAAAACAGATCGAGCTCTTCGTAGACCAGATAAAGGAGCGTTATGCAGTTGGCTAAATATAGTGCGAGCGGAAACGACTTCGTGATATTTCATAGCTTCGTCAAGCGAGACAGGAGCGAGACGGCCAGAAGGCTTTGCGATCGATTTGGGGGGATCGGTGCCGATGGCCTCATCGTCCTTTTGCCCCATGAGGAGTATGACTTTGAGTGGGAATTCTACAACGCTGACGGAAGCGTGGCCCAGATGTGCGGCAACGGCAGCCGGGCTGCGGCTCATTACGCTTTTACTTATGGCTTGGCTCCAAAGAAAATGCGTTTTTTGACGCTTGCTGGTGTGATAGAGGCAGTGGTGGATGGGGAGATGGTCGAATCCCAGCTTACGGAACCAAAAATACTAAAAAAAGGTATCCATGAGGAGGGTCTGGAGTGGTGGCTCATCGATACGGGCGTACCTCATCTGGTTGCGTTTGTAGAAGATCTGAAACAGTTTGATAAAAAAATCGCTAAAAAACTTAGAGATAAATATGATGCAAATGTAAATTATGCTAAAATTACGGATTTGGAAAAAATGGGTATCCGAACTTTTGAGCGTGGGGTCGAAGATGAGACCCAGGCTTGCGGTACAGGTATGGCAGCTGCATTTTTACGGGCCAATGAGGAGGGTAGGGTCAAGGAGAGGGTCTTGATCTACCCAAAAAGTGGAGAGGAGCTCCAGCTTCGTATCCAAAAAGGACTCTATTTCAAAGGTAGAGTGGAGAAAATTTTTGAGACCTTCAAGGAGGGAATTGTTTGAGACGTCTGTTTGTGTTATTGATAATGATGGCACTTTTTGTTGGGGCTGCTGAGAAGATTCCTGGCTGGTATTATGCTATCAAAAATATCAAGCTTCAAAAAGAGAAGTTCTTTGAGATCCTAAAGCCGCTCGTAGAACAAGAAAACAAAAAGATCCTTCAAGAAAGGGAGTTTGTAGAGCGTTTTTTCAAAGCCTATGAGCAAAATCCCTTGGTAGAGGAGGCTCTTTTGGAGAAGTTGGCTCTCTTGGCCAAGAAGTACAGGATTAAGCATCTTTATGACAAAGAAGCCTATCTCAAGAAAATCGACACGATCCCCACGGCTTTGGTGCTAGCACAAGCCGCACTTGAGAGCGGGTGGGGCAAGAGTCGGTTCGCACGGGAGGCGAACAATCTTTTTGGAGAGTGGACCTACGGCAAAAGGGGCCTCGTGCCAAAACATCGAGCACCTGGCAAAAAACATAAAATCAAGATCTTCGATACGCTGAGTGATTCGATAGCTTCTTATATGCTCAATCTCAACCGACACAGAGCCTACAGGGAATTTCGCGCTGCCAGAGCGCAGGCTAAGAGAGCTGGCAGACGTTTTGGTGCTTTGGAAGCTGCGATGACGATGCATCGCTACTCCCAACTAGGGAAGCGCTACAACTATCTCGTCTCATCCATCATCCGCAAAAACGGACTCCATCTAGACTGATGCATATCGTGGTGCTTGGAGGGGGCTACGGAGGACTGCGCCTCATCGAGTCCCTTCCAAGAGATTACCAAATCACCCTCATCGACAAAAATCCCTATCACTACCTTCAGACCGAAGCCTATGAGTTTCTCTCAGGGCGCAAGAACATCTGCGACATCACTTTTAGTCTCCAAAGCTTTTGCGCCTACTTTCCCAACGTCTCTTTCGTTCAAGACGTGGCGGTAGCGTTGGAAGAGAAAGAGGTGGTGGGCAAAAAGGGACGCTACCCTTTCGATAGGCTTGTCATCGCCGTGGGAGCTGAGGACTACTTTCCGCCCTTTATCAAGGGGCTCAAAGAAAGAAGCGTAGCTCTCAAGGAGCTTCCAAGCGCTTTTGGGTTCAAAAAGGCCTTTTTGCAGCGTCTTTTTGATGAGGTAGCCTATCAGCGTCCCGCCCGAATTGTCGTGGGAGGAGGCGGGCTAAGTGGCGTGGAGCTGGCGGCTGATTTCATGAGTGTGGCTAGAGAGTGTGACAGCCAAGTGGGGCAGTGCCCTATGATCGAGGTGATTTTGATCGAAGCGACTGAGTCTTTACTTCCAGGAAGCAGCCCCTTTTTGCAGCGTGCCACGCAGGAGCGGCTGGAGAAGCTGTGTGTGCAGGCGCGGCTCAATAGTCCTATTCAAGAGGTGGACGAGCGGTTTGTCTATTTGGAAGGGGAGCGAATCGCTTACGATCTCTTCATTTTCGCTGGCGGTATCCAGGCCGCCGCTTTTGTGCGAAATCTTGCTTTTAAAAAGAACCGATTGGGACAGCTCATAGTGGATCGATATCTGAGGGTGGACGATCATATCTACGCCATCGGCGATTGCGCCCAGATCCGAAACAAAAAAGGAGAGATTCTCCCTCCTACGGCCCAGATAGCCGAGCAGAGCGCCGAATATGTAGCTGCTCACATAACCGGCAGGCGCAAAGATCCCTTTAATGGCCGGGTCTATGGCGTCTTCGTAGCCCTTGGAAGAAACTACGCGGTGGGAGAGATATTCGGGCTCAAGCTCAAAGGGCGTGTGGCTTCGTGGATGAAGGAGCTGATCACCAAGATCTATGCTTGGGGGATCAAGATCAAGGTCAACAGCGGGTACAAGAAGCGGTTATAATCCGGCTTCTTGTATCTTTTGGGCTTGGTAGTGGGCGATGAGGGGCTCGATGATCTGATCGAAATCGCCCCCTTGCATGATCTCATCGAGCTTGTAGAGAGTCAGTCCGATTCTATGGTCGGTGATGCGGTTTTGGGGGTAGTTGTAGGTGCGGATCCGCTCGCTCCTGTCGCCGCTGCCTACCTGTTCTTTTCTATCTTTTGCCAAGGCCTCTTGCTGCTCGCGTATCATCTTTTCGTAGATACGGGCTTTGAGGACTTTCATTGCTTTTTCTTTGTTCTTGTGCTGGCTCTTTTCATCCTGCATCGCCACGACGATGCCGGTGGGAATATGGGTGATGCGCACGGCGCTATCGGTGGTGTTGACCGACTGTCCCCCGCAGCCGCTGGAGCGGTAGACGTCGATTTTGAGATCGTTTGGATTGATCTGTACGTCCACGTCATCCACTTCTGGCATCACTGCCACGGTGACGGCGGAAGTGTGGATGCGCCCTTGAGACTCCGTTTCTGGCACTCTTTGGACTCTGTGGGTGCCCGCTTCATATTTGAGCCGGCTATAGACACCCTCTCCCTTGATCTTGGCTATGAGCTCCTTGTATCCACCCGTATCGCTCTCACTGGAGCTGACGATCTCTACTCTCCACCCCTTCTTCTCGGCGTATCTTGCGTAGGCTTTGAAGAGATCCGCAGCAAAAAGAGCAGCCTCCTCTCCACCCGTACCGGCTCTGATCTCTAAGTAGATATCCTTTTCGTCGTTGGGATCTTTTGGGATGAGAAGTACTTTGATCTCCTCTTCCAGGGCCTCTTTTTTGGGTTCAAGTTCTCTTAGCTCCTCTTTGGCAAGCTCTCCTAGCTCCTCATCTTCGATGAGGCTTCTGTTCTCTTCGATGGCGTCGACGATGGCAAAATACTCCTTCGCTTTTTCGACGATTGGTTCTATATCGGATTGCTCTTTGGATAGAGCTGTCATTTTTTTGATATCGCTTGTGATCTCCGGAGAGCTTAGGAGACGGTTGATCTCTTCGTAGCGTTCAATGAATGGGGTGAGTTTTTCTTTGAGCATGGAGGCTCCATGAGGCCGCTTATGCGGCTTCGTTCATGGAGTTGACGAGTTTGTGGAGCTTGGAGACTTTTCTAGAGGCGTTGTTTTTCTTGATGATGCCTTTGCTCACATATTCATGGATACGTTTGTTGGCCACTTTCAAAGCTTCGATCGCTTTTTGCTTATCCCCTGTGGCCACAGCCTCTTTGACAGCTTTGATGATGTTTTTCATTCGCGTTCTGTAGAATCTGTTGCGTTCCGTTCTCTTTTTTGTCTGGCGAACTCGTTTGAGAGCCGATTTGTGATTTGCCATGGGCTTCAATCCTTTTTTATCTATTTTAGGCTAGAATACTAGCGCAAAATTGTTTAAATTTTCTTTAAATTAATAAACTTTTAAGTTTTATCGGAGGCGACATGAGGCTCTTTGGAACGGATGGAGTACGGGGGAAGGCAGGCAAGAAGCTCACGGCCCAGCTTGCTATGAGATTGGCGATGGCAGCGGGGATCTATTTTCGCAAAAACAGCGTTACCAACAAGATCGTCGTGGGCAAGGATACCAGACGAAGCGGCTATATGATAGAAAACGCCCTTGTAAGTGGTCTGACGGCAGTAGGCTACAATGTCATCCAGGTAGGTCCCATGCCGACACCGGCGATCGCCTTTTTGACCGAGGATATGCGCTGTGATGCCGGGATCATGATAAGCGCCTCACACAACCCCTACTATGATAACGGCATCAAGTTCTTCGATCATAAAGGGGACAAGCTCCAGGAGAGAGATGAAGAGGCTATCGAGAAGATCTACTTCGACGACGAGGCTATCGAAGATAATCAAAAAGTAGAAAAAGAGATCGGAGCGTCGAAGCGGATCGACGATGTGATCGGGCGCTATATCGTGCATCTAAAGAACTCCTTTCCCAAAGACTTGACCCTGAGCACTCTTCGTATCGTCATCGACACTGCCAATGGAGCTGCCTATAAAGTCGCTCCCACGGTCTTTAGTGAGCTTGGAGCGGAGGTGATCGTCATCAATGACAAGCCAAACGGTTTTAATATCAACTACAAATGTGGTGCCATGCATCCAGAGGAGCTGGCCCACAGTGTCAGAAAGTATCGTGCCGATGTGGGGTTTGCCCTAGATGGTGATGCCGATAGATTGGTGGTAGTGGATGAAAGAGGTGAGATTGTCGATGGAGACAAGATCTTGGGAGCCTTGGCTCTTTATCTTAAAAAGTGTGGCCGTCTCAATAGAGATAAAATGGTCGCCACTGTCATGAGCAATCAGGCCTTGGAGGACTTTTTGAAAGCCAACGGTATCGATCTTGTGCGCTGTGGGGTGGGAGATAAGTATGTGCTAGATGAAATGAAAAAAGAGGGGCTCAATTTTGGAGGAGAGAATAGTGGTCATATCGTTTTTGGTGACTACGCCAAGACGGGAGACGGACTTGCCAGCGCTTTGCAAATAGCCGCATTGATGCTAAGAAGCGGCAAAAAAGCAAGTGAGATACTAAGCCCTTTTGAACCCTATCCGAGCCGGCTGGAGAATATCAACATCAAGGAAAAAAAGCCCTTCGAGCAAATCGAGGGCTTTGGGGAGTGGCAGGAGGAGATCAAAAGAAGAGGGCTTCGATCCCTCATTCGTTATTCGGGTACTGAGAACAAGCTGCGCATCCTTTTGGAAGGAAAAGACGCCAAAGCCTTGAACAAAACGATGGATGAGCTTGTGGAGTTTTTTCAAAAAGCGCTGGTATGAGGGGACGCATAGCCTTTTTGTCGATGGCTTTGGGGGTGTTTCTCATCGATAGAGCCCTCAAGGAGCTCTTTTTTGCGGGGTTTTATTGGGAGAGCGCGTGTATCACGCTTGGCTTCGTGCTCAATAAAGGGGTCGCTTTTAGTCTCTTTGCCTTTTTGGGTGAGTGGCTCAAGTGGATCTTGGTAGGGCTGATAGCCTTCGTACTGGGCTATGCTCTCAAAGAGAGGATTATCGATCGCCATCCTCTTCTTAGCGGTATGCTCTTTGGCGCGGCTTTGGGCAATCTCTATGATCGCTTCGTCTATGGGGGTGTGATCGATTATGTCTATTGGCACTGTGGGTTCGATTTTGCGGTGTTCAATTTTGCCGATGTGATGATCGATTTGGCGGTGGCTGGCTTTATATATTTACATTTTTTCAAAAAAGATGTATAATTTCACCGTCGGTCGCGTAGCTCAGGGGTAGAGCACTACGTTGACATCGTAGTGGTCAGAGGTTCGAATCCTCTCGCGACCACCATTAGTCATTGGACATGGCTTGTGTGAGCTATGCCCTATGATTAATGAAAAGGAACTGATTGGAACCGATTGCGATCAAAAAAGATGATGAAATCATAGACCTCCAAACCGCAAAAGCAAAAAACATCGACATAGAATCCTCTCACAAAATCTACCCGGAAAACTCCAAAGAAGCTTTAGAAGTGATTCGCCACTCCACTGCCCATCTCATGGCCCAAGCTATCAAAGAGCTCTATCCCGATGCCAAATTCTTCGTAGGGCCTGTGGTGGATGAGGGCTTTTATTACGATTTTCGTACCAATGAAAAAATTAGCGAAGATGATCTCAAAAAAATAGAGAAAAAAATGGCTGAGATCGCCAAACGAAAGCTTGAAATCGAGCGCTACGAAATCTCAAAAGATGAGGCAATTGAAAAGTTCAAGGATGACGATCTCAAGCAAGAGGTGCTCAAATCTATCCCAAGCGACGTGGTCTCGATCTATCGCCAAGGAGAGTGGGAGGACCTTTGTCGAGGACCCCATGTGCCCAATACGAAGTTTTTGAAGCACTTCAAGCTCATGCGCGTCGCCGGAGCCTATCTTGGCGGCGATGAGAACAAAGAGATGCTCACCCGCATCTACGGCGTCGCTTTTGCCGATAAGAAGGCTTTGAAAGATTATGTGACCATGATCGAAGAGGCCAAAAAGCGCGATCACCGAAAGCTTGGCGGTGAGCTCGAGCTTTTTATGTTTAGCGAAGAAGTAGGAGCTGGACTGCCTCTTTGGCTTCCAAAGGGAGCTAGGCTTAGAAGCAAGCTTGAAGATCTCCTTTTCAAAGCCCACCGCAAAAGAGGCTACGAGCCGGTGCGAGGGCCGGAGATACTCAAATCCGATCTTTGGAAAAGAAGCGGCCACTACCAAAACTACAAAGAGAATATGTACTTTACTGAGATTTGTGATGACGAGAGCAAGCAGAGCTGCGTAGAATATGGCATCAAGCCAATGAACTGCGTGGGCCATATCATGATCTACAAATCCAAAAAGCGCAGCTACCGAGAGCTTCCAATAAAGTATTTTGAATATGGCGTGGTGCATCGGCATGAAAAGAGCGGTGTGCTCCACGGCCTCTTTCGCGTGCGTGAATTTACTCAAGATGACGCCCATATCTTCTGTAAACCGGAGCAGATCAAAGATATCGTCATCGAGGTGCTAGGCTTTGTGGATGAGATTATGCGAAGCTTCAATTTCTCCTATGAGATGGAGATCTCGACCAAACCCCAAAAGGCTATCGGCGATGACGCTATCTGGGAGGTAGCGACAAAGGCGCTCAAAGAGGCCCTTGACGAAAACGGCCATCGATATGGTATCGACGAGGGGGGTGGCGCTTTTTACGGCCCAAAAATCGATATCAAGATCACCGACGCTATTGGCAGGAAATGGCAGTGTGGCACCATTCAGGTCGATTTCAACCTCCCTGAGCGCTTCGAGCTTGAGTTTACCGATAGTGACAACAGCGCAAAGCGCCCCGTGATGATCCACAGAGCCATTTTGGGATCATTCGAGCGCTTTATCGGAATACTTATCGAGCACTACGCAGGGGAATTTCCCTTCTTCATCGCCCCGATACAAGTGATTTTCGTCCCTATCGCCGAGCCTCATGTAGCCTACGCAAAAGAGCTTCAAAGCAGGCTTCTTGAGATGGGCGTCGATAGCGAGATTTATGACTCCAAAGATAGTCTCAATAAAAGAATTAGAAATGCTGAAAAACAGAAGGTGCCGATGGTGGTGGTCATAGGTGATAAGGAAGTTGAGCAAAAAAGCGTGGCCATAAGAGACAGAAGAGAAAAAATGCAGTATAATTTAGAAGAAAAAGAATTTTTTGAAAAAATTAAGGAGAAACTAAGTGAGGTTCGATTTTGAGTAGGAAAAAAGAGGAGAGGGTGCTCTTAAATGAAGAGATCCGTGCACCCCAGGTACGGTGTATAGGTGATGATGGTACCCAATATGGGATAATTTCACGTGATGAGGCCCTCTCCTTGGCTGAGGAGAAAGGTCTAGATCTCGTCCTCATCGCTCCCAACGCCAATCCTCCCGTCTGTAAGATTATGGACTACGGGAAGTTTAAGTATCAACAAGAGAAAAAGAAAAAAGAGGCCAAGAAGAAACAGGCCAAAATCGAAGTCAAAGAGATCAAGCTCTCCGTCAAAATCGCTCAAAACGACATCGACTACAAAGTCAAGCATGCCAGAGAGTTTTTGGAAAAGGGCAAACACGTCAAATTTCGCGTCTTTTTGCGAGGGCGGGAGATGGCCCATCCAGAAGCGGGAGTCGAGGTGCTTGAGCGCATCATCCCCCTTATCGAAGATATCGGCGTAGTGGAGAAAAAACCTCACCAGGAGGGGCGCTATATCAATATGATGGTCGTTCCCAAAAAAGAGGAGAAGAAAAAGTAACCCTCTTCGGCGCTTTGGCGCCAATTAACTTTCCTTTTAAATATCTTCTTTAGTAAAATCTGCTATAATAAGCGCCTTAAATTATGTAAAGGAGCCATAATGCCAAAGATGAAGACCCATCGCGGAGCGGCGAAGCGGTTTAAGAAGACCAAAAACAAGATCAAGCGGGGAAGCGCTTTTCGAAGCCACATCCTCACCAAAAAGTCGCCAAAGACGAAGCGACACTTAAGAGCGCCTCACTACGTGAGCAAGGTAGACGAGCCAAGAATTAAAGAGTTGATATCGACATATTAAGGTATTGACTCCACCCAAATGGGTCAAGTCCGCATCAAGCGGCACCTCAAAAAACAAAAAGGTAAAGGGAGTAACCAATGAGAGTAAAAACTGGAGTCGTTCGAAGACGAAGACACAAAAAGATCCTCAAGCAGGCCAAAGGTTTCTATAGTGGACGAAGAAAGCACTTTCGAAAAGCCAAAGAGCAGCTCGAAAGAAGCCTCGTATACGCATACCGCGACAGAAAGCAGAAAAAACGAGATTTTCGAAAGCTTTGGATTACCAGAATCAACGCCGCATGTCGGCTCAATGATATTAGCTATTCGCGATTTGTCTATGGGCTTAAGCAAGCCGGAATTGAGCTTGATCGAAAAATCTTGGCAGATATGGCGATGAACGAACCGCAAGCCTTCGCGAAAATCGTCGAGAAAGCAAAAGCCGCTCTTTAATCCTCTTCGGGCTTTTGCCCGATGAACTGCTGAATTATTTCTGGATCTCCTTGGAGCTTTATATATTGATAGACATAGAGTTTATGATCTAATCCATCTGTATCTATGATGTGAGAAAAGTTGAATTTTCGACTCATCTTCAAATAGTTTATTTTTTGATTGAGCAGTGTATCGATATTTTCGAGCCAAGTAGGGCAGTTGGTGCCAATTAGTAGATCATCTCCAGTCCATTCCATTACTTCTTCAAGCTTTGATCTTTCCTCTTTGTGGATAGTTACGGGAAGAATAGGTATGTATTGTTCATAGCAGTCAAATTTATTTCCATTATAGGAGCCTTTTGCATGGACCACACCCTCTTCGTAGTCGATATCGAGGGTGGCAATGAGTCTATTTTGATTGATTTGAAGGTCGATTTGCTCTTGCTTTTGGATCTGGGTGATGGTAATGGAGGTTTTATTGAGCTCCCAGTTTTGATCGGCCTCTATTTTACAGTTGTAGACAATGGCTCCTTGATACCATGAATTAGTTTTCAAATAGAAAGAAGTACCTTTGTAAATGGCGCTTGCTTCATCATGGCAAGAGGTTTTTTTATAATTCAATGAAGTACCATCGGCACTTTTGTTGTAGACAAACGACACCTCACTGCCACTCATCGAAAAAGAGATATGAGAGAGAGGATCTGCTCTGCCGTCGCCATTTTCGTCAAGATAGTCGAAGTTGTGATTCTCATCGGCACCCATGAGCTTGAAAGTCATATCCTGGGTAATATAGACCCATGAGAAGGCATTAGTACCATAGAGCTCTTTGTCTTTGGGAAAGTCGATGAAGATAAAATAGCCTGATGGATGCTGAATATCGAGATCTTGTGGGATGGCTTGAAGAGGGAGCCACCCAAAGGCATCCTGGGATGTTGGAGTCTTGCCCATGAGACGAAAGGCAGATCCAGAGGCAGTATCGATATAGAGCCAGTCGTTTCTGGCGATCTTGCCGTCGTGATTGAAATCGTACATATAGAACTTCCCATTGATAGAGAA